>JAYEGS010000244.1:0-78028 GCA_034659215.1 Pseudomonadota bacterium | reverse complement strand
CGAACATTGGCTTCGCCCGGCTTCGAGGGGGACACAGCTCAGATCGGCATAAAGGCTTGCGCCGCCGCCTGGAGCAATGTCCCCGTATCGAGATAGTTTGAAAAGTACATTACGCTGAATAGTTACAAATCAATAAGGGAAACCGAAAAAATCATGGGCTAAGGCCGCCGGAGCCCGGCTACCGTCGGCAAGTTGCGGTGAAGGCAGAACGAACTTATTAAAGTCGGCAACATTGGCAGGCAACACAGAAGTCAAAGAGAACGGTGAAAAGCCATGCATTTCGAGAATGATATAGTCGTTAAAAACCGGAAAACCGCGATCCTTAAAACCACTCAAAGCCACCTGATCACGACTCTCACTCTTCAGCACAATCAAAACCTGCACCGCCCCCAAAGCGGTTCCGGCCGAAGCCCATAATTGAGGATTTTTTTTCATCTCAACAATCACCAAATCGCGACCCTCAAGCATCACTTTCAGATAACCCTGGTAGGGCAGCAGATCGATGGTGCCAACCTCAAGATCATCGCCTCTCTCCTGTTCATAGAGAGCCCGGCTGAAAGGAACTTGTAAAACCAGAAGCCACGATGGTGCTAAAGCCCCGCCCGACTGAGAACCCGATACCGAGGAGCTATCGGCACTATCGGCATCGAGCCGGGAAACGACCAAAGCGAAACGCCGAATTTTAACGGCAGCCAGTTGCGAACGTAAACGATTGACCAGCGAATCAAAAAAAACAACCTGTTCCGATTCCAGACCACTACTAAAAAATTCGATCTCCGGTTTGACCTTTTTTGGTTTGACAATCCGCACCAACGTTTTGAATATCCAACCCCGACGACCTTTATCGGTGGCGATAAAAAGCCACCGATCACACTCTTTGAGCACTCTCACCTTACTCTTGCGCGGGAGCGAAAAAATACGCCGGCTATGCTTGTTGGGAGCTGTGCGAACATTAGCTTTCTTAACCCGCACTACAGCCTGCAGATTTTCAGCCGCTGCGGCCCGGCTGAACCCGGCGCCAACCACAACCAGCAACGCCCCCAACCCAAACAGGAACAATCCATATTTAATTTTTTTCAATTTGTTAATTGCAACCTCTCCCCACCCGATAAGGCAAAACCACCTCACTCCAACCGGCACTGTTTTGCAAAACGGCAAGTACCTCTTTGAGGTCGGCGGCTTTGGCTCCGGCGAAAATCTGACCTTCGGGAACCTTGAGAAAGGAAAAATCGAGTTCTTCAAAGGCACTGATCACCTTAAAAGACTCGCGCCCTGAAGAGTTGCCGGGCAGCGGATAGACATAGAGATGAAGGCGGCTCATATCGGGCGGCGGGAAGATAAATTTAGAGCCCGCAAGCCGCTTTTTCGGCAAAAAGCGATTGGGATAATTGATGGTTACTGAATTATCGGCCGCAATATTCAAAATATAGAGATAGACGCCGGGCTCACTTTTAATCTTTAACGAAATTCTCGCACCGGCGGGGTAGCAAGGAGGATTGCGATCCAGCTCAACTTTAAGTTCAGGCCCCGCACTCGCAGACCCCGGCCCCACCACCTCAATCGCTTTATGGTAAATATTGCCCCGAATAACTGCCGCCCGCGATTGCCAGCCCGGCGTCAATTTAGTGCGCCAGGTCGTCGCTTTGACTACGGTTCGATCACAATTTTTCAAGAGATTTATCTTGAGCTCAAGATAGTCCGGCTCTTTTTCATCGCCGCCCTCATAGAGATAGTAACGCCCAACCAAAAGATAGTCACTGCCGCTTGCACGCCAGATTTGACTTTCGTTAAAATCTCTGTCGCTATCGGCACTCTCCAGGCTATCAAGAATCAAGCCCATATCGCGTACCGCCCGAACTTTAATATCACCTCCGGCCAACGCCGCCTCGGCCCGGTCGCGCCATTGATCGCCCAAAGCGGTAAAATCGCCGTTATCACCATCATAAAAGGCACTGACCGCAACCATCTCACCTTTTTTCACACTACTTTGACAAAGCTTAAGCACGACCTCGGCATAACTGTCGCTAAAACCACCAAGACTCCGCGTCTCAACCGCCGCCGGATGACAACCGACAAGAAGTAACAAGCACCCCAAAAACAAGATTGCAACAAGATTTTGCAAACAATTCCCCATCTATTCTAACTCTGCCAGAACAAGGTCAAGATTACCCAAAATTTTGGGGTTCTGCTCACGGGAGGTGGAGTCCCGCAGAGTCTTACTGCTAACCTTATCCTGAACATATTCATAAACCTCGCCAACACTCAGACTGTCATCACCGTTACTATCGGCCCGACCTTGCAGCGCCTCAAGAAAATAGTAAGTCATCAGCGAGTGGTTTTTCTCTTTATACCAAGCACAAACCTGATTTTTACCGGCCCCGCACAAAACAAAAGAGTTTCGCTTGAGTTCACGTACCGGCTCAACATTTTTCAAGACTGTCGGGCTGATCCCCTTAAAAAGTGTGCCGCCGGCGGAATCACCGGAGAAACAGGCGTCAAGCACGACCATCACCGATTTTGCCTCTAAAAATTCAAGATTGCGGTAAAAAAGACTTAGAGGATAGGCACTGCTCTCAAGATAATCGACCTCGGCTTCAACCGGCACCAGATAGGCCTCACCACTTTTTGCCGAGGGTGAGCCGTGACCAACATAATATACAAAAACCTCGGCCCGGCCTTTTTCAGCTTTAACATAGTTGTAAAGTTTGCCTTTCGGATTTTCCGGCGTGCCCAGAAGACTCCGCATTTTACTGAAACTGGCATCGTGGGCAGTAATGATATTATCTTCCTTAAAGCCCATGGTCTTAATCAGATATTTTTTCATAACCGCAACGTCGCGCCCGGCATATTTAACGTCAGGAACCCCGTAACCGTGCTCTTTGTAATGTTGATTCCCGATCACCAGAGCGATTCCGTGTTTACGTTTAAGCTTGCCCTGACGAATATTTTTATCCTGATCCAGGGCCGTCCCAAGGTTGATATTTTCCCCGCCGGACTCACTCTTTTCACCAAAGGCCGAGGCCAGGGCCAGCTCCAGATCAACCTCGCCGGACGCGGCCCGGCCATAAGCTTTGCCGGTTTGCGGCCGCGCCACCGCAATCGTCACATCATCGGCAAGATAAGCCTCAAAAAGTTTGTCGTAGGCCACCTTGAAATCTTTATCAAAATCATATTTTTCGTGCAAAGCTTTCGCCATCTGCATCGCCTGCGCCCGCTCGCCCGCCTGAAAACGGCGATAAAGCCGATCGCACTCAGCCGCGACCACCTCACTCCAGACCTGATCAAGCTCAGCCGGATAACGCCTGGCAAATTTCGCCGCCGCCGCCAAAGCCTTCTCACCCGCTCCATCGCGGGCCAGGGCAAGACAGTAGGTTTTCGCGGTTAAGGCACTAAAATCAGCCCCTTTCTCCAAAACTAAAAAACCTTCACGCTTTTTCCCCTCACGCACCAGTTGCAGGGCCGCCTGGATATAACGGCTCTCAATCTTCTGCATCGCGGTTTGCAGCCGTTTTTCAGAAGGTGCACTCAGCGCCGCCGATCTAATCCCTTTCAAGGCGACAAGCCCTTGACCGGTTCGCATCTGCGCCTCAGCCAGAGTCTCGGCGATCGCCGGTTTCAACCCGCTGCTATCGCTTGCCAACCGCCAGGCTTTCTCCGCCATCTGGAGTGCCTTTTTCGCATCACCGGAGCGCAACAGAATCACCCCGGCATAGTCATTAAGCCACTTGGCCCGACTGCCGTCACCCTTAACCGCCTCGGCGAGAAACTTCTCCGCCTCAGCCGGGTTCCCATACTCAAAATAGGCGATCCCGAGATTATAGGCATAGAGCGGTTTTTTGCAAAGATTATGCGCCTTGATAAAAAGCTTGATCCCTTTTTCCTGATCCCGGTTAAAGGTCTTCGCCGCCCGCTCCGCAATATCCCGCGCCATATCGCAGTAGTCGGCGGCAAAAACCCCACCGCCGGCAAAAATCAGAATAAATAAAACCAACACCCCGGCTCTAACTACCCATCGTAAACTCCGCATTTTATATCCTCTCTCTTTACTCTCTTCCCAAAGGAAGAATTCTGACTCGAGTTCTCTTTTCGTCAACAAACCCCCGAAACGAATCTTCGCCGACCGCTTCTCCGGCTCCGGCTCCAGCTACCAACCCGTTTCGGGGTCAAGCAATTTTGTCCGGCAAAAAAGATACCATGTAAGCCTGTTACCGGAACCGGACACTATTCGGGACGACGCTTTAGTGAAATCCATCACCGCTTGCGCCGGGCTGGGGATACCAGCCGGAACCCAAGGTTGTTGTTGTGATTGCCCGGCCTGTTCCTGTTGCGATTAGCCGATCGCACGTTCCTCGGGTTGTTGTTCCAGCTGCCGCCGCGATTAACGCGGTTCGAACCTTATGAATAGTGACCGTAACTTTTATAGCGTTAGAGCTCTTACTTTGCAACTCAAAAATTCAGTAATTGTCACATAACCCGGAATTCTCAAGCACCCGACATCGCAATCCCGTGGTTTCGGCCTTTCTCACAAAAGCCAGCAAAGGTTCAACATGCTTTTGTAATGCAGTTTCATCCCAGACACCTTTCTCATAGAACTTTTCATAAAGTTTGAATTTATACTGAAAACGCCGCCGTGAAAGTGAGCCAAGGCGTAACTTCTGCGCAAATATGCGATAGCCGAGAAAAGGAATCCCACACGACGTGCGGTTAAGCTGACCATTACTCTTTACCCGCAAACCCAGTTCCGCCGCCAGAAAAGTTTCAATAAGCGTCCACCACCCCTTTAAAACCTGTTTATCTTGAGAGAAGATGAGAAAATCGTCCATATAACGAAGATACCCCTTAACCCCGACCTTCTCTTGCAGCCAATGATCTAAACGGCCAAGATAAAAATTTGCCAGATGCTGTGAGATCAAATTACCAATCGGCAAACCCTTACCGGGAAAAGTTTCATAGGTTGCCAGGATTTCCGCAAAGAGATCGAGCAAGCGCTTTTCACGAAACCGCCGGCTCAGGTTTTTCTGCAAAACCTGATGTGAAATCGAGTCAAAATATTTACGAATATCGAGTTTTAGATACCAGGGATATTTCCCGCAAAAATATTGCGCCCGTTTTACGGCCCGTTCACCACCCTTACCTTTGCGACAGGCATAAGAATCAAAAATTGCGTAACTTTCAAAGGCCGGTTCACAAACATTCATCACGGCGTGATGCAGAACCCGTTCATTAAAGGAGGCCGCACAAATCATTCGTGGTTTGGGATCATAAACCATAAAATAACGGTAATCGCCCAGCTCTAACTGTGCCGAAGAAAGTAAACCACGGCGCAGATTATTTAAACTATTATCAAGATCGAGAGCATAATCAAGCACCGCCGGCCGCGCCGCTTTGCCGCGCCGGGACTTAAGATAAGCTGAACGCAGATTATCCGGGTCGGCAATTTTTTCGTAGAGATTACCGGCTCGCCGCACCATTGTCTACAACCGCCTCATTATACGCGCCCTCTGTCTGATTTTGCCAAATTTCCAGGATTTGAGCTCCATATTTCTCCAGCCGGGCCTTACCAATCCCATCTATTGATTCAAGAGCGGCATAACCAACCTTATCCAGGCGGGTAACTGCTGCAAGCTGTTCATTAGTAAAAATCACGTAAGCCGGAATTTTTTCAACTTCCGCCTGCTCTTTACGCCAACTCCGCAAGCGATCAAAAAGCGCAAACTGATCCGGCTCCAAAACCTCACGATAATCGATCCGCACTTTTTTCTGTCCCCCACGAACGGCTGATGAGCCGCCATCAGCGCCCTCCTGATACTCAACCATCATCTGCCAGACCCGATCTTGGGAAAAAAATTGACGCTCAACTTGAAGAACCTTGACCGAACGTAAAAACCGATTAAGCTCTTCAAGTTCAGCTTCGCCATCATAACAGGGGATTGTAAACAGTCGATATTGCATACAATATACCTAAATCCAACATCACAAAAAAATAAAAAACTCAAAATTTTCGACCGCTTTCGCGGTCTCGTCAAAAACCTCTCCAACAACTATTTCCTTTCTGATTTGCCCACTCCGCTTACTGTCCGGGTCGTTGTGGTTGTCCCGCCTACCGGCTCGGCCAACCACCACGCCCCTGACTGTAAGCTTCGTTCCATTATCTGGCTTGCTTTTTCTCTCTTTCTTACTAACCCGGCTACCGCCGTCCTGGGGAGACCAGCCGGAACCCAAGGATGTTGAAGTAACTGCCCGGCCTGAGCCAGCCGCGATTAGCCGAACGCACGCACCACGGGCTGCTGCTCCAGCAGCCGCCGCGAAAAACGCGGCTCGAACCAGAACTGGCACCCTGCGGATTTTGCTCAGGACTGTTTTTATAATAACCACTATCATACCAATCTGAGCACCACTCCCAGACATTACCATGCATATCATACAAGCCAAAAGCGTTGGGGCGAAAACTACCAACCGAAACAGTCGACTTCCGATAAACCCCTTTGCGGCCACGGCCATAAGTGTAGTTGCCATCATAATTAGCCTGATCAGTTGAAATCGTCGAACCGAAACTAAACGGTGTCGTCGTCCCCGCCCGGCAGGCGTACTCCCATTCAGCCTCGGTCGGCAGACGGAAATTTTTACCGCTCCGGCGATTGAGCTTTTTGATAAACTCCTGACAATCATTCCAGGAAACCTTTTCCACCGGATAGTTATTACCCTTCTTGAACCTCGACGGATTATTACCCGTAATCTTCTGCCACTGACCTTGCGTTACCTCATATTTCCCCATCCAAAAACCATCAAGACAAACCCGGTGTACCGGACCTTCATCACTATCTCGACCCTTTTCTCCCGACGGACTTCCCATCTGAAAACAGCCCTGCGGCACCCAGATAAACTCCATCCCGGTTACCGGATCAGTAAAATTTGAGCCTGCACCTGCACCATTTTGCGAAGCTGGAACCGAGCCCCCGCCTGAACGCCCCGAACCTGAACCAACAACTGCCTGCGGATTGGGCTTCACCTTCACCGGCTTCGCCGGCACCTCAAACCCGCCAATCACCCAGGCCCAACCCAATAACGGCATCAAAACCGCAACTATTACCAAGCAAACAACTAAAAATTTTCTACTTCTCCACATAACTTCCCCAATCCCTGAAATTTCATTTCTTCCACCATAATCCTCTTTATCGAATAATCCAACCATTTTTCAACTTATTTTTTAAATTAATGGGGTTCATGGGGATCATCAATTAATCGAAAATTCCCGGTTAACGTCTCACTGTTAAGTTAAAACCGGTTAGTTTTGATATGGGCTTCGCCCGGCTTCGAAGGGGACAGAGCTCAGAGCGGCAACCGGCTTGCAGCCGGCGCCTGGAGGTCTGTCCCCACACCGAGCAAGAGTGAAGTTTTCCGAATTCCGGGGACACCGAATTCCGGGGACACCTTACCTAACTCAGAAAAACCTGCCATGAAAGGTAGAAGCGAGCAACCGCGAACTTTGCTTCGCGACCACTATCGAGGTCACATCTTGACAAATGGCGGGTGAAAGTTCTGGCTTTACGCGAACCTTACAACCGCCAACTATTTCAAGACCTGCCCCTTCTTCAACTTCAAACTATTGACAATAATACATCTATTAGGTATAATAATTATACTATGAAATTCGAATTCGACCCCTCCAAATCATACATCAACAAAAAGAAACATGGAATTGATTTTATTGAGGCCCAGGCACTCTGGGAAGATTCCTACCTATTGGAGATCCCGGCCAGAACAACAGACGAAGAGAGGTTTTTAGTTGTTGGCAAGATAGCTGAAAAACACTGGTCAGGTATCATCACGTATCGCGGAGAAAACACCAGAATTATCTCTGTACGCCGGGCAAGATATGAGGAGATTAAAATATATGAAAGCTGAAGATTTTGACCACAAATTTGATGAGGGAAAGAGTGTTCTCAAACAACTTGATCTCGCAAAATCCAGAAGACCTAAACAGGAACAAAAAAGGGTAAATGTTGATTTCCCACTCTGGATGATCCAGTCTCTGGATAAAGAAGCCAGGCGACTCGGTGTGCCCCGACAATCAATTATCAAGCTCTGGCTTGCAGATAGATTACAGCAAACCTCACAATTGACTCAACCCAACGCAAGCGCTGCCCGCAAGTAATGTTAACCTGAATGCCATTTTAATCCAAATCCAGAATAATCATCAGATTTTCTTTTAATTTACCTATCAATCCTTCCGGTAAATGGCCGATTTTCCGGGTAAGCCTCTGATTATCAATCGCCCGAATCTGATCAATCATTACGTCACTCTTCTCTTTCAGGCCGGAACCTTCAGATCCGATATGAACTCGTAAAATTTCAGATTTCAACTTGATGTTGGTTGTCAGGGGGCAAACCAGGGATGATGGATGTGAAACCTGGTTGAGCAAGTTTGTCTGAACAACCAGGACGGGTCTGGTTTTACCGGGTTCAGTTCCAGTTTGCGGGTTTAAATCGGCAAGCCAGATCTCAAATTGTTTAACTTTCATATTCAAAAACCTCAAACTCTTTTAGAACTGACATAGAATCTTCTTTAACCACCAAAGACTCTTTTTGCAATGCCTGCTCCAGTTTTTTGCGTTTTTGAATTTTGTTATAGTAATCTACCGCTTCATTGATATATCGGTTGCGGGATTGTTTCAACCGGCCAATAATATCTTCGGTCTCACCAAAGATAGAATCATCAAGTTTCAACGAGATAGTTTTCATTAAAAGACCCCCTTATAATAGTTCATTATAGTATATGTAAATAGTATATACTGACAACCCATAAAAGTCAAGCCAGACCCAAAATGATTTTATATGCATTTTTCATCATTTTCTGATATAGAGCCCTACATAGGAGGTTGTCCGAGAATAGGATTTTTTTCTCAGATCAAGGCATGCGAAGAAAATTACCGCAGGCATACATTAAGTATTCCGAGGATAATTTTTTGAGCATAACGCAGATATGGGAAAAAAAGACATTCTCAGACAGGCTCCTAGTCACAATTAATCATTTTTACAGAACATTTTTCCTGCACAACCCCCAAACTTAAGAGATAAGGAAACCGTTATGCAACCAGAAAAAAAACCTCTACGTCCCTACTTTTCTTCCGGCCCATGCGCAAAACGTCCGGGTTACGATGTCAGCAATCTTCAACTTGAAACTCTCAGCCGCTCCCATCGCAGCGCCGTGGGCAAAAAGGCTTTGCGTGACGCCATCGAGCAAACCAAAGCCATCCTTAAGATTCCCGCCGATTACAAAGTGGGTATCGTGCCGGCTTCCGATACCGGAGCCATGGAGATGGCGATGTGGTCGATGCTGGGTGAGCGTGCGGTTGATGTTTTCGCTTGGGAATCATTCGGCAGCGGCTGGCTGTCAGATATAAAAAATCAACTGAAACTTGACGTCACCGCCCATACTGCGGATTATGGTCAACTCCCGGATTTGAGCCGGGCCGATCAAAAAAAGGACATCGTCTTTACCTGGAACGGCACCACCTCCGGCGTCAAGGTTCCCGATGCTGACTGGATCAGCGATTCTCGTGAAGGTTTGACTTTCTGCGATGCCACCTCAGCAGTTTTCGCCATGCCGATGGCCTGGGAAAAACTCGACGTCACCACATTCAGCTGGCAGAAAGTCCTTGGCGGTGAAGGCGGCCATGGGGTGCTTATCTTAAGCCCACGTGCGGTCGCCCGCCTTGAGTCCTATACCCCAAACTGGCCGATGCCCAAAATTTTCCGGATGACCAAAGGCAACAAGCTGATTGACGGCATTTTTACCGGTGCAACCATTAACACCCCTTCCATGCTGGCCGTAGCCGACTATCTTGATGCCTTGAACTGGATCGAAGAGATCGGCGGATTGGAAGCTTCGATCAAAAAAAGTGAAAGCAATCTGGCTGTAATCAGTAATTTTGTCGCTGCCAACGAGTGGATCAACTTCCTCGCCAAAGAAGAGAAGGAGCGTTCAAATACCAGTGTCTGCCTGATTCTTGATCTGGAAGCCGACAAGGTAAAAGCGCTGATCAAACTCCTTGCCGATGAGAATGTAGCTCTGGATATCGGCGCGTACCGCGATGCGCCTTCAGGTCTGCGTATCTGGTGTGGTGCAACCGTAGAAAAGAGCGATCTTGAAACATTTATGCCTTGGCTTGAGTGGGCCTACAATCAGGTTAAATAAACGCAACTATTCAGCTGCCCCTGTATTCCTTCTTTTTGCCGTTTTTTTTTGAGAGGGGGGGGCAGTTTTCAATTGTGAAAGATAAGTAAGGTGTCCCCGGAATTCCGAGCCCCGGAATTAGAGGTAACTTTGCTTAGATGAATTCTAGGGATATCGGGTTGTTTTCTGTAACGTCTCGCAAAATTTTGTCGTTTTTCCCAGCGAAAGAAGCCAAAAAAATTGCGACTGTCTGAACGGGGTACGAGTGAGTTTCGCAATTTTGGCGTAATGAGCGCTGGAAAAACAAAAATTTTGCGTAAGAAGTGGAAGAAAGTAACCCGATATCCCGGGTTACTTTCTTCTAGCTGAATACAACTGTTTTTTTACAAGTCCACCAACTCCTGACAAGCCCGGGCTATCTCTGGAAATTCGTCGGGAAAGATTGTGCGGGGGTCGAAAACCAGCCAGTCGTCGACAATCCGCGCGACGATTGGGAGGGAGCGGCTACGCAGGTATTTCTCCAATGCGGCGGAGCTTTTTCCCGGGATTCGCAGGAATAGGCAAAACGTTGGGAGTTCGACCATGGGCATGGTGCCGCCTCCGGCCCGGGAGGTGCTCGGCTCGATTTTAAGTTGTAATTCACTATCGGTTCCGCAATGGCGGATGATGGTTCGACGCAGGTTTTGGGCCCGTTTCTTTAATTCGGCTTCGGTCAACGTCAGCATCTTCAACGTCGGAATCTTATCGACGACGGTCAGCGGGTCGAGAAAACATTTAAGCACCGCCTCAAGCCCGGCCAGCGTCATTTTGTCGATGCGCAAAGCCCGGTTAAGGGGATGCTTCTTTAACTTCTCGATCAGATCTTTACGCCCGACCACGATTCCCGCCTGGGGGCCGCCCAGGAGTTTGTCGCCGCTGAATGTAGCCAAGTCAACCCCGCTCGCCATAACTTCCCGCACTGTCGGCTCATCAGGCAGACCATAGGCTTTAAGATCAAGTAAATTACCACTGCCCAGATCTTCAATCACCGGGATTTCGTGTTTTCGCCCCAGCGCCACCAACTCCCGCACTTCAGGTTGTCCGGTAAACCCGAGTAAACGATAATTACTGGTATGAACTTTCAACAAGAGTGCGGTCTCTTCATTTATTGCCGCCTCATAGTCTTTAAGGTGAGTCCGGTTGGTCGCCCCGACTTCACGCAAAATCGCCCCGCCCTGAACGACAATTTCCGGAATTCTGAATGCGCCGCCGATCTCAACTAACTCGCCTCGAGAAACCACCACCTCACGGCCGTCGGCCAAGGCCGAAAGCGCCAGCAATACGGCTCCGGCATTATTATTGACCACCATCGCCGCCTCGGCCCCGCTCAGACGACAAAGCAGATCTTCAACATTGGCATAGCGAATACTGCGGGAACCGGTTTCAAGATCATACTCCAGATTAGAGTAACGCCCGGCAACGGCCGCAATTTGGTCGGCAGCTGCGGCCGACAACGGTGAACGTCCCAAATTAGTATGGATAACCACCCCCGTCGCATTGATCACCACTTTGAGACTAGGGGCTAAAAACTCTTCCAGGGAACTTTCGATTGCAGGCCAGAAAGTCTCTGGTGAAAAAAGTTCTTTGACCTGCAGATTTTCCCTGACCACCCGATCTTTAATAGTTTTAAGCTGTGAACGAAGCAACTCCCCGACCAGAGTGCGGGGAAAATGAGGCAACAATCCCCGCCGGGAAGCTTCATGGAGGAGTTCATCAACCGCCGGCATTTCGGCCAGCCTGAGTTGCAGATCAGATTTATGTTTCGGTTTTCGCAGGTCTCGCAGATCCGATTTTTGCGATTCAGGTTTTTTTGGCATTTTCTCTACTCCTTATTGCCTTTGACCTGATCACGACAGATATCACGAAAATTGTTGACCCCGATAAAAAACTCGCGCATCATGATGACCCAGTAATAGTAACCTTTGGGAGTCAGAGAGAGCTGGTTACCATCCTCTTTAAGCGCCTTAAGCCCTTTAAAAAGAGCCAACTCTTTCCAGAGACCCTCGGCAAAAAGATTTCCGTAACGCTTCCGAATCTCGGCCATGTCGATACTCGTACCAAAAAGTTTGATCATAAAATCGTAACGCATCCTCTCAATCAGAGAAAAATCTTTACAAAAAGCAACTGCCGGCTGGTCATGTTCAAGTTTGTCACAGTAGTCTTCAATCGAGAAGGTATTGGCCATAATTTTTCCATTCAGATAACTGAAAGAGCCGCTGCCGACCCCCAGATACTCATCAAAATCGACGATGTACTCATCGATCATCGCCTTCTGACGGGAAAAACACCAAGCCGAACCCGGCCGATAATCGCCTTCAAGCTGTTTGAAGATCTCCTGATAGTAGAGCTTTTCCCGTCGATAATCGACCTTACCCAGGGTCTTTTTAATAATCTTCTCAGTTGCAGTCGAGACCATCAGGGGATAAAAAGTCACCTGGTCGGCCGGAATACCCTTGATAATCTCTAGATCACGTTGCAAAGATTCTAATGATTGTAACGGAAAGTTAAAGATCATATCAATATTAAGCGTATCAAAACTCCCCGTATAACGCTTAATATTAGCCTCCATCTCAGCCCCGCTGCCATATTTATGGTAACGCTCCATGGATTTCAAGAGAGAGTCATCAAAACTCTGCACCCCAACCGATAGACGATTGACACCGGCCTGTTTGAGAATCGTGACGATCTCATCGGTCAAGTGATTGGGGTTGGTTTCAACCGAAACCTCGCGTACCGGGAAACTCTCACGAATCAGGTGCAAAGTTTCAGCCAACTCTTCGGGCAGAACCGTCGGAGTGCCGCCCCCGACATAGACCCCGGAACATTTGAAATCACGCTCACTATAAAGTTTAATCTCCCGGCGCAGGGCGGCAAAGTAGCGCCGAGCCCGATCTTCTTGAAATTTGTAGCGGTTGAAAGAGCAATAAGGGCATAGCTCTTCACAAAAAGGGATATGAACATAGAGAAGATATTCGCGATCCCGGTTACCGCGCGCCAATTTTTGCTCCGTAAAGTCATCAAAAGTCAGATAACGTTGATTCTGATAACGAAGAAATTTTGTCATAAAGGTTTCAATAATCATAAAAAATACCTACCCTAATCCGGCACAACCGGAACCATACAGGTTATCCAAATAATTCGGTCTCACTCATTAGCCACGAAAGCACACGAAAAAAGCACGATTTTTTTTGTGTGCTTTCGTGTATTTTGTGACCAATGATAAAGTATTGACCATTTTGCGTTAAATGTCAGAGAAAAACAGACAGCCGGATATAACAATTCACCGCGATCATGTCCACCAAAAAGCATGGCGACGACCGAGGAAGAATTAATTTCCCTCGTGAAAATAATGATTTTCGTTTGACATGACCGAAAAAATTGTTTATGAAGGCCCTGCAATATTTAAGACGAAAGAGCCCATCCCCTTAACATATTAAGGGGATACTTTGTCCCCTTTACTTTAAGGAGTAGATGATGCCGGTTATTACGATTTCCAAAGAGTTCGCTTCAGGAGGCCTGGAGATTGCCAAACGCCTGGCCCAAAAAATTGACTATGACTATCTTGACAAAGATATCGTCAAACAGGTAGCTGATCAGGCCAAGGTATCGCACCAGGAAGTCATGGAATTTGAGGAAGAGGGCCATATCAATGTCAAGGCTTACCTCTCACGCATCATTGATCTCGATATCTTCAAAAAGTCTCACAAACAGGATGAAGTTGAAGAAACGGAAACGACCTATGATGAGCGCGACAAGATCCCCTACTCTCTTGACACACAAGGATGGATCGACAGCGATATCTACCGGGAGATGATCTGCAAGGTTATTTCAGAATTAGGGCAACGCCCCAATGTCATGATTGTCGGTCGTGGCGGCCAATGTATTTTGCGCGATCAATCTGCGGTTATCAACGTTAGAATTATCGCTTCCATGGCTGATCGCATCGCCCGTCTTCAGATCGCAAATTCCGATTTAAATAACGCTCAGGCGCAAAAACTAATTGATGAAAAAGATAAAAAGAGCCGCGAATATATCAAGTTCTACTTCAAACAGGATTGGAGCGACCAAAACCTTTACGATGTCGTGATCAACACCAGCCGGGTCAGCGACGATAAGGCTGTAGAGTGGCTTGCCGCTCTCTGTTCGTAATTGAAAGAATTTCAACAGATTGACATATAATCCCGTCGAGCTTCAGACAACTGAATCTCGACCCCGCTTGGATCTTCTAAAATCTGAAGACTGAGACGGCCGGACTTAAACCATTATTACAGTACGGATCGGTGTTAGCGATCCGTACTGTTAAGCCCGCCTTCTCTTGACGAAGCGGGCTTTTTTTATTTTTAAAGGAATAATTTTATGGCTAAAACAGTAACTACAACCAGCCTTACCGAAATGAAAAAAAATGGTGAAAAAATCACCATGGTCACCGGCTACGACTATCCCTTCGCCCGCCTCCTTGACCAAAGCCAAATCGACACTATTTTGGTTGGAGATTCAGTCGGGGTCGTGGTGGCCGGCTACAAGGATACCCTGCCGGTAACCGTTGACGAGATGATCTATCACGGCCGGGCGGTTGTCCGCGGCACCGAACATGCCCTGGTAATTATTGATCTCCCCTTTATGAGCTACCAAATCAGCATCGAAGATGCCAAACTCCAGGCTGGACGGATCATGAAAGAGACCGGCGCCGGAGCGGTCAAGCTCGAAGGCGGGGTCAGCATGCGAGCGACGATCAAAGCGTTGGTCGACATCGGCATTCCGGTCTGCGGCCATATCGGCTTAACCCCGCAGGCGGTCAACCAACTCGGCGGCTTCAAAGTCCAACGTGAAAAAGAACGTCTACTTAAAGATGCCCAGGCAGTCGCCGAAGCCGGAGCCTTTGCCGTGGTTATTGAGTGCGTCCCAACCGACATCGCCACCGAAATCAGTCAATCCCTTGAGATCCCAACTATCGGTATCGGTGCCGGTCCCGGCTGCGACGGCCAGGTTCTGGTGCTCCACGATATGCTCACCCTCTTTGACCGTTTCCGCCCATCTTTTGTCAAACAGTATGCGGATTTAGGCCTGGAAACCAGAAAAGCTCTTGAGAACTACAGCCGCGAAGTCAAAGAGGGCACCTTTCCGGGGGCGGAACACTCATTTAGTTAAATCGGATAATTTTATGCAACAGATAAAACAGATTAAAGAAATTCAGGATTTTGCCCTTGAGAGTCGTCGTGCAGGCAAAACTATAGCCCTGGTTCCAACCATGGGTTACCTCCATGACGGACACCTGATGCTGATGAAAAAGGCACGGGAAAAAGCTGACCTGGTGATCGTCTCAATCTTCGTCAATCCAATTCAGTTCGGCCCCAACGAAGATCTTGATCGTTACCCGCAGGATCTTGAAGGGGATCTCGCCAAATGCCGTGCAGTCGGGGTTGATGTCGTTTTCACTCCGACCAATGAAGACCTCTATCCCGACCTCTTTCAAACCTCGGTCGATGTTAAAGAGATCAGCAAAGGTCTTTGCGGGGCCGGCCGACCGGGCCACTTTCAGGGGGTCACCACGGTCGTCAGTAAGCTTTTCAACCTGACCTTGCCGAACGTAGCCTTTTTCGGGGAAAAGGATTTTCAGCAACTGGCCGTTATTCGTCGCATGGTCATCGATTTAAACTTCCCCATTGAAATTATCGGAGTGCCGATTGTTCGAGAGAGTGATGGCTTGGCTATGAGCTCTCGAAACACCAACCTGCCAACCCGAGAACGAAAAGAGGCAGCTAACATCTATCAGGCTCTCTCTCAGGCCAAATCCTTGTATGAACAAGGCAACAGGGAGAGCGATCAACTCTGCCGGGCTGTTCTCAACCAACTTGAAGAAAAATTTGAAAGTCCCTATCAAGTTGAATATATCAAAGTCTACGACGCCTTCAACCTGACCGAAATCAACGGGCCGATCACGACACCGGCGGTAATGCTGATCGCAGTTCACCTGAGCGGAACCCGTTTAATTGACAACTTGCAACTTTAAAATTGGTATAAATATTAAAGGATTACAACTATGCTACTAAATATGTTTAAAGGGAAACTCCATCGGGCGACGGTTACCGACGCCAATCTCTCCTACGAAGGCAGTATCACGATTGACAAAACCCTGCTTGAGGCCTCCGGTATTCTGCCCTTCGAACAGGTTCAGGTCTACAACCTGACCAACGGTGCCCGTTTCACCACCTACACTATTGAAGGCGAAAGTAATAATGGTGAAATTTGTATCAATGGGGCGGCGGCGAGGATGGCCCGTAAAGGTGATATGGTAATTATTGCGGCCTACGCCACGATGAGTGAAGATGAGGCAAAAAACTTTACCCCCAAAGCCATTCTGGTTGACGCCGACAACCGCATTGTCAACCAATCCGTCAAATAATTTAAGACCGTAGCTTACACAAAAAAAGCCCCTTTACTGCACAAACAGTAAAGGGGCTTTTTTTAATTATTTTTACCAATCTTACTTAGCGCATACCAAAACGTCTCTTCTTGGCCTGCCGCTTCAATGCTTCAGCATGTTTCTTTTTTTTACGCACACTCGGTTTCTCATAGTGCCGTCTTTTTTTCAGTTCACGGAACAGACCCGATTTGTTGAGCTTGTTCTTGAGAATCTTAATCGCCTTTTCGACATCATTGTCGATTACCTTGATTTCCATCTAATTCCCTTCTTTCTCTGTAATATTAAATATTTATATCCCGTATGCGGGGTTTTATAGACACCTGTCAGACAATAGACGCAAGCCTAGCCTCATCAAAAGGCCTGGGTCGCGAGGCAGAACGGTCTTTATATTGCTTCAAGCCATTTATGTCAATAAGTTTTTACCATGACAACGTTGCAAAATCTCTTCGGGTGGAAAATCAAGATAACTAAAAATCTTTTTTTCCACGGCCAGAGTCAATTTTTCAAGATCTGCTAACCGGGTCAAAGAGGGAGAATTCAGCCCATAGCGTTGCCGCAAATCAGCTAATCTCTCCACAACCGAAACAATCTCGACATGGCGTACCCGTTTATCAGCATAATAGATAATCTCCTTGGCAACTATGGCTCCGGCAAGATCGGTATTGAGCCGAACATGATTACGAACAATTTCGGCAATCTCCGGGTAACCTTCATTATCAAGCCACTCACCCCCAAGCTCGGCATGATCATGACCGTTCTCAATCGAGGCCATTTTGGCAATATCATGCAACAGACCAGCGCTTAAGAGGAGCCCCCGATCAAGCTCTAACCCTTGAACAATCAAGCCTTCTCGCAAGCAGAGGCTGATAAGTGCCACCTGACGACTGTGATCAATAATGTGTTCAGGTACCTCGTAACGCTCAAGCAATTCACAACAAGTATTATAATCAGGAATATTCATAAATTTACGGTCGTAACCCGGCCAATTTAAGAACCATACGTTCGAGAATTATCGTTTTGGGTAAACGTGAAGTTTTTATAGCGAGGTCGCTATCTCGCAAAATGGCAAAGGCTGTGGCATAGCTCGGCGGGTTCAATCTTTTGGCTTGATTGACCAGTTTTTTGGCGACAAAGGGTGGCACCTTCAAGGCTTTTGCCAACGTGGAAGAGGCGGCTCCGCGATACTCCGACGAGGCGGCGCGACTCAAAAGGCGATATTGCCGAGCCACCATCGCCACGATAAGCAGGGCTTCCGTCCTCGCCCTCAATAAGCCATCCAAGATGGTAAGCGCCCTCACTCCGCGACCTTCGCAAACCGCATCACTAAAAGCAAAAATATTGCCGCCCCCGCCATCAACCCCGAGAAGATCAACCACGGCCTGATCGATGCGGCCGCCGGGGCCGACATAGAGTATCATCTTCTCAAACTCCTGCTCTAACAGAGGCAGGTTGGCTTCATGCAGATGAACCAAAGAGTCGACCACTCTTGAGTCAAGAGCAATCTTTGCCGCCTGAGCCCGTTTATACAAGCGTTGGCTCACTTCAGCAGGTCGTAATTTATCACTTTTTACAACAACAAATTTTTTTTTGAGTCTGGAGACCAAAATAGAGCGCCCGTCCAGTTTGAACGTGCTCAAAAAAAGGTAGGTTATGACCCCGGATTGAGTTAAGCTCTCAACCAAAGCCAGAAGTTTTTCGTAATCCGCTTTCTGATAGCTGTTAAGATTGTGGAGATGGACTATTTTACGTTGAGCAAAGAGGGAGGGAGCGACAGCGGTAACCAGAAAATCCTGAAACGAAATTTGGGCACAATCGTAGACTTCAAGCGTATGTCCGAGTTCAACCAGACGGGCCAAACCCCGATTTAAGAATTCATGGGGATAACGTTCTTCGCCATAGAGCAGACAGCATCCAAAGGGAGCGCTACTGTCAACGGCCTGTGTTAAAGCCTTTTCCAGAGATTTTAACATGAGCTCAAATTAAAAATCGGTAAATAGGCCATCATGTATATTCTCGGCCAACACCCGACAAAGACGCTTTAGGGCCGCTTGTTTACGCCGGTCAATGGTGAGCGGCTCAAGACTTGCCTTATACTCTTCAACCTCCTGCATCGCCGAGCGCCGCCAGAAAACCTGTTTGGTGCGAGCTTCGGTAACCTCGACATCAAGAGTCATAACAACTCGATATTCATAGGTTTTATCGTCTGGTGAATAGGAGATTGAATAGCTCTCAACAGTTCTGATGGTTCCGTTAACCAGAAGATCGGCATCTTTTGCCGCAACCACTTTCAAGTTTTTACTCCGGGCAAATTCTTCAACCAGAGCATTAAAAAGATCATCTTCAATCCGACTTTCAAAGGTCTTATTGGCAAAGGAGAGAATCGCCACTTTTTGCAGATCTTCTCGCAGCTCCTGATGGCCGCGCAAACGGTAACCACAACCGGAGACAAAAAAAACCGAGAACAACAGAATCAAGATCAAAAAGGTAAAATATTTTTTCTGCCTTGTGGGCATCAATTTTTCTCCTGCTAGCGCACCCACCACCATCAAGAAGCAACAAATGATGCGAACATCGCTTCGCCCACTTCGAGGGGGACACAGCTCAGCTCGTCACGGGCTAAAGCCCGGCCTGGAGGTATGTCCCCGCACCGAGATAGCTTGAAGACGATACTACGCTGAATAGTTACGAATTTTTAAACAACAATGTTGACTAACTTATTGGGCACGACAATGACTTTACGCAGCTCTTTACCACTGATATGCTTTTGCACTTTTTCACTGGCAAGGGCAAGTTTTTTGATCTCATCCTGGGCTATATCACGAGCTACGGTCAAACGTTCCCTGACTTTGCCGTTAATCTGGACAACTACCAAGACCGTATCTTCAATCAGTGAGGCGGCATCGACAACCGGCACCGGAACGTAGCTTACGCCCTGCTCATGGCCGAGTTCCTGCCAAAGTTCTTCACAGATATGGGGCACAATCGGAGCCAGCAACAGAACCACGGTTTCAACCGCTTCCCGAAGTAGAGCCGCCAAGATCTTATCCGCCTGAGCCGCTTCAAGGTCATAATTTTTCAGTTCATTGACCAGTTCCATAACCGCACTGATCGCCGTATTAAAATGCATACGTTTCTCAATATCGGTTCGTACGCGGTCAATCGTCTGGTGGGTTTTACGCCGCAAAGCGCTATAGGCCGACGGTACCTCGGCCATAGTTCCGGCAAAAGCCTCAACCTCGTTTAAGGCCGGCAACAGGGCATGAACGATACGCCAGAGACGATTGAGAAAACGATAGCCCCCTTCAACCCCCTGGTCATTCCACTCCAGATCAAGTTCCGGCGGCGAAGCAAAGAGGCTGAATATACGAGCTGTATCGGCCCCATAGCGCTTAATCAGGGCATTGGGATCGACAACGTTACCCTTTGATTTTGACATCTTGGCCCCGTCTTTAATGACCATCCCCTGGGTCAGAAGCCTGGTAAAGGGCTCGGAAAAATCGATATAACCAAGATCCCGTAAGACCCTGGTAAAAAAACGTGAATAAAGGAGATGCAAAATAGCATGCTCAATCCCGCCGATATAATGATCAACCGGCAGCCAGCGATCAACTGCGGCTTTTTCCAGAGGGCCATCTTCATAATCAGCGCAGGCATAACGCATATAATACCAGGAGGATTCGACAAACGTATCCATGGTATCGGTCTCGCGTCGAGCCGGGGCTCCGCAACGCGGACAAGCAACATTGACAAAACTCTCTACTTTCTCAAGCGGTGAACCGCCGCTACCGCCGAGTTCAACATCCTCGGGCAGGCGTACCGGCAGATCTTTTTCTGGAACCGGAACAATTCCACAAACGTCACAATAGATCACCGGAATCGGCGTCCCCCAATAGCGCTGTCGCGATACGCCCCAATCCCGCAGACGGTAGGTTACCGCTTTGTTGCCCAGCCCTTTTTCGCTCAAATGAGCTGCAATCAGATCCAGCGCTTTGCGGTTTTCACAACCATCAAATTCAGCCGAGTTAATCAGCCGCCCCTCACCCGTGTATGCTTCACTCATCAGGGCCGGATCAAACAGTTCACCTTCGGGCTGAATGACAACCACAATCGGCAGATCATACATTTTGGCAAATTCGAAATCGCGCTGGTCATGAGCCGGAACCGCCATCACCGCCCCGGTTCCGTAACCGGAAAGGACAAAATTGGCGAGATAGATCGGCATTTTGCGACCGGTCAACGGATTAATACTGTAGCTCCCGGTAAAGACGCCCTCTTTCTCCAACTTGGCCGCATCACGGTCACTGGGCGCCTCCTGGAGGCGCATCTTCTCGATAAAAGCGGCAACTGCGGCTTCCTGACCGGTTCCTTGAGCAAGTTCTGCGGCCAGGGGGTGATCGGGTGCCAGACTCATGAAAGTGGCACCAAAAAGGGTATCCTGGCGGGTCGTAAAAACAGAAATTTTACAATCCCGATCAGCTACGGCAAAATCGATCTCGGCCCCGACGCTCTTACCAATCCAGTTTTTCTGCATGGTAATGACACGCTCGGGCCAGCCGCCCTGCAAATCATCGCAACCGGCAAGCAACTCTTCGGCATAAGCGGTTATTTTGAAAAACCACTGGCTGAGATCTTTGTCTTCGGTCTCCTGGCCGCAACGCCAGCAACAGCCGTCTTCAACCTGTTCATTGGCGAGCACCGTCTGACACGCTTCACACCAGTTGACTTTGGATTTTTTCTTGTAAACCAGCCCTTTTTCCAACATCTGGGTAAAAAAGAGCTGTTCCCAACGATAGTAGGAGGGGTCACAGGTCGCTAACTCGCGATCCCAGTCATAACTGAAACCCATACGCTGTAATTGGGTACGCATTTCATCAATATTGCGGCTCGTCCAGGCCGCCGGATGAACATCGTGCGCAATCGCCGCATTTTCCGCCGGCATACCAAAGGCATCCCAGCCCATCGGGTGAAGTACATCACGCCCCTGCATCCGCTTATAGCGAGCCACAACATCACCAATCGAGTAGTTGCGGACATGACCCATATGAATCTTTCCCGAGGGATATGGGAACATCTCAAGCAGATAATACTTCTCGCCGCCTTTTCCGGTGGCAAAAGTCTTCTCTGCAAGCCAGCGGGCCTGCCATTTTTTTTCCAGCGCATGGGGATTATATTCAGGGTTCATCTTTTTATCGACCTTTACGTTTTTCCATCTTTTCCTGCTCTTCTTTACAGGCAATACACAAGGGTGCTACCGGCCGGGCTTTGAGCCGTTCGATATTAATATTCTCACCACACTCGGCACAGATACCGTAAGTACCAGCATCAATCTGATCCAAAGCTTCATTGATTTTTTTGATCAAATGCGCTTCACGACCACGAATCCTGAAAAGCAGACTATGATCAGCATCAACGGTAGCGGCATCAACATCATCATAGAGATCGTCCTTATTGGTATGGATATCTCCATTTTTAAGCTGTTCTACCCGCACTTCAACATCTTTCTTTTTTTCCAGCAGAATTTGGCGAAAATATTCAAGTTGTTCAGCATCCATTTCAGGTCTCCATTATTCTTTAGATCGTCCTGTATCTACACAAGACCACTTACTTTACTTGGGGCAGACCACTACCCGTATTGCAAAAAGATCCGCCCTTGAAAAAAGCCTCAGAATATTAATCGGCGCAGTTTATACTATAAAGGTGCCGGGCAAAGCAACTAAAACCGTAATCGAGTTAAATTCTTGTAAAACAATCATGATAAGGCTTCATAAATAGCTGATGTTATCTGTTTAACTTCGTCGGCCCCGGCAATAAAAGGGGGCATAGTATAACAAAGATTAGCAAAAGGCCGCAACCAGACACCGCGCTCCACGACCCTCTCCTGAATCTTTTTAACATCTACCGGGGCTTTGGTCTCAACCACTCCGATAGCCCCCAAAACCCGAACATCTTTGACCCCCGGCAGCTCTCGACAAGGTTCAAGACCTTCTTGCAAAAGGCCCTCTATTTCAGCAACCCGTTCCCGCCAAGGAGAGTTTTCAAGCAGGTCGATACTGGCCAGAGCCACGGCGCAGGCCAACGGGTTGGCCATAAAGGTCGGCCCATGCATCAACATACCCGGCCCTTTTTGCGAAATCACCTCACTGACAAAAGCTTTAGTCAGAGTCGCAGCAAAACTCATATAACCACCGGTCAAAGCTTTACCAAGACAGAGAATATCCGGCGTAATGCCGGCATGATTACAGGCAAAAAGTTCCCCGGTACGACCAAAACCGGTCGCAATCTCATCGGCAATCAGAAGCAGGTCGTACTCATCGCACAACGCCCTGACTCGCCTTAAATATTGAGGATGATAAAAACGCATCCCCCCGGCCCCCTGGACAATCGGCTCTAAAATAATCGCCGCCAACTCCTCATGCCGGGTTTTAATAAGTTCTGTAATTTCATCCATTTCAGACTCGTTCCAAATCCCGGCAAAAGGAATTTGCGGAGCCTTAACAAAAAGCTGCGGCATCAACAGATCACTAAAGAGATGGTGCATCCCGTTAACCGGGTCACAAACCGACATGGTCGCAAAGGTATCGCCGTGATAACCCTGGCGAATCGTCAAGAGGCGCTTTTTAGCGGGCCGCCCCAACGAGAACCAGTACTGAAGCGCCATCTTGATGGCGACTTCGACGGCCACCGACCCGGAATCACTAAAAAATACTCGGGCCAGCCCCGGCGGCGCCATGGCCAGCAGTTTTTCGGCCAAAAGAACCGCCGGTTCATGCGTCAAACCGCCAAACATAACATGCGCCATGTCATCAAGTTGGCTGGTCATCGCGGCATTAAGAACAGGATGATTATAGCCGTGAATCACGGCCCACCATGAAGACATTCCGTCAATCAGTTGGCGACCGTCATGCAGAGTCAGCCGGGTTCCGGAAGCCGACTTTACGGCATAAGGAGGAATCGGCGCCGGAGCGGCCGAATAGGGGTGCCAGAGAACTTCGGCATCCCGGTTAATCAGATCGTTATAATGACGGTCAACATGCATAACTATTTTTCCCGACTCATTTTTTTCGACTCACTATTTACCAAATCACTATTTTTCCGACCCAATTTACCCGCAGCATCACGCTCACCACCACGAAAAAGCTCCCGAACTTCAGAATCGCCCG
Source organism: Pseudomonadota bacterium (assembly GCA_034659215.1). Classification (GTDB taxonomy): domain Bacteria; phylum Desulfobacterota; class Anaeroferrophillalia; order Anaeroferrophillales; family Tharpellaceae; genus Tharpella. The sequence goes on along the minus strand of JAYEGS010000244.1, from coordinate 54,228 downwards.
CCGCGAAAGCCTCTTTGAGAAGATCGTGAGCCTGCCAATAGTCGATATCCGCTCCACAGGTAAAAAAGTCGACTGCGGCATAACCATGTTCGGGCCAAGTGTGAATCGCCAGGTGCGACTCGGCAATCACAACCACCCCACTAATCCCATGCGGCTGAAAACGATGAAAGACCGACTGAACAATAGTCGCCCCGGAAGCCCGAGCCGCCACCATCATTAACGCCTCAATCTTCTCAAGATTATCAAGAACCTCTTCGTCGCAGGAGAAAAGTTCCACCAACAGATGTCGACCCAGCACTTCCATTTTTTTATAAGCCTGTAAAATTCAATTGTAACTTCGGCCTGGAGGTCAGACCCCTTAGAAGAGGGCAAAGTGATGTTCGCGCCAACCGCATTAAGTTAAAAGCGGCAAAGTTGTTATTTTGGCTTCGCCCGGCTTCGAGGACGGTTACCCCAAGGGCACTTCCTCGCTATCGCTCAGGGCGCAAACTCAGATCGGCAACCGGCTTACAGCCGGCGCCTGGAGGTCTGACCCCACACCGAGATAGTGTGGAGTTTTCACGAAGCCGTCAGCCTTAATAAGTTTCCAGTAACAAGTCAACAAACTTTTTTTGTAACTACTCAGCCCAGAGGGCGGTCAGGCGGTTTCTCGGAACGTCTCGAAAAATTTCGTCGTTTTTCCCAGCGAATACCCAAAGGGCATAAATTACGCGCCTGAAATTGAAGCTGTTTGAGCGAGGCACGAGCGAGTTCTTCAATTTCAGCGTAATGAGCGCTGGAAAAACAGAAATTTTACGTAAGAAGTGGAGAGACAAGCGCCTGAACGCCCGGTAGTGGTTTAAACCTTTTTTAGCCTTGACATTATTGCACAGTCAAGAGATAAAGTAACGCAAATTCAGCCAGTCTCAAACCCTTTAACAAATGAACCATAATATCTAATGTTTACAACCATTAAAAGTGCTTCTCTGGCAGGCATTAAAGCCCTTCCGGTTGAGGTTGAGGTCGATGTTTCGCGCGGCCTGCCCAACTTTGTCGTCGTCGGCCTGGCTGACAACGCCATTAAGGAGAGCAAGGAACGGATCCGCTCGGCGATTAAAAATTGCGGTTTCAAATTTCCCGCCCGCCGGATCACCGTTAACCTGGCTCCGGCCGACCTCCGCAAAGAGGGCACCGCCCTCGATCTGCCGGCCGCCTTAGGTATTATCACTGGCGACCATAAAGAGCTGCAAAAAACTTCAATTTTTAATGACTATCTTTTCTGCGGTGAGCTTTCATTGAATGGCCGGGTCAAAGAGATTCGCGGCGCCTTACCGATCGCTCTGGCCGCCCGTGAAAGCGGCTGTAAAGGCATTTTCTTACCCCGCGCCAATGCCGCCGAAGCCGCAGCAATTACTGAAATCGAGATTATAGCGGTCGAGAACCTGCTCGAAACCCTGGATATCATCCTTGAAAAATGTCCCCGGCCAAGCCGTCCCGAAACTTTTTCACAAAGTAAAAAAAAGACCGATGATCAACTTGATTTTGCCGATGTCCGAGGGCAAAGCCAAGCCAAAAGAGCCTTAGAGATCGCCGCGGCCGGAAACCATAACCTCCTTTTTGTCGGCCCGCCCGGCAGCGGGAAAACCATGCTCGCCCGGCGTCTGCCCTCAATCTTGCCGACGCTGACATTTGAAGAGGCGTTGGAAACCACGATCATTCACAGCGTCGCCGGTCTCATTGGCTCAGGTCAAGGCCTGATCAAAAATCGTCCCTTTCGCCAACCCCACCACACGATCTCCGATGTTGCCCTGATCGGCGGCGGCTCCCAGCCCCGACCCGGCGAAGTCACGATGGCCCATAACGGCGTCCTGTTTCTCGATGAATTCCCCGAGTTTCGCCGTTCCGCTCTCGAAGTTTTGCGCCAACCCTTAGAAAGCCGCCAAATCACCATCGCCCGGGCTCAGGCTCAGGCCGTTTTCCCGGCCGATTTCATTCTCATCACCGCCATGAACCCCTGCCCTTGCGGCCACTATGGCGACCCTTTTCATGAATGTACTTGCAGCGCCTCGCAAATCCAACGCTATCGCCATAAAATCTCAGGCCCATTGCTCGACCGCATCGACCTCCATATCGAAGTTCCGGCAGTGCCGACCACCGAACTTATCAACCCGAACCAAGCCCAAACCGGAGACAGTTCAAAAAAGATCCGTAATCGGGTTATAAAAGCGCAAAAAATCCAACGGCAACGCCTGAAAAACCACTCACGCCGCAATAACGCCGCCTTAAGTGACCGTGATCTAAAAAAATTCTGCCATCTTGATCAAGAGTGCCGTAACCTCTTGCAAACGGCTATGGATCGACTCGGTTTAAGTGCGCGAGCCTACAGCCGGATCTTAAAGGTGGCCCGCACTATCGCAGATCTGCAAACAAGACCCGAAATCAACAGCGCCGACATCGCCGAAGCGATCCAGTTTCGCTCACTCGATCGCCGCATAACGTTCTAAGGAATTTTAACATGAATAATAATAGCAATGACCCTTTCTCCCCCATCACATTAGGCCCACTTACTCTTAAAAACCGTTTTGTTCGCTCCGCGACCTGGGACGGAATGAGTTTTAGTGACGGTCTCTTCAGCCCGGCCCAAGTTGAACTTTACCAACGATTAAGTGCCGGCGGCGCGGCTCTTTTAACTACCGGTTATATTGGCATAAACCAGCAGGGACGCCGTAACCGGGAACAAAACATGCTCGGCAACCGCAAACAGCAGCAATCCTTCTCTAAAGTCATCGAGGTTGCAAAAAACCATGACACCTGCATCCAGGCTCAACTCGTCCATTGCGGCGGTCTGGCTGATTCTAGTGTCAGCCTCCTACCAGTAGCCGCCCCGAGTGCGGTTGAACACCCGCTTTTCGAACAGATCCCGCAAGCATTAACTAAAAATGAGATCGAGACCATCATCACCGATTTTGGCGAAAGCGCCGCCCGAGCCCGGGAGGCGGGCTGCGATGGCGTCCAGATTCATGCCGCCCATGGCTATCTGATCAGCCAATTTCTTTCACCCTTCTCCAATCAACGCAACGATGACTATGGCGGCAACCGCGAAAACCGGGCTCGAATACTGATCGACTGCTATAAAAAAATCAGGGAATATGTCGGCCACGATTTCATGATTACCGCCAAAATCAACGGCTCCGACTATTTTGAAAACGGCCTGGAATGTAATGACAGCCTGATTATAGCCCAGGAGTTGGCCGAACTCGGCATCAATGCTATCGAAGTCAGCGGCGGCAACCAGATATCCGACCCTCTGACACCGATACCGAAAGCGATTAAGGCTGGAGAAAACGAACTCCCTTTTGCCGATGAGATCTACGCCTTTGCCGAGGCTTTACCCATCCCGGTGATCGCCGTCGGCGGCATCCGTTCACGAGAAACAGTGGAAGAGTTACTCAACAAAGGCGTCTCTCTGATCTCCCTCAGCCGCCCCCTGATCAAAGAACCGGATCTTATCAATCAATGGCAAAACGGCCGCGAGGAACCGGCCACCTGCACCTCCTGCAACCGCTGCTTCATTCCAGCTTTCAAAGGCAAAGGCATCAAGTGCATGCAGAAAAAGTAGATAGTACGGGCTTTGCGCACGACCCAATTAAGTGGCTGAAGTTAGAGTGAAATTTGCTTCGCCCCCATTAACGGGGTCACATCTTGACAAATGGCGGATTAAAATTTTGGTTTAACGCGAACCTTACGGCCGCCAAGTGTCAAGAAATGACCCCAGCCGAGACAGGTAAACAATATGACCATAAAAACTCAAAATAAAAATTCCGGCATGGTTTACTCGACCGAGTTTGGCAAAATGTGTCCTGGCTGCAATAAACCAACAACGAAATGTAGTTGCCGCAAAAACCAATCGCCCCCTAAAAATGATGGCATTGTCAGATTAATGCGGGAAACAAAAGGAAGAAAAGGAAAAGGCGTAACCTTGATAACCGGCATCCCCTTAAATAAGGATGAACTGAAAAAGCTAGCAAAATCCCTTAAACAAAAGTGCGGCAGTGGCGGCACCCTGAAAGATGGAGTCATCGAAATACAGGGCGACCACCGAGATATGCTCGAAAATGAGCTGGGCAAGCAGGGTTACAATGTCAAACGTGCCGGAGGGTGAAGCAAAACTCAACACTATGACAGATTCTCCGAAGAAAATCGAGATTGTGTAGCCTGAGTTTGCGGGTTAGATAAAAAGTTACAATAATTGTTCCATATTTAATAATAGTTAAGTATGGTGTCCCCGGAATACCTCGAATACCACGCGGAATACGCCCGAATACGCATTTAAAACGTTTTAAAATAAACAACCCTTACAGTCGGACAGAAAATCTTTTCGACTGAGCAAAGAAATTAGTTTGATACAAACTCGTTGTTAGTTCTCGAATTAAATGGGGGGGGTACCAACATTTAAGAATATATTTTAAACGCCGTTAAACAGCGAGTAATTTCAGTGAAAAGTTTTTCGATTGTGAAAATCTCTCAAACCAGATCGGGAAAAGTTGCGGCCACGGCCGGGCAGATAATTTTTCCGGCTCTCAAATTAAGAGCTGCGGCCTGACCCTGGTTTTCTTTGATAAATCCATCAAGTCCCAGGTTTGCCAGTTTACGACAATAGGGCAGCGTGGCATTGCAAAGCGCCTGACTACTGGTTCGGCCGACCGCGCCCGGCATATTGGCGACGCAGTAGTGGACGATCTCTTCGACGACAAAAACCGGGTCGCTGTGGGTAGTTGGTCGGCTGGCGACACAACAACCTCCCTGGTCAATTGAAACGTCAACGATGACCGCCCCTTTTTTCATTTTCCGTAAAAGCGGCAGGTCAATTAAGACCGGAGCCTTGGCTCCGGGGATCAGAACCGCACCGATAACAAGATCGGCTTTGATGACATAATCTGCTATCGCCTGGGGATCACAATAGATAGTAGTAACATTGGCGGGCATGATCTCATCAAGATGGCGGAGCCGATCCAGATTGATATCCATGATAATGACGTTGGCCCCGAGACCGGCCGCAACCTGAGCCGCATTGCTGCCGACAACCCCGGCCCCGATGATCAGGACATTGGCGGGTTCGACCCCGGGCACGCCGCCCAGCAGAATGCCGCGACCCATCATCGGTTTTTCCAAACATTTGGCACCCTCCTGGATTGACATTTTGCCGGCCACTTCACTCATCGGCGTGAGCAGAGGAAGACGACCCTTTTCGTCGGTCAGGGTTTCATAGGCAACCGCGGCAATACCTTTTCTCAAACAGCCCTCGGTAAGTTCACGGGAGCCGGCAAAATGGAAATAACAGAAGACAATCTGGTTCTCTTTCAGTTCGGCAATCTCTATAGGTTGCGGCTCTTTGACTTTAACAACCATTTCGGCTTGACGATAAATTTCGCTTGCCGTGTCGACGAGCTCGGCTCCGACTCCGACATAGTCAGCATCATCGTAGCCACAACCGCGCCCGGCCCCTTTTTCGACCAAAACCGTATGGCCATCTTCAACCAACAATTGAGCCCCTACCGGGAGCAGCGCTACTCTATATTCGTCCTTTTTGATTTCTCGTGGGATGCCGATGATCATGAAAACCTCCTGTTAAGCTCAATTTAACCTTTCGAGTCGCAGACGCTGGCGGCTATCGAAGAGGCGGCGGGCGCCCAGTGAAACTGCGGCAATAGTTCCAAAACCACTGCCGGCGCCGATCAGAAACATGATCATGATCTGATATTTGACCGCTTCCAGAGGCGGACTACCGGCCAGAATCTGGCCGGTCATCATGCCCGGCAGGCTAACGATACCGGCCGCCATCATGGCGTTGATCGTCGGCATCAGGCCGGAGCGAATACTTTCGCGGCGAATTTCAGTCAAAGCCTCAAACCAGGTCTCTCCCAGCATCAGGCGATTTTCTATGATTTGGCGCTGTTGCCAGACATTATGCAGAAGCCGGTCAAAGCCTAAGGAGACGCCATTCATGGTATTACCCAGTAACATCCCGAGCAGAGGAATGGCGTAGCGAGGCTCATACCAGGGCTGGTTGTTGATGACCACGGTCAGCGTAAAAATGAGCATCGGGAAAGAGGTCAGAAACATCGACAGGGTACCGATGCCAAAACCCCATAGACCTTTAAAATGACGCTTCTGACGGCGTGAAACCTCCCAACCGGCGTTGAGGAGCATGAAAAAACTTAAGATGGCGATCCAAATCGGCCCAGCCGTTGTAAAAAGCCACTTGAGAATAAAGCCGATAAGCAGAAGTTGAATCGTCGTGCGAAAAGCTGCGACCATAATCTGCCCGGCAACTTCAAGACGCAGAGGCAGGGATAAAAGGGCCAGGGCTATAACCAGCAGAGAGGTCAGAAGAAGATCGAATGGAGTCAGCGGGATAACGTTCATGGTTTCTCTCCTGCGGCAATCAGATCGAGTCGACCATCTTCGATCCGGTAGTGGCGCCCGCCGAGGCGGCGGCCTTGATCAAGATCATGGGTAATCCAGAGAATCGCGGCACCCTGCTCACGCTGGTAATTGAGGAAAAGGTTCTCAACCCGTTTTGCATTCTCCGGATCAAGGTTAGCTGTCGGTTCATCAAGCAACAAAACCTCAGGCTGGTTCTGCAACAGACGTAAAATCGCCAGCCGTTGTTTTTCACCCGACGAAAGCCGGGTAATAGACCAGCTCATAACCTGGTTCTCAAAACCTAAGGCGGCTAACATTTCCGGGGCCACCGGTTTTTGCAGATGTTCGCCTACCGTATCATGCCACCACTGGCTTTCGGCCGGAAGCAAGGCCACCCGTCGCCGCCATTGGGGAGCGGGCCAGATTTGCGATGGTTGACCATCCAGAAGAACCTCACCTTCATGGGGATCAAGATCAGCCAGAGCTCGTAAAAGCAAACTCTTCCCGGCACCCGAAGGCCCCGAAAGAGAGACTGTTTCACCGGCTCCAATAGTCAGATCAAAAGGGCCGAGATGATGATAAATGAGGCCGGTTACGGTCAGTTTGAACATAGGTCAGTCATAAGACAAACGAGTTTCCCGGTTCACTAAAGTCGGTTGAATAATCTTTTGCCACTCAGGAGTTTCCCAAGTTCCCAACTGATCGTGCATATTGAGATACTTTTGCGGTATCGGATGAGTGCCATAAACAACTTCAAGGCCATATCTTGTTTTGATAAAATCACTAAAATAGGTGATATGAGGACATGGGGGATAGCCGACCACTAATCCGGTCGCAAGATGTATCACCGTGGCACCATTGGCCTTCATCTCCTCCACCGCATATTCAACATTGCCGCCGGGACACCCGTCACATGAGGTATAGCCAACAGCTTCAACCTCCATATCCTTGTATCGACTAAACGCACCTTCTCGATTGCGCAATGACCTGAAACATTTTCCACCGGCACAGCGACGATAGCGGTCGCAGATAATTATACCAATTTTTACTTTTTCATTCATGTTGATCTCCTCCTTAAAGAAAGCAAAGAAATTAATAAGTTAATCAGAATTAAAAGGTTCCAGGGTACGCAGCAGATTGAGGGAACGTTCGCGCCAGACGGGATAGTTGGCCGCTTTTTGCCAGGATGCGGCGGCAGCGGGAAAATTGTTCTCATTCCAGGCGCAGTAACCGGCCAAAAGATGCTGATAACCATCCTCTTCGGTAATAGTTTCAAGTTTTGTAAAAATGTCATAAGCTTCCTGATAGCGACCGGCATAGTAAAGAATTTTACCTCGTCTGAAATCGACATCAAAAGCGGTAGCGGATTCCGGAGCAAGTTTTTGTAAACGATCCAGAGTTTCCAGAGCTCTCTCCACCTGCCCACTCTGCCGATAAAGAACTACCAGCGTCTCAAGTTCCTGCCGGGAAGGCGCATCTTTCGTGAAAACATTCTCCCAAGCCGCCGCCGCGGCTTTCGGTAACTGAAGCTGCTGATAGATGCGAGCCATCAGTTTTTGCTCTTTAACTGTAATCCGGCCGCTTGATTGCAAAACTTTATAAGCACTCAAAGCGGTTTGGTACTCTCCGGTCGAAAGTGCCAGTTGACCATACAGACGCCAGTGCTCGATAGTCTCAGGATAGCTGTCAACCAGCCGACCGCCAACCTCTAATGCGGCCTTGCTTTCATCGAGCCGCCAATGCGCCTGAATCAAAGCTTTAAGCCAATCGGCCGGCGGCTCTGGATTAGCGGCCAACAACTCGTGCAAAAGCGAGCGGGATTTTTTGAAATCTTCACCATAGAGATAAGCGATAGCGGCCTGATATTTAAGTTTCTGACGTTTTTCGGGTAGTACGACCGCAGCTTTAAGCAAAATTTCCGCCGCCTGCCGGTAGTTTTCCGTCATCATCAGGGCCATGCCGAGATTTTCATAGACAGTATAAAACTCCGACGCCTGCTTAAGCACTAAGCGATAGAGTTGCACCGATTCCGGGTAGCGGGCCAACTGAAAATTGAGGTTCGCCGCAATAAAATTTAAAAGGGCTGGAGGCTCTTTTTTGCGACTGGCGGAAAACGCCGCAAAACGCTCTAAACCTTTCTGATAATCCCCACTGCGATTGAACTCCTGCATTTCAAAAAGAAGACGAACCGATGCCGGAGAGAGCTCTTTTTGATAAAATGAAGCCTCCCGAGCCGACACGGTCGCCGGAGAGATCAGGAGAAGAGATAAAACCAGCAAAAAAAACGCCGGGATAGATAGGTAGGGATTACTTTTTGGCATCAGTAAGTCTGGGTTAACGACCGAGTTTAAAAACGATAGTAGTCTCAACCAGGGTTTTGACTTGGGCGCCATCGACCATACCGGGTTGAAAACGCCAGTTTGCGACCGTTTCATGTACCGCTTTTTCAAAGTAACCGGGGGGCTCAGCCTTGATAATTTTAACCCCTTCGACCCGTCCCTGACGGGTAACGAAAAAGCGGATATTAACCGACCCCTCAATCCCGCGACGGCGGGCGAGAAAGGGGTAGACCGGCTCCATTCGAGTCGCACTCAAGGGTTCGCGGTCAACTTCGCCGATTCGATAAAAATCGGGTCGGGAAAGGGTCGGAACCGGGGTTATCGGAGTTTCCGGCAAGGGTTGGAGTTTAAAATCAGTTTCAATTCGAGCCTCAAGCATCACCTTAGAGAGCTCAATTTCGGGATTTATTTCCGGTATCGGCGAAAGAGGTTTGATAACCTCGGGCGGAGGTTTGGGAAGCTCAAGTTCGGGCCGGGGTTCAAGTTCACGAGTGGCTTGCGATTGCTCCTGATCGGGTTCGGTCTGCTCTAAAAAAATCGGTTCTTTGATTAAGCGGGGCAATTGCCGTTGCTCCCCGTCGCCGCGAAAAAGCCAGGGAATCAAGGCCATAATTAGCAGATTAATGAGCAGCGCCCCGGCCAGCGCCAGGGGCACATCCCGCCTCCGATGATGATCACATGACATAAAATTTACCGACTCGATGGAGCTTCGGCGGCAACCGCGATGCGCTGGGCTCCGGCCAGACGACATTGGTCGAGAACTTTTACGGTCAAACCGGTCGTCACAGTTTTATCGGCTACAATCACGATACTGCCATCCGGGTTCTGAGCCAGAAAACGCTCGGTTACGGCCCGGATACTGCGCAGATCGATCTGCTGACCATCAACATAGATCTGGCCCTCGGCACTGATTCCTAAGCGCAAACCGCTCTGCCGGGTCTCTTCGGCAGTCAGGGCCGCCGGGCGATTGACCTCGACCCCGGATTCGCGCACGAACGTTGTGGTCACAAGAAAAAAGATCAGCAGGATAAAGACCATGTCAAGCATCGGCGCCATATCGATCTGAGCCGCTTTGCGCTCACGCCGCAAACGGGCCCGCACATTAATCATATAAGCTCCTTCATAACTCCGGCGCGAAATTCTTCTAATCTCTGCGAAATGCGAAAGATGCGACGGCGCAAAAAACCGGCCATAAAAAGACCGGGAATCGAAACAAAAAGACCGCTCTGGGTCGTAATCAAGGCTTCGGCAATTCCGTTGGCCAGCGCCCGGGGATTACCGGTACCATAAATCGAGATCGCATCAAAAGTAGAAATCATCCCCTGCACGGTGCCCAACAGGCCAAGCAACGGCGCAATTGAAGCAAGCGCGTAGATATAGTTAATATTGCTGCCGAGACGCTCGGTCTCCTGAGCGATCAAGGAGTTCAAGAGGGCCAGGTTGTCACGGCGCACCGAACTCATTGATTCAATAAAATGGCCGACAACATGGCAGAGCGGCGTACCGAAGAAATCATTTACCAGACGGCGCTCCCGCACCACTTCCAGAGCCTCGACCAACCCCATATCACGCTGATTTACAGCCCAGACCGACTGCAATTTAAGCAAAATCAGAACCCACATGACGACTGAGACCAGCATAATCGGCACCATCAAGACACCGCCCCGGTAAAAGTAATCAAGAATATCGAAAAAAATCTGCATGGGTCAGATACTCACCCTTCACCCTTAACCCTTTGCAGTGCGATACTCAAACTTATCGATTTCTCTTCCATATCGCCGATTATAACGTCAACCCGACGGGCAAACCAGGTATGGAGCAAGATAATCGGAATCGCTACGGTCAGCCCGAGTTTGGTTGTAATCAGCGCCTCGGAGATACCGCCCGACATCATCCGGGGGTCACCGGCACCATAAACCGTAATCACTTGAAAAGTGTTAATCATACCGGTTACGGTTCCGAGCAAGCCCAATAACGGGGCGATGGCCGCTAAAACCTGGAGCGTCGGCAGAAACTTTTCGAGGCGGGGCAACTCTTTGAGAATCGCCTCTTCGAGAACATTCTCTAAAATATCACGGGCCGCCCGGCGCGCCCCTAGACCCGCCGCCAAAACCCGAAAAACCGGGCCTTTTTTATTCTCCAGCAGTTCCAGACTGCTCTGAAAATCACCGGCCGCCACAAGTTGAATAATTTTGCTCATCACCTTGTCGGTATTACTTTTAACCCGACTTAAAAAGAGAAAGCGTTCAAGACTGAAAATCAGGGCGATAAAACCAACCAGCAGGATAGGCCAGACCAGAATCCCGCCCGAGCGCAAGCGTTCCCAGGTTGACGGGGTTAAGGCGAGACGCCGAACCGCGTCGCCGCCGGAGAAATCGAGATAGACCGCCTGACTCTTTTGCGCGATAAATTTCTGCAAATTTTTGCTCACCCGCCAGCCCGGTTGCGAGACCGCCAGCAAGGCGTCATTTTCGGGCCCGTAAACGGCATAACCGCAACTTTTGTCGGCATCATCTTGATAGATGGTCGATAAAGCCCCTAAACGCACAACCTGTCCCGCCGCCCGGCGACCGTCAAGCCCGATAAAAGAGGCCTGCGAACGTTTAATTTCAGCACTGGCCCGCATCTCAGCGAAATAGAGATCGGCAATTGTGGCAATTTCAGCCATCCCCGGATACGCCGTCTCTTTAAGAATCTTACGTAATGGTTCAAGCCGGCCGGGCTGATCCCCGGAGACCGGAGAATTCTCCAGCAATGTGGACAAATCACGCGCACTGGTACGCACCACACCCGCCAATTCATTGAGTTTAAGCAGCGCCCGACGACTTTTTTTCTCAACAATTTGCTGCTCCAGGACAAGTTTATCAAGCTCTTTTTCCTGGGCCGCAATCGCCGCATTGATCTTGCTCACCCGCCGGGCGGCATCAGCTTTGGCGGCCTTGGCCGATTTGCGCAAGGCGGCAATTTCGGCTTTATTGAGACGATTTTCAGTCTCCGCCGCTTGCTGCTCTTGCTCAACCTGAACTACAGCCCGTTTTAATAAGCCGGAACCATCTTGCTCAGCGGCCGCCGCCGGCGACTCCGAGGCAAAACCCGACAGAGATAAGAAAAGAGCTAAAAACAGACTCAATATTATAACAAAAAAAGTGCGGCTTCTCATGGCTGCCCCCCGACCACCGGCAAACAGACAAGATCGAAAGCTCGCTGTTTAAGGGTCATGCGCAAAGCATCTTTAACCGCATCGTGCGAGGCTCCAGACAAGGGTTCCCAACTCTTGCTTACACGATTAAACCAGCCCCCCCGATCACCATCAAGTGAGAGATAGTAGAGTCCGACCCGGCCCAGACGCAGCATCCTAACTGTGGTTTCGGCCCCGTCAAGAGTCAAAAACTCCTCACTGACCTCAAAACCCCGGCCAAAACCGGCTTCGATTTTAAGCACCTCCATAACCCGGCGCAATTTCTCGGCCAGATCGGCATCGTAACTCTTTAAAGCATCACCCAGATCGGCCAGACGGCGCTCTCTTTCGACCGCAGAAAAGGGCAGATCCGCCGCCGTAAATTCTCCAATCCGGCCTACCATTTCATCGAGAAAGGGCTCCAGTCGGATACCGATTTCAGCCATATCATTAAGCCCGGTTTCAAGTCTTAAAATCTCTTGCCGACGCTGTTGACAATAACCTTTCAATTTCAGGTGGCGAGCTTCAAGCAGTTTGAACTCAAGTTCCAGGGCGTGGGTTGAATCATCCAGCTCCCGGCGCTCCTGCTCCCACGCCTGCTGCAGAGTTGTGGTCTCTTTTTGCACCACCACCGTCTCTTTCACGGTCTCATCAATTTTCTGCCGCGAATAAGGGGATGCCGAAAACGCAACCGGCACCGATCCCAAACAGAAAACCAACAAAAATCCCGCCAGTAAAAAAACCGATTTCCGCTCCATCTTCTCTCCTGATAAAAAACTAACAATCTTTATTCTAGAAGATTTATTCTATATGTGTTAACTTGTTTAAAGTCAACCGGGAAGGCTTAATTTCCCTGCAAAAACAAAAATAAAGGACTCATGAATGCGTTACACTCTTGCTCAAATTGCCGACAAGGTTGGTGGTGAGGTTGTCGGGGATGAAAATCTGGTGGTGACCGGTATCAACAGTCTGGAGGCGGCTTCAGTTGATGAACTCTCCTTTGCCGAAGAGAAATTTCTCGAAAAAGCTGCCGCCTCAAAAGCCGGAGCTTTGCTCGTTCCCAGAAAAGTAGAGAATCTACCACAAGCCCTGATTATCTGTGACCAGCCCTTCCGGGCCGCGGGTCTTATAATGATGGAGATCGACAAAGCCGCCCAGATGGTCGATTACCGAATTGATCAAACGGCAGCTATCGGTGAGAATGTCTCCTTGGGTGATAACCTGCATATCGGACCCGGAGCGGTTATCTGCGATGATGCGGTTATCGGTGATAACTGTCGTATCTATGCCAACACCTACATCGGCAGAAGGGTAAAAATCGGTTCCGATTGCCACCTCTATCCCGGAGTCGTGATTCGCGAAAATTGTTGTCTTGGCGACCGGGTCATGATTCATCCAAATTCGGTCATCGGCTCGGATGGTTTCGGTTTTTTTCAGGTTGGCGGCTGCAATGTTAAAATCCCCCAGATCGGCCGGGTCATTATTGAAGATGATGTCGAAATTGGCGCTCTCTCGACCGTCAATCGGGCAGCGATGGATGAAACCGTCGTCGGCCGCGGCACCAAAATCGACGACCACGTCCACTTAGGCCACGGGGTTAAAGTTGGTCATGAAGGAATCATGTGCGCCCAGGTCGGCATCTCCGGCAGTGTCCGGATCGGCAATCAGGTGATGCTGGGCCCCAGGGTCGGCATGGTCGACCATATAACAATCGGCGACCGGGCCCGCCTGATGGGCGGCACCTCAGCGGCCAAATCTCTTCCCGGAGATCAAGATTACGGCGGCATTCCGGCAATTCCGGTCAAACAAGCCCTGCGCCAGATGATGGCCGCCACCCACCTGCCCAAAGATCGCGGACGTCTGGCAAATCTCGAAAAACGGGTAAAGGAATTGGAAAAGTTGCTAGAAAAAGTGACGTAACTATTCAGCGTGATTACCTTAAAGCCACTGCAAATGGTGCGAACATTGGCTTCGCCCGGCTTCGAGGGGGACACACCCCAAGAGTACTTCCTCGCTTCGCTCACAGCGCAGCTCAGACCGGCATAAAGGCTTAGCAGCCGCCGCCTGGAGCAATGTCCCCGTATCGAGATAGTTTGAAGAGTACATTACGCTGAATAGTTACGATGTAACATATATTGATATATGTCCCCTGAATTTTCGGGTTAGCAGAATAGTTACAAAGTGACATTATAATTATTCAACATCAAATGGAGGAACTATCATGAACTTGAAAAAAACAGGCTTAAGCATTGCGCTAACCATCGTTTTCATTATCAGCCTCGGCTTTCTGTCCTCTCTGCAGGCGGCGGAGTACAGTGCGGAGATGGAGACCCGTTCACAAGGACATGTCGTTGCCAAAGGCAAGTTTTTTATAAAGGGTAATCAGAGCCGCAATGAGATGAATCAAGGGGGCCGCGAGATAATTTTGATCAGCCGCCCCGACAAAGGCGTCGTCTGGACTTTGATGCCGCAAGGGAAAAGTTATCTTGAGATGGCTATTGATTTGGATGATGATGATGATGAAATCATGCCCGACAACTGGAAACCGCTACTGGAAAAAGAGGGGAAAAAGCTGGGCCGTGAAACCGTAAACGGGATTAAATGTGATAAATATGAGATCACTGATGAAGGTGAAACAATAACCTACTGGATTGCGGTAAAAGAGGGAATGGCCATTCGTATCCTTACCCCTGAAACCGAAGTCAACTACCGCAACATCAACACCGGTAAACAGCCGGATCATCTCTTTCAAATCCCATCCGGCTACCGGAAATTTGCTATGCCCCAAATTCCCGGCATGGAGGGAATGGGCAATATGCAGGGGATGTCGGAAGGCGGAAATATGCCCGCCTTCCCCAGTTCCAGATAGCAGTCAATAAAAATTCCATCCATTCCCTTCTCAACAACATAGCCGTTCAAATCCTCTTTAACGTCGGGCATGCAAGGATAGCGAGAAACTTAATCACAGGGTCAGAACTGACCCTGTGATTAAGTATTTTGAGGATTAAAATTTGAGCCTAACGCACTGCCGGCACTCCCGATGGTCGCCGCAATCGAGGAAATTGGCGGTTTTCGGCCGCGCACTATTTATTGTAGCGCAAAACGGGAACAACTCCAGTTGCCGTAGCCTTGTCCGGTCTCTGTACTTTTTTTCGAGCCTCACCTTTCTTATTTTTTATCAATATCGTCATGATTATACCAGCTATCAGCAGCAGCCCGGCAGCAATAAATGACGACTCATAACTGCCGGTTTTACTCATCAGAACCTGAGAAACCCGACTCATCACAAAGCCACCAACGCCCCAAGAGGTAAAGAGAATACCATAGTTCACACCAAAATTTTTCAGCCCCCAAAGATTCTTGGTGAAAGAGGGGAAAATAGCCAGATTTGACCCATAATTAAATCCGATAAAGGTGGTCAGCAGCACGAGTAGGAAGGGATTTGAATCACTGTTTCCAATAACCGGAATGGCCAGAAACATGAGCACCGCCTGAAAAGACAACATAAGGCCGAGGGTTTTTCTGCGACCAATTTTATCGGAAAGAATGCCCGCGACTACCCTTCCTGCCGCGTTGCCGACAGCCAGCATCGCCACCGCCAGAAAAGCATTAGTTCCCAAACTATTCTTAGCCATACCAGCCACACTACCGATAACCATCAGCCCGGCCCCAGCCCCGACAAAATACAGCAACCAAAGCATCCAAAAAACCGGGGTTTTGATCATCTCCAGTGGCGGCACTTCTTTGCCAACAACTTTTGTCCGGTAATATTTATTGGCGCTTTCCCGGCGGCAACTAAAACCTTTAGGGGGATTCACTAAAAACGTGGCCAGAAGAGTCACAACTAAAATGAAAGCAATACCAAAAAATAGCATGGCCTTCTGTAATCCCCAGTGATTGAGAAGGTAGTCAGCCAAGGGTGCAATATAAACTGAGGCTAAACCAAATCCTGCAACTACGACTCCGGCTACCTTGCCGATTTTATCTGGGGGATACCATTTCATGGCCGCCGGAGTAGTTGAAGAGTAACCAAAAGCTATCCCCGCACCAACAAGGATACCAAACCCGAGAATCCAACTAACATACTGCGTTGTCTGAGACACCCAGATAAAGCCTATGCCGACCAATAGACCACCAATGGTTGCCGTAAACCGTGGTCCAAATCTATCCTGAATTTTACCGGCCAGAATCATGACAAAAGCAAAAACCAAACAACAAACGGCATAGGGATCGTTGAGAGAAGCAATGTCCCAATCAAAAGCCGTTGACCCTCCTTTAACTATTGAATCTTTAATTGCCCCTTTAAAGATACTCCAGGTATAAAGAATACCCAAGGCCAAATTAATTCCTATGCCGGCCAGCACTACAGTTATTGCGCGATCTTTTATTGCAGTCTTCATCAAAATACCTCCTCGACTAATGAACAGGTGGAAAGACAATGATCGACGATTATTTTTGTATTTCTAAAAATGAATGACATTCATTACTGTATGTGAACTATTATACTTGATTATTTCAGTATGTCAATAGTGAGCCCGAAATAACCTACAGCATTAAAACAAATTTGATGGTATCAGAAAAACTGAGATGAAAACAGGGGAGGGGGAAATGGTAATCAAGGATGGAGAAGACCGGGGAAAAATCTCTTCCCGGTCTTCTATTATGTAACTATGTCAGGGCAGAGCCAACAGGCTGTCGAGCCGTCATCACGTATCACAGTGAAAACACCAGAATTATCTCTATACGCCGGGCAAGATATGAGGAAACTGAGATATATGAAAATCAGTCAATTTTATCAATACATAGAGCTTCTCTAATTACGCTGAAAGTTACTGAAAATATTACCGGCTCCCGAAGAGACGTTTAAGAAGCGCAGTCGACTGTTTTAATGGGTCAGAGCGAATCGCCGCCTCTTCGCGGGCCAGGTAATAAAAAATTCCATCCATCCCTTTCTCAACAACATAGCCGTTCAAATCCTCTTTAATGTCGGGCATGAAGGGAATATTTTTATACTGACCCATCACCTCATCATAGGCTTTAATCGCACCCACTTGAGACAAACTCTCTTCGACCACCGGTACCATCTCCCGGGTCAACTCCGGAGTCATTTTGCTGCGAAAATATTGGGTTGCGGCATCTTCCGGCCCGGAATAGATAGCCTGGACATCATCTATAGACATCTCGGCAATTGCATTGCCGAACAGTTCCTTGGCCTTCGGGGTGGCCGCTTCGGCGGCCCGGTTGAGTTTCAACTCAAGATCGTCGAGCATATCCGATAAACCGACTTTCGCCAACGCGTTTTTCACTGTTTGAAGTTTTTCCGGGAGCGGAATATGAATCAACGAATCGGCATTAAAACCATCCGTTTTTCCGAGTTGTGCGACCACCGTCTCACTCCCCACCCGTAAAGCGTCTTTCAATCCCGCCCCGATTTCTGTCTCGGAGAGCCCACCAAATGTCTTCCCGGAAACCGACGACTTACCAAATTGGTTAAGCAGACTTTTGCCACTCTCCATTAAACTGTTACCGGCAAAGAGGTTGCCGCTTAAGATAAAAGAGAGTGCCAAAACCCCAAGGGCCACCAACAAACGTAGCCGCATATTTCCAGTTTTTTTCAGCTCACCATTCATGACTTCCCCCCCATATGTCTCGCACAAAAAAGAGGGGGCCAGTAAGCACCCCCTCTTTTTTAAAAAATAACTTTCATAGACCTATAACCAATCAGTCAATTTTGTTAAACTTGCTCCCCGGAACGCCGCAGACGCTACATTTGTCCGGACAATCACCACTCTCAGTATTACCGCAGACGCTGCAAACCCAAATATCATCTGCCGGCAAATCACCACCCTTCTCGTAGGTAGCCAATGCTTCCTCGTAGAGACCAAAGTGAATCTCTTCAACCGTATTGGCCCACTCAAACATCCGCAAAGCTTTTTTGTTACCCTCTTCTTTGGCGGTCGCGATAAATTCGGGATACATATTCTTAAACTCATGGCTTTCACCAGCCACCGCATCACGCAAATTGGCACCCGTATCACTAACCCCGTCCATCGCTTTGAAATGACCAAGAGCATGCACCGTCTCAGCGGCGGCCGCAGCCCGAAAGAGCTTGGCAATCTGTGAAAAACCATCGGCATCAGCCTTGGTCGCATAAGCAAGATATTTACGATTGGCCTGACTCTCTCCGGCAAATGCCGCCTGTAAATTTTCCAGTGTCTTTCCCATTATCATCTCCTTTACAAATTAATTTGATCATTAAAAATAGTATCGTCTGTAAATCATGCCAAATTCATACTAAACAAGATTATCTTTGTCAACATAAAAATGATAGATGGTTGCCAGCGGGGTTTTTCTGTGTTATTTCTCATTTAGTGCTAACACAAAGATAAAAGAGAACAAATATGCAAGATACCGAAACAACCAAAAAACTGATCGCTACGGCTCTGGGCCGACAGGCGGCTGACTTGGCCGTTGTCAATGCCAATCTGGTAAATGTTTTTACCACCGAGATTCAACCGCAAAGCACGATTACGGTCAGTAATGGAAAAATCGCCAGTATCGGCACACTGCCCCCAGGGGCTCTCGGGCCGGAGACCATAATCATTGATGCCAGAGGAGATTTTGTCCTACCCGGCTACATCGAGACCCACACCCACATCGCCAACGTTTTTCGTCTGCACGATTTCTGCGCCGCAGTTCTGCCGCATGGGACGACCACGGTTTTCAGTGAAGCGACCGAACTCGGCAATAGTCTCGGACGCCGTGGTTTAAGCTGGCTCCTGGAAGAGGCGGCCGGCCTGCCCTTAGATCTCAATTTCACGGCCCCCTGCTTCTCTCCCACCTATCCCGATTTTGAGAGCACTTACGCGATATCTTTGACCGAGTACGAAGAACTTTTTCAAAATAAAAAAATTGCCGGAATCGGCGAAGCCTACTGGCCCGATATTTTAGCGGCCGATGAGCGCACTTTAGAACTTCTCGCTCTGGCCCACCACTACAATAAACCGGTTCAAGGCCATTCGGCCGGAGCCAAAGAAGCGCAACTCAACGCCTTTGTCGCCGCCGGTATCAGCTCCTGCCATGAACCGATCAATCCCGAACAAGCCCTTGACCGCCTGCGTCTCGGCCTCCATCTGATGATCCGAGAAGGCAGCATCCGCCGTGATCTCGCCGGGGTTGCCCCGGTAAAAGAGCTGACCCGGGAAAGCCGCCGGATGAGCATCTCAACCGACGGCGTCACCCCTTCATGGTTGCTTAACGAAGGCCATCTCGACAGCTTGGGACAAAAGGCGGTAAGTTTAGGTTTCGATCCACTTACGGTGGTTCAGATGCTGACCTTAAATGCCGCCGAAGCCTTTCAGCGCCAGGATATTGGGGCTCTGGCACCGGGGCGGCGGGCCGACATTCTGATTGTCCCGCAACTGGAAAAATTTACGCCACGGGTGGTTCTCTGCCGAGGAGAGGTTCGCGCCGACCAGGGCGAATTAAAAAATACCGCAAGTTACACGCCTTACAGTTACCCGCCGGCGGCGTACAACTCGCTCCCCTTAAAACCGGTTACGGCGGCAACCTTTCTCTATCCGACAGCCAAAAGTAACCAGGTCAAGGTGCGGGCGATCAAACCGGAAATCGGCAGTATGGTGACCCACGAAGTAACCCCAACCCTGAAAATCGAACAGGGCAATATTCTCGCCGACCCGCTTCAAGACATAATTAAATATGTCGTGTTTGACCGTTACGGCAGCAAGCGCATCGCTCGCGGTTTTCTCGCCGGTACCGGAATCCAACGTGGGGCCTGGGCTTCGACATTAAACTGGGAATGTTATCAGCCAACCGTCATCGGCTGTAACGAGGAGGAGATGGCATGCGCCTTTAATCGCCTGCTTGAAATAAAGGGTGGAATTGTTGTGGTTGAGAAAAGCCGGATCCTGGCCGAACTCCCGCTACCGATTGGCGGAATCATGGCAGATCTGGGTTTGCGCGAAATTCTAACCCGTGAAGAACAGATTGTCGAGGCTTTAACCACTCTCGGCTCAAAACTTGACAACCCCTTCTTCCACTACCAGACTTTAGCCTTTACCGGCCTCCCCTTCCTGCGCCTAACCGACAAAGGGCTTTTTGATGTCCGTAAACGCTCACTGGTGCCATTGGAGATAGACTAGAAGGCTTGTGGCCTCCCTGAGCCAACTAAGAAAACAGTAAACAGGGCCACTTTCACCTCAGGCATCACCCCGCCTGGGCGAGTTGGACAACCTCCTGGGCGTGTAGAATCCGGTCGATCTCTAAGAGAATAGTCACTTTTTTTCCCGTTTTAGCTATACCGAGAATAAACCCGCCTTCACGACTAGTGCCAATTTTGGGAGGATCTTCAATATCCTTATCCATAATCTGACGCACTTCAGAGACGGAATCAACGATGCCGCCCATAAGGGTTGAACCGGAAAGACCGGACACCTCAATGATGACGATGCAGGTACGGGCGTGGTAGTCCGTCTCTTCCAAACCGAACTTTTTCCGCATGTCCATCACCGGAATAACTTTATCTCGAAGTTTAACCACCCCCATAAAGGCGGCAGGCATTTGCGGCAGTTGCGTAATCGGCAGCAACCCGACAATCTCCCGAATATCCATAATATTAATGCCGTAACACTCATCCCCGAGATCGAAAGTCAGATATTTCCCTTCGCGAACTTTTTTGGCGCCACCGGACTCAAATGCAGGCAAACGCTGAGCCCCGACACTCGCGCCTTCCCCCGCAGCCCGGCCCTTAAGATCATCTTTGCAAGCAATATCGGCAAATCTCATGTCGACAAATTTATGCAGATCAATAATTCGTCCGACCCCCATTTTAGAGGTCATGTACTCCTGAATAGTATTAAGTTCCTCGATGACGGGATAGAGATTGTCGGTCTTGATCCCTTTGGGATCGGAAAGTACGTTTTTAAGAACCGCCTCTTTAAGCCCAAGCTCTTTCTTGGGATCGAGAAAACCGACCGCAATCTGCGCCGCTGTATCCACGTTGTCCCGGATAAATTTACCGGACTCGACCAGCAGGTTGACACATTCCTGCACCGCGTGCCCATACTCATCAATGAACTCTTGGCGAAAAACCGCCACACAGCAAGGATGGTTGTCCCAAAGTTCGCTCGAAAGGAGCTGGCGTTCGGCAATACCTGCGGCAATGGCCCGAGAGCCGATCGGCTCAGCCACCATAAAACCGCTGGCATCCAGACTCTCGGACAGAAAATTCGGCATCTGAACCGGCGGCACCACATCAAACAGCACATTAACCGCTTCATTCCCGGCGACGCCGGGCCGCAACCCCATTTGGGTAAAATACATATGGCTGAGCATATTGTGAATCGACATTTTATGGGGAATAAAAAAGGCTTTGTGCTTGAAAAACTGCTGGTAGGGTTTATTGTATTTAATCGCTTTATTGCGCACCATAATACTGCCGTTGCGGTGGGCCAGTAAAACCATGCGAATCGGCACCCCATAGCTGAAAAGATCCATCGCCATAGGGGCCAGAATAAAGGCACCGTCAACCTCGCCATTTTCGAGAGCGGCCTGAACCGGATTCCAACTCGGCATACACAAAGTCTCAAGATCGAAATGCTCAGGCGAACTCTTTCCCGTTTTGATCAGGTGTTGCGCAACCCCGAGTGTAAGGTGGTCGGTAATTTGAATATGGGCCATCTTCAGATGCACTTTACCGGCAGCACTGATTTTCGGACGAGTTTCAAGCGTAGGGGCTGGTTCTTCCTCGATACCGAACGTCTTGTCAATATGGGTACGCAATTCGTCAGGACTAAAAGGCTTGGGCACTACCCCGTTAGCCCCGCTTTCCAGCGCCTGGGCAGTGTATGCCTTATCACCGTGTCCGGTGGCCATAAGAAAAGGAATATCTTTGAATGACGTCTGCTGCCGCATCCAACACAACAGTTCATGACCGTCCATCTCGGGCATCGCCCAATCGCTGATAACCAGTTGAATCCCCGCCTCCTGCTCCAGTTTTTCAACCGCATTTTTTCCATCTACAGCCTCGACAACATTAATAAAACCCAACTGATTCAAAATGCGAACTTCCATCTTCCGCATCGTACCGGCATCTTCGACCAGCAAAATTTTTATTCCCGGGTCAACGGCCATGATGTTATCTCCTTTTTACTTTTCGTGTAAATAAGACTTTTAAGAAGCTTGTTCGAGGAAGGCGTTATCCCAATCCTTCCAGACCGCTTCATAGCCGCGAGCCGCGAGAAGTTCGGCCAGCTCGGCCGGGCTTCGGTGATCGCTGATCGAAAATTGTTCGCCTTCATTACTATCGTCACTATAACCGCCGGGGGCGGTGCAGGAACCGGCGCTCATCTGAGTGATTCCCAGCGGCAGCAGGTTATCACGTAACGCAGCACTTTCGCGGGTTGAAAGAATCAGCCCGGCATCATGAATCAGGAGCCGCAGAGCACAAATAAATTGGGTCAGTTGCCGGTCGGAAACCAGACTGCGCGGCTGAAAACCTCCTTCCGCCGGACGCAACCGGGGAAAAGAGATCGTAACTTGGGTGCGCCAGAAACGTCGGGCCAGATAGAGAGCATGCAAACCAGTGTAAAACACATCGGCCAGACAATCTCCCAACCCGAGCAGCGCACCGACACCAATCCGCCGCAATCCGGCTTCTCCTGCCGCTTCCGGTGCCTGAAGACGAAAGTTGTAATTGCTTTTCGGCCCATAGGGATGCAGTTCACGATAAAGCTCGGCATCGTAGGTTTCCTGATAGACGGTCAAACCATCGACCCCGGCCGCCACCATCCGCGTGTAGCCGTCCCTATCCATGGGAAAAACTTCGATCGAAATTGATCCGCAAAGCGGTTTAATCCGCTTAACGGCTGCTTCCAGAAAGTCAACTCCGGCCACTTTCGGCGCCTCTCCGGTCAAGAGCAGAAGGTGACGAAAGCCCTGTTTGCGTAGGACTTTCGCATCTTTTTCAATCTCATCTAGCGATAAGGTTTTGCGGGGTAGATCATTGTCGGCGTTAAAACCGCAATACTTACAGCCGTTGCAACATTCGTTAGAGAGATAAAGTGGTGCATAAAGTTGGATAATCCGGCCAAAACGTTGGCTCGTAATCCGATGCGCCAGATTTGCCATCTGCTCAAGCTGATCATCGTTGACCTGCGGTGAAAGCAGACAGGCAAAATCCTCCAGACTTAAACGTTGCCGCCGCAAGGCCTGGTCAATTTGCGATGCGGTTGTGGAGAGAATTTGCTCGCGCAATTGGCTTTGTGGATATTGTTGCAATTGTGACAAAAAATTCATCAGTTATTCCTTAAAAAACCGGTCAAAGGGCTGGAGGCTTCCGCTTTTTGGCGCTGCGGCCCGAGCCCGGCAAGATAGGCTTCACGTCCGGCTTCAACCCCTTTGCAAAAAGCCCGGGCCATAGCCGCAGGATCGGGAGTATCAGCAAGTGCGGTATTTACTAAAACCGCATCCGCCCCCATCTCCATCGCTTCGGCTGCGTGGGAGGGTGCCCCGAGACCGGCATCAACAACCACCGGCACCGTCGCCTGCTCAATAATAATCGCAATGAGATCGCGAGTGCGAACCCCCCGATTGGTGCCGATCGGCGCTCCAAGCGGCATCAAAGTTGCGACTCCAGCCTCTTCCAGATGTTTGGCCAAAACCGGATCCGCCGGCATGTAGGGAAGCACGATAAAACCGTCTTTAACCATGATTTCCGCCGCTTTCAGGGTTTCAATCGGATCCGGGAGCAGGTAGTAAGGATCGGGTGTAACTTCCAACTTGATCCAGGGTTCACAGCCCGCCGCCCGAGCCAGCCGGGCCAAGCGTACCGCCTCTTCAGCATCGCGGGCCCCACTGGTATTCGGCAATAACAGATAACGGTTTCGGTCGATATGGGAGAGCAGCGAATCCGCAGGATTGTCAATATCAACCCGGCGTAGAGCCACCGTAACGATTTCAGAACCGGAGTTCTCCATGGCCGCGACCATCGCCTGGTTCGAGGCAAATTTGCCCGTACCGACCAGCAACCGTGAGTTGAAGGAACGTCCTGCGATTATTAATTTATCCATGATAATAATATCCCATTTAAGAAACTAAAGTTAGTGTGTACTTTGCGGTTTTTTTGGCAGAAGTTCAAGAATAAGTTGCTAACCACCGCCAACAAACTGGATCAGCTCCAGCGTGTCGCCATC
Organism: Pseudomonadota bacterium; assembly: GCA_034659215.1. Lineage (GTDB taxonomy): Bacteria > Desulfobacterota > Anaeroferrophillalia > Anaeroferrophillales > Tharpellaceae > Tharpella. The sequence continues at coordinate 30,094 of JAYEGS010000244.1, read as the reverse complement.
CTGGAGCTGAATGTCGGCATGTCTGTCGATAGTCAAGATCTCCCGGTTCAGTTCAACCACAATCCGCTCCGGCTTCAGCTCCAGATGTTCAAGCAACTGCTCGACATTGAGCGGTTGGGGAAATTCTCTATTCTGACCGTTGACACATAAATCCATAAATTTTTAATTCCTTATTCCGGCTCTTCGCCAAGCAGTAACCTTAAGACCGCATTGGCCTGATGGTGCGCCGCAATTCCGACCCGGGGTGCCATCAAACCTTGCCCCGGCAGTACTGCGGTGATACCATCACCACAAAGGTAGAGATTGTTAGCCGCCTTGCGCGTTGTGATACTGTTAGAGGGAGCATAGCCGGCCATCCCCGAGGCTGCGACTAACGGTATTTGCGGACAATCACGCAAAAAGTGGCTGATCAGCATCGTTTTTTGATCGGCTGCATCAAAGGCTTCAACCATCACATCAACTGTGGAAAAATGGATGAGCAGATTTTTCGGAGTAATTCTCTCTTGAATTGTTTCAACTTGCACGCCGGGATTGATCCGCTGTAAACTTTCCTGCAAGGCCAGCACTTTCGGCAACCCAATCTGATCGATAAAATAGTGCTGCCGATTCAGGTTGGAAGGCTCGACCAGGTCGAAATCAGCAACCACCAGCTTGCCGACCCCGACCCGAACCAAGGCTATTGCGATACTGGAACCTAACCCACCAACGCCGGCGATCCCGACGCAACTATTTTTAATTTTCTCATGCACGCCCGGTGTATGACGAGCCCTCATCAGGGCTTCAAGATCAGCGCTCGTCGGCTGTTTACCACGCCGAATCAGCACCACCCGGTCGCCACCTTTAAGTTGTTGATCCTCACTAACCGGATAACCGTTGACAATCAACAGGTCAGCATTCGGCTTCTGACGATCTCGGAGCTCATACAGCCGGGTTTCCGCCTCAACTTGACAACTATGTTCATTGACGAATATCTGCATAAATTAGAAAGTAAGCACCTAATTACAAGGTATTGTCGTTGACTTTTAGAAAAGTGTCCATTATTCGTATAGGTAATCTCATAAACTACCATGCTCCATCCAGCACACCCACTTTCAGCCAATAGACTAAAAAACGATTGCTTCCCAAAGGAAATCGTCGCATGGAAAAGAAAAAAATAAAGAAAAAATGTTGCCGTAAATTTAAAAAAAAGGGAAAATTTTGTCGCAAATGCCCGGTAGCAGCCAGCCGGGATCAAACCCAAAAGATTGTTCCCGGTACCACCAGCATAGACCGAAAAAAAGATTCTGTCCAGATTAAATCGAACAATATTCTCCTAATCGGCTTTATGGGTGTCGGCAAGGGCAAATTGGCCAGAGAATTGGCTAGACAAACAGATTACTTTGCCATTGACACAGATGATCTGATTGAAAGCTTGGAAAACAGAACAATTAGAAATATATTCAAAGAGAAAGGGGAAGCTTATTTCCGCAACCTTGAACAAAAAGTTGCTGACTGGCTGGCACATTCCGTAAAAAATACAGTCATTTCCACGGGTGGTGGTTTTATTGGAGTAGATAATTTAAACGACATCGGACGCGTCATCTATCTGCAATCCGACTTTAATACAATTTCCGAAAAAATAATGGGCTCTCCACGAGCCAAGAAAAAGATCAAAAAACGGCCCCTCTTTCAGGACCGTGACAAGGCCGAAAAGCTTTTTAAGTCGAGACTCCCCTGAAAGTCGGATAAAGCGTACACTATTTATTTGTCATCCCCAAATATTCTAAAAACAACCGATCTCTGGCTACTGATTCGGTAGACCATCGATTCGATAGTTGCCCATAGCAGTCTGCACGGTGGTTGTTTCAATACAGTCGAACCAGTCTAGAATTTGGGCAAGAGAGCGTTGCTCAATCCATTGATCCAGTTTCTTTTCGAGTTTGATGAGAGCCTTAGTCTTTCCGTTTTCATTCCTTCCAAGTCTAGCCCGTACTTCTTTTATTTTCTTCGTCAGGAAACAATGGTAGCCCAGTGATACAAACTGCACAAATTGTCTTCCTCGCAGGTTGTCGGGATACCATGTGCGTGGCCGTGCACCGTCAAGCCCTCCCTTTTGTACAGCAAACAGTTCTTCTATTTTTTCTCGCAATCGATAGTTTTCTAGCGCGACAAACGTGTCCATGGTCTGGTTACTGACGAGCACAAAATAGCCGAAGTACTTCTTTGCTTTGGCTATAGCCTTGTCATCAAAGCCTATTTTCAACTGCCCGCCCCGTCCTTTTTTCGAGCAAACCAAGTACTTCTCAATTTTTCTTTGCGCCGATTTTGTGAGTTCGCTCCTCCCAGCTTCTATTTGTGCCTTGAGTTCAAGCAAGTTACCTGAAAAAAAGGATTGAGACCTTCTGGCTTCAATAATCGTTGCTTCTTTCCCCTTGTGATGGAAAAAGCCTTCTGAAGAAAATGGTTGGTTGTAGATGCGAAGGAGGAGATGGAAATCATGAATTGGCGGCAGCAGCTTGAAGTGATGTCAAACGGTGAACTCAGAGAGCTATGCAGTGTTCTTGGGGTTTTCATTGTTGATGACCAAAGTCGGGATGAACTGATAGTCTCTATTCTCTTGTTGCTTGATGATGAAGCTTCACTATCGGTTGGACATGATAACTTTTTTGCAGGTATTGGTATTGTCCTTTTTGGCTGAGGTGAAAATGTGTCGATCATTTATGTGGTTTCTGATTACGGGCGCCTGGTAAAAAGGGGCGATGTTCTGCAACTGCGCAAAGGGGATGATCTTTTAAAGTCGATCTTTCCCTTTAAGACCGAGCAGTTGGTGATTGTCGGTCGTATCGAGATTACCAGTGCCGCGATTAACCTTTTGATGCGGCACCAGATCGATACGGTTTTTCTCCATCGAAACGGAAAGTTTAACGGTAAATTTGCCTTTGCCTCCGGGAAAAATGTTTTTTACGGCAAAAACAGTTCAAATCGGTTAAAGATGAGCTCTTTACCCTGGAGATGGCACGTTCTGTGGTGCGGGGGAAATTGCGCAATCAGTTATGCAGCGCACCATACGGACCAAGAGCGTTAATGAGGCTGCACAGAAAGGGGTTGCTGGCCCCAAACAGGCTCTGTTTGCTTTAGAAAAAGCGGATTCGGTTGATTCGGTGAGAGGGAGAGCTTGATGAAAAATGCCGATCAAATTATCTTCAAGATGGTAGCAGAAGAATTTAGTTAACTTTTGTCCGGCCATTGTCAGTTGAGGGAGAGGAGGGTTTCAGTTAGAAGGTCGGCATCGATCAATGGCTTGCTTGCGGCAGAGATTAAATTGCGGCGGATGATTCTGATGCCGCGCTCTTCAAGATCTGCCGGATTGAGCTTGCCGGTATAATTTTTTTCGTTGCTGTCAAGTAAAACGAAATTAAGCAGTTGTTTATCATCTAGGGTGGAATTGTTTCTCTTCAGATAGTTTAAAAGGGTATCGATCTGATCCATCAAGTCTAAACCAAAGCTTTCCGGATCATCTCCCGTATTGGGAATGTATATTTTCGGCGCTCGGCTTCGCGCTAGCGCCGAACCAATCCCCGAAGGCAGCAGGCTGGCAATCAGACTGGTGAAAAAGCTTCCCATCGGGTAGCAGATAATGGACGCTTTATTGATCAGTTCAGCAACTTTGGGACGTATAGAGATTTCATCACTGATGTCTGAAACCGGATTTCCAGCCTCAAGTAAAAATATTTTCTCTATTCGCTGCTTTGCTTTAGCTCTGTTCTGTCGGGTGATAAGGTGCTGACCGATAATCCTTGCTCCATTGTTAAGTTCAGCGCCGAGGTGACAGTCTACGCTGACAACCGGTCTGACAACTCCCCGCACTTCGGCTAATTTCGAATAAATATAAATGGTTGGGTCAAGATGACGGCGGTTCTCAAGGTAGCCGGCTGTCAGGACCAGGTTGCCGATGTTGGCACCGGCGAGATTGAACTTTTCCGGCTTTAGTTCAGAGAAAAGTTTAAGATGATGCCTGATGATCTTACGCATCGGTGATGAGACGGCAGCAACCAACTCATGCCGGCCTTCGAGAATGCTGGTAAACTCATTTAGAAGATCATCTTCTAAAGCGGCAGTTGGTAAACGGTAGGCAAAGAGCCGGAAAATTTCAGGGTTGCCGAGTACTGACTGGTCCGCCAGGGCCATAAGACGATTGCGAATGTCGCCGATTGCCGGCATGCGAAAAGCCTCTCTTAAAACGGCAGAACTGCCTCCTGAGTCAAAAGGGGTTATTAAATGGATTGAGTTCCAGGTGTAGTTGATAAGCCTGGTGCTGAGCTGGCGGATTGCCGAGCCCCCGCTGAAAAAAAGAATTCGCGGGCCAAGAGAAGGGTTGGAGCGGTAGAGTTCCAGTTTTTCCGGGTCGGGAATCGAAAATTCCCGGTTGATAAGAATCTTTGTGTTAGGTTCGGACTGTTTGTGTTTCATTCTCAATTGAACATTTTTAAGCTTTCAGACAGTAGTAGTTGCGTCGGAGAATATCCATCCAGTTAATAACTGTGATCTCAATTGCTGATTAAGATCTCTTTACCAGATTCTGCCTCCTGTTTCCAGGAGAGTTTCAGTTCCACCCGGGCTTCACCTTTTTTGAGACGGGCTTTGACTTTGAAAGTGATTTCGTCATCGGGGTAGAGGACAACTTCATCATCGGCATGAGTCAGGATAAGACGCTTTTTTTCAAAACCCTGAATCAGAGAGGAGAGATAGTTAACCACCTCCTGGTTTTCACCCTTTGTTGTAAAGTCCACTTTTTTTTCAGACATACTATAGCTCCGTCTCTTCTAATAATGAGATGCACAAATCAGCCGCCTTGCTGAAATCAATTTTACCACTCAATTCATATATCGGGCATAAGGAGAGTTGTTCCTGGTAAAAATCAACCCTCTCCATCTCTTCGTTTCGGTTGCTCTCATCGAGATAAAAGAGGCCGGCGGTCTTCATGAAAGCCGGCAGGATCTGCAGTCGTCGGGAGAGATCAGCTTGTTTGATTAAGGTTTCAGGAGCGTTATGTTGCCAGTTAAGGATTACCAGAGCGCTCATTTGAGCTTTAATCTGAAAACGATCGGGGCCGAAGCAGTCGTCGATGAAAACATCGTATTTATGCTCGACCTGCCAGAGCTCATCCTGTTCAATCAGAGAGAAACGTTTGTAGTCATCGACCGGTAGAACTTTGACGAGGTCGGGGTTGTTGAGAGCGGTTCCCGGATTAATCCGCGGCAGCTTGGCAACCCCGTACATTTTCAATTCATCTTTTCTCTCAGCGTCAACCAGGAGCCGGTCGTTACTGACAAATTTCACGCCGCGACTCATCAGGTGCAGGGCCAGGGTTGATTTTCCCATCCCGGAAAATCCTGCCAGCGCCAGACCTCTGCCGTTTGCAGTTACAGCGGCAGCATGACCGAGGAGGCAGCCCTGATTAAGTTTGTAGGAGATAAACCGGTTGTTGATAAAGTTTATTACCTGGTTTGAGTTTGCCCGGCATGGACCAAGCGCCAGGTTTATAGAGCCACCGAAGAGAAAGCTCATGCCGGTCAAGCGTTTCCTGACTATCCTGCCGCCTTCGATATTAACAAATTCTTCCTTGATTTTAGTTTTTCCGGGGTCCGGAACCTTGATCTCAAAGTGGAGGTCAAACTTAGGTTGCTCCATCTCGATAGCTGTCACCAGAAGTGCAGGCGCACTACCCTCAACCACAAAGTCTGCGAAATAGTGCCGCAAATTTTCAATCAAAGAGTGAGAGTTGCTCTGGATGCCGATGAGATAATCTTCAAATTTTAAAGATAGCGTTTGCGTAAGACTAACGCCACTTAAAAACTCTTCTGCCAGTTGATTCAGACTTTTAGCTGTTTGTGTCATTATGGTTGTCCACTTTTTCAATTACATAGTCAGTTAAAAGAGCAGCAGCATCCAGACCTCGAGCTTCAAGGATGCCGCGAAAACCACCAAAAGCAGAAACTTCAAAAACTACCGGCCCCGCATCTGTCAGAGCAACATCGACACAGGTGAAATCGAGTCCGAAGGGTGCCTGAGCCTGGCGGGCAAGCTCAATAACTTCCGGTTCGGGATCAATGGCGGCGTATTTACCGCCGGCCGCTGTGGTTGTGTTCCATGCCGTTTTATCCTGGCGGCAGCGGGCATAGGTGGTCAGATATTTGCCGCCCAGAAAAACCAGCCCCAGGTCAAACTCGCCCAGGTCGATCTTTTTCTGAATATAGATAATCGTATTCTCTTTTTTGTAATTTTCCAGCACTTTAATAAGGTCTGGGCCGTCGCTTACTATCGTCATGCCTCTTGCCTTGGTTGAGTAGAGGGGTTTCAGTACGGCTTCGCCATAATCCCGGATTATGGCGGCGGCAAGTTCAACATTTTCCGTGATCGAAGTTTCCGGCATCGGTATTTCGTTCTCCTGCAGGGTTACAGTGCAGCTTAAACGATCCAGAACGCGCAGGATTTTAAGCGGGTCGGAACAGATTAAAACATCTTTTTTAGACAAGATCCGCAGCATTTCGAGGCGATCCAGGAGATCAGGCGAGTAACGCTGCCCGATTTTTTTTATCAGCAGGGCATCGAGAGTTGTCAGGTCAACATCGTTGAACCAGAGTTTTCCGGCCGGCAGATCGAGCCGGGTTCTGTCCATCTCGATCAGGAGACGGGAGCCGGTCTTTTCAGCGACTCTATCGGCGAGAAGTTCAGATGACCAGCCGCCGGCAGTTCCTACTACTCCAATTTTCATATATTGATTCCTCAATAGGTTGAGTAAGAGGTTATTTCAGTGGTGTCCGGTTAGAGATTTGCTTGCAATAATGGTTCTGTCCAGTTTTCTTCCACCGGATCAAAATCTGGAGGTTCCTGATCCAGCTGGCGAATCTCATTGGCTATTTTTATTTGTAATTCACGCACTCTCTTAATGTTAACTTTTTCGCCAAATTCATTGTTACAATAAATGGCGAGCAACAGGTATGTGATAAGACCTGATAATATTTGAACCATTAACCCATGCTTACTTCTTGAAATTAAATGATATACTCGCATATGGCGTTTCCACCAGGCAAAAAAAGATTCCACGTTCCAACGCAGTTTGTAGATTAAGGCGACCTGCTCAGCCGTTAGATCAAACCTGTCGGTCGCAACCCAATATTTTTTGTCGCCAATTTTATAACCAACCAGGCGTAGATCCTTTTTAGTCTCATTTACGCCAGGTTGACCCAGGCGAACCACTGCATCATAGAAGATGTCGCCCCCGGTTTCAAAAGGAAGCTCTTTAATACAAGTTTTTTGAGTATTGCCTTTGATTCTGCAGACAAAATGGACGTCATTTTCTTGCCATTGATCAAACAGGTCGTGACTTTGATAACCCCTATCCATTATGCCTGTTTGACCTGGTTCCACAATTTTTTGAACGAAAGGCCGTTCGGCTCCATTGCCATCGGTTAAAAAAACCTTTTGTGGAATAGAGCAATTAACGTTAAACCCAAAATGGACTTTTGCTTTTTTTGACCCTTTGCGATAGTCGGCCCAGACCATGGAGAGAACCGAATCGATCAGGGAACCATCAATGGCAACCAGATCTCCCAGTTCAGAAAATTCTTTAGGTATCTGATTACTCGCTTGTTTAAACAGATTTTGAAAAACGTGTAAGAATTGTTCGAGGCCACGTTCGTTTAGCGAATCAAAAAATGTACTTTTACCGATTCCACCATTGGGGGCTATAAACTCTTTTGCAAAGTCATCTTCCTGTAGATCTTGTAGCAGGTGGCAACCAGACTTAAAATCTTTCAAATGGAAGTAGACCATAACTTTAAGTTGATCTTCAAATGTCATTTTCAAATCTCTATTACTTCCAGATATTAATTCTGGAACGCCACAAGATGCTCCAGTAAGCGGAAAGAGGACTGATTTAAACGATGGTAATCGACCAAATTTTTTTGGTGACAAAGTGCGCGGCATTTACAATTCCCCCTGTAAGTAGTTGATATTACAGGTAAAATCGCGCGCGCACTATTGCTCGAATGTCAAGTAAAAAATGACATTATTTTCAATTTTCTTCTATATTTTTTACATGCAAATTCCTAACCGGACAACACTGAGGTTATTTAGTTTAGGGCAAGATAAGTATACTCCTGGGGAAAGAAAAATCAACCGGTGAACCATTGCTGCTCAAATGTCGATCAATTCTTTCTAAAAGATAGGTTGAGCGCAATCCCATCTCCCGGGAGAATTTTCGTTTTTGTTCAAATCTGGTTGAAGTCATGAAGGATCTTGCCAGTGCCAGAGCCAGGCGCAGGGCAAAGGTCTGATCCTTGTTCTTTTGAGCAAAATCGTGGGCAAAATCGTAAAAGCTGATAATCGTTTTGTTGATTTTTTTACGGGTCTCCCGGTCAAAAATCGGCAGGCGAAAGTTGGAAACCAGAAAAACCGCAACATCTTCCAGGTAGTCAGCCCGATGTGAGCGGTAGAGGTCGATGTAGTGAAGGGCCTGTTTCTCAAAATCATAGAGAACATTGTTAACATTGAAATCGCCGTGACCAAAGACTGAAAAGGGGGCTGGTGTCCGGCTCTCCCAGTGGCGGCAATTTTTTACCAGAGTTTCTGCCGAGGGGATTTCAACTCCGCCAATAATCTGACCATCCGACATGATATCAGGGTGGATTGTCCTGATCGCCTCAGTTCTTTTTAAAAGCTGGTCCATGTAGTTAGTGGGAGTCGGTTTCCTGATCGCGGTTTTTTTCCAGATCTCAACAATGTTTGCCTTGAGTTCATTCATAATCTGGTCAATTTCCAGCCAGCTGCAGGAGACTATCGTAGCTTCAAGTGTCTGGCCAGATAGAAATTCCACCAGCATTGAACTGCGGTCCGGCTCTTTCTGGAAGGAGAATATCTTTGGCACAAGGCCCGGTTTTATCCTTGACCACTCTTCAATATTATCCTTTTCCCGCTCGATTTTCTCGGGGTTTCCCGATTTAAACAGACCCTCCCGACGTTCATCGCTTAAACCCTGGTTAACTTCGTTTGCCAGTCGGCTTATATTGCAGCCGGAACGGGTTCCCAGAAATGAGTTTACTTCAAGTTTTTCCGGTGGAATCTCCATGCCTGATTGATCAAGGCTCTGCTGCATCGCTTCAAACTGACGGATCTTTATTTTATCACCCAGTATTGCCAGCAGTATTGCTTCTCCGATATTAAGCAGAGAGTCCCCCATACGTTCGAGATAGCGGAAGATGAAGAGGGTGGTCACGCAGGTATCGACCTGCTCTCCGGTCCGGAGAAAAAGCATTATCTGGTCAAAATTTTCCTTGAAGAGATCGTCAAGTTCACACTCCGACCGGCAGATGATCATGGCTTTGGCCACACTTTTCTCGCTAAGGGTAGCTTCGATTTGCTTGAGGTTCTCCTCTATCATTCGGCACATTGGTTGAAAACTGAATTGTAGCCAGAAATCCTTATCGTGGATAAACTCAACCTGCTTGCAGATATTGACGCAGAAATCGGCGATCTTTTCCAGGTTAACGCAGATAATCTGACGCGCCCGAATCTGAGACATCTCTTCTTTGTTTTTACTGGTAAGTTTACGCAGTGAGTCAAAACATTGATTTTCAATGGTCAGCTTGAGGTTGTCGATGTAGTCGTCGCGTTGGACGACCTTTTCGTAAAGATCTTGCGAAAAAGTCTCTATGAACGTGAACGAGCGCTCCACCTGACTGGAAGTTTCGGTTAGGAGCAGGCTGAAATTATCTTCGAGATTCTGGATCTCGTAAAATTCGTTACTCAATTATCGATACCTTGATGTTCAGAGTATTTCGACATCATCTTCCGAAAGTTCCATCAGTTTGCCGTTTTCCTTCCAGTTAAGCTTGATCGAGAGTTTGTTTTCAGGCCCTTTTTTCTTTGCCTGGATTGAGACACGGCATAAATCCCCTACAGTCATCTCCATTTTTTCTTTACCGGAGGATAAAGTGATCTGTTTCTTTTCAAGGGCCTCAATTAGAGATTTAAGATAAAGTTTAACAGCTTCAGTATCCTGAATTGAGATGTGCGAGAACTTTTTGGAATCCATAAATTTTTCTCCAGTTTCAGCCGTCCAGGCGAGCTCTGTATTCGGCCATGACCTGAGTTTTGCTGAGACCGGCTTTAATCAACTCTTTACTGATAGCAAGATCATTCCAAGCCGGTTGCAGTCCGATCTCCCGGTCGCCTTTCTCTTTTTTTCTTTCATCAGGGTGTTTGATTTTTTCACCAAAATGAGTGTCGTCACCCATGAATGCCAGGAGTCTGCGACCCTTATGGTTGGAGTTGCGTCGATTTAAGACCGAAATTAGGAACTCTGTGTATTCACGGGATTGAGGGTTCCAGATTTCGTAGCCATCGACATCATAATCAGCCATCAGAATGGGCCAGAACTGTTCCGGGTGAGGAATTACAATACCTGCCCCCAGAGATCGGGCTTCCTCGATTATTTCTGAAGTTCGATAGAAGAATTTCAGGGAAAAATTTTTCTTAACAATCTCTTTGAGGCTCTTTAGAAAAGCCTGAATCCGTATGATTACAGCTTCATCAAGAGTGTCGGCAAGCTCATAAAAATAGTTTCGTAAAAGTTTGTTTTTGATGCTGGCTCTGGGTATGTGATCGTAGTGAAGTTCAATTAAAGACTCTATTTTTTTAACATGAGAGGCGATGAAATCGATCAGCTCCGGTCGGGCGCCGGTTTCGCGGGCCGCTTTTTCCAGCCATTCTTGCTTGGGCTTGGTCAGGGCTCCCATGAAGCTGAAGAGCTGGGATGAGCGGTACTTGAAAGTATGCTCGAGAATGTTTTCGAAAACCCCGCACTCCTTGTCGCGCACTAAGCTGGAGTTGAAGTGAATTAACAGCTGGACCTTGCGATTAAATCCGCTTGAATAACAATCAACCTCCACCCCGGAGTAGCCGTTGTAATCCAGCATGACGTTGTGCTGGGTGGGGATGATCAGCTCACGGCGGCGATTGGGGTAGAGTTTTTCGATTCTTTCGGTAATCAGATCAAGAGGAATAAACTCAGGGTGCCAATGAACTGCCAGCACCTCCTCCTCTCTTTTGTACACCTCTTCGGGCGTAGTTATTCGTTGAGTTTCGAGATCATTCAATTTAGTAGATACAACTTTGAAAAATCTTTTTTCGTCCGCTTCGCAGATATCTTGATCTACTTCCGGAAGGTTGCCTGAAACCGGTACGATTTTCAGGCTGTCGGCTATGCCCATATTGACTCCGTTTCTCTATTTGTAGTGCTCATGGCACTCTTTTTTTATCTTCTGCACCCGTGCCAGAGCTGCCTTCATTTTTTCCTGGTCGCCATCATCATAGGCCTGCTTGAAATTGAAACAGGCGTCGGAATATCGGTCGTAGTGCTCATCACCACGGCCGCCGTAGGTCACCATTTTTGCCGATTGATTAATGAAGTTTCCAACCAGATCTGCCGGCGGCAAAATATCATCCTGAACTGCCCGGCAGAGTTCGGCATAGGATTTTTTCATCATTTTTTTTAACTTACTGTATTTAAGTTTGGGATTTTCAAGTAATTCCCTTTCACTTTTCGGATTATACTCGAACTTTTCCGGGAATTGAAGTTGGAGTTTTACTTTGGAAACATCTTCCTTCTTGCGAAAAGAGAGTTTTACCTTCTCCGCCTCGACCAGATCTCGACCAGGATAGCCCTCGTCGAAAACATGATGTTTTTTGAGGAGCTCAACAATTTCGCTGACCAGGCTATCGGTTTCCCCGAAAGTCAGACCAAACTCCTGCTTGTTAACAAAAGCCATTATTGTTTTCCTCCTTTTTTAGGCCTGATTGGATTGCATCAAGGCTAGTTCATAACTTGAAATCGTTAAGATAAGATAAATTTTTTGTCTTGCTAAATATTTTTTCTTTAAAAATAATTAATATTTTCTTTAACTTAATTTAACTTTGGACAGATAAATTATGGGCGTTGATGAAGTCAGGCCAACCTGGAAAAAACAATTTTTTGAGAAAGATATGACCACCAGAGTCGATTTACACGTTCACAGCAAATATTCAAATCGCCCCAGTGAATGGTTTCTCAGACGGATTGGAGCACCGGAAAGTTATGTTGAGCCGCTTGAGATATATCGCAAGGCAAAGTCTTCAGGTATGGACTATGTTACGATAACCGACCATAATAAAATTGAAGGTGCGCTGGAAATCTCGCATCTTGCCGATACTTTTTTAAGTTGCGAACTTACCACCTATTTTCCCGAAGTGCCGGCTAAACTGCATATTCTGGTGTATGATATTTCAGAAAAACAGTTTGCTGAGTTGAGCTATCTGCGAAAAAATGTTTACGATCTTAAGGGGTACATCGATAGGGAGAGAATCATTCACTCGGTAGCCCATCCTCTTTTTCGGGTTGATGACCGGCTTGACCGGGAACATCTCGAAAAACTTCTCCTCCTGTTTACCCATTTTGAAGCTATCAACGGTAGTCGTGATCCTCGGGCAGCTGATCTCTTTAAGCTGATCTGCAGTTCTCTGACCCCGCAACTGATTGACGATCTGTCGGCAAAACATGATCTTTTGCCGATTGGTTATAAGCCCTGGCTGAAAACATTTACCGGCGGCAGTGATGACCATAGCGGAAGTTTTATAGCTACGGCTTGGACAGAAACTTCTGCCGGTGAAAACTTGTCTGAGTACCTTATAAATATTGCGAATGGTCGCTGTTTTCCGGGCGGCAGTTCCGGCAATTCACTGAAACTTGCGCATAGCTTCTATAAAATTGCCTACAGTTATTATAAAGACCGTTTCGGGGTTGACAAAAAAATCAGCAATGATCTGCTGGGAGCTTTTTTACAGAATCTGCTTTCACCGAACGACGATAAACCGAAAAGCTGGCCGAGTCGTTACAAACTGTTTGTCGATAAAATATGCTGGGCCGGAAAAAAGCGTCAGTTTTCCCCGATCGAAAGAGTGATTGTTGATGAGATTGGTCAGCTCTTTACGAGGTCGCTTAATAGTGCCCTCGACGATCAGCTGGCGCAGGAGAGATCTTTTGCGGCTTCCTGTAAAATCTGCCACCACTTGAGTTGGCGTTTTGTCGAGCAGTTTCTTAGGCACCTTCGTCATGGAAACCTGTTTGATGCCTTGCAGACAATCACCGCTCTGGGGCCGGTGGCTTTGGCGATAGCGCCCTATCTTGCCGCTTTCTCGACCCAGCACAAGGACGATCTATTTCTAAAAGAGTTGGCAACTGAACTTGACCTCCCTCAGACATCTCCCCGGAGTGTTGTTGTTGCGGGCCGCAAACTCAGGCCTCAGCTAAACGGGATTATAAATACCTCTTGTGATTCCATTGCTGCTGCTGGTGAATTTTATTCGGTTGTAACTATGACCTGTGACCCGAATCAGGCTGAAAATGACCCAGATATTGTCAACTTTAAACCGGTTTCTTATGTCAAGCTTGGCAAGGGAGCAGCTTTTGAGCTGCCGCTGCCCCCTTTTCTGGAAGTTTTTCGCAGTCTGGAAGAGCTTCAGGCGGAAAGGGTCATCGTATCAATTCCCAACTCCATGGGAATAGCAGTTCTGGCGGGGGCCCATCTTCTCAATATCAAATCCACATTTCTCTATCAACGAAGTTTTATTAAAACTTCACAAAGGCTCTGGCATGAGAGTGATCTGGGGCGGCTTCTGGAGCGCTTTATTGACTGGAGTGCTTCTCTGGCCGATCTTATTATTGTTGACAATAAGCATGACAAACAACATCTGGTCAGTAAGGGGATTGCGCCTGAGAAAATAGTTTTTAACCGCAACTCCTGTCGCTTGCAGAAAAGTGCAGCGGCTGCCTGATAAATTTATAAGGAAAAAATAGAATGAAGATAGCTCTCTGCAGTGATGCCTGGCTTCCGCAGATTAACGGTGTTGTTACCACCTGGACCAGAACTGGTCAAATACTGCAAATAGAGGGGCATCAACTGGAGGTTATACATCCCGGTATCGGGCCGACCTTTGCCTGCCCCCGATACCCTCAGATAAGACTCGCTTTTCGCCCTTACAAAAGGGTTGCGAAACTCCTCGAAAAAATTGAACCTGACGCTGTCCATATTGCCACTGAAGGCCCTGTCGGCAGAGCCGCAAGGCGCTGGTGCTTAAAAAACAGCTTTCCGTTCAGCTCCTCTTATCATACTCAGTTTCCGATCTATCTCAAAGAGTACGCCGCGGTTCCTGAAGCTTTGACCTACTCTTTTTTGCGGCACTTTCATGGGGCCGCAAAAACTACTCTGGTCCCGACAGAATCTCTGAAGCAGACTTTGGTCGGCCGGGGATTTAGAAATCTTGTAACCTGGACCAGGGGGGTAGATACGGAAAAGTTCAAGCCGCTAAAAAAAGGAGATAGAAAATTTTCCGCTTTGCCCCGACCGGTTTTCCTCTATTGTGGCCGGGTTGCCCGGGAAAAAAATCTCGATGCTTTTCTCAAACTCGATCTCCCCGGCAGCAAGGTGGTCGTAGGCGATGGTCCCGATCGCAAACGCCTTAGCCGGCTTTACGATAAGGTTTTCTGGTGTGGTTTTAAACAGGAAGAAGAGCTGGCGCAACATGTTGCCAGTGGTGATGTCTTTGTTTTTCCTTCGAAAAGTGACACATTTGGCGTGGTTATGCTCGAGGCGATGGCCTGTGGTCTACCGGTTGCAGCCTTTCCTGAGACCGGTCCCATCGATGTAATCAAACCCGGAAAGACCGGCTATGTTGACAGGGACCTGCGCAAGGCGGCTCTGGCCGCGTTGGATCTCGACCCCGCAGTTTGCCGCAGGTATGCAGAAGAGTTTACCTGGCAGAAGACAGCAGAGATTTTTCTTGCAAACCTGGCTTTGCAGAATGATTTAAAATCGGCTTCAGCGGTCAAGTGTAATCCCAGGGCGGATTCATTCCTGCCCCTTCCTCAGTCTTTATAGGTATGGGTTAGCTCTAATTGATGTCAAAACCGCCCACAATTATTAAATTGAACGAATCCCTTGATCAGGTCGCAGAAGAAGCTTGTGGCTTAGATCTGTGTCGCGCTCTTCAAATAAATGATCGTCGCAAACCCGACCCGGAAAAACTCCCCTTTATTGCCGGTGATGCCACTGCCGGTACTGAAAATGAACTCCAGACGGCAGTCTCCGGCACCGCTTTAAACGTAGACCTCCCCTTAAGCATCAGGAATTCTGATTTTTACACAAACTTGATGCGTCGGGTTAATTCCGGTGATATGCCCAGGTCCCGACTTGCTGATCTGAACAGCTACCTTGACGATGATGATCAGATGCAAGCCTGGGAGAACAGTTGGGTCCGCTTTCCGGTTGCCTACCTAAGTTCTTATGCTTTAAAGATTTTTACAGGTGATCTTAAGGACAATAAACACTTGATCGGGAGTTTGCAGCGCTCTGATTCCGATAAATTTACCTTCACTCAGGATGGTGAAACCTGGCTCAGGGTACCGATCAGCTATCTTTTCAAATTGGCTCTGGCTCAGTCTGTCAGCTCTTCGGATACGCCGGAAGTGGTTAAAAAAAATGCGCAGCGGCTCATGGCGCACTATTTGAGTGACAACACCTCCCCTGAAACCTTTTCATTCGAATTGAGCCGAGCCGACAGTGATTTAAGTCTCGGGCAGAATACGGCAGCCGAGATGGCACGCCGTTATGCTTTCACTCAGATGCTGATCCAGTATGCCAACCGGGTTTTCAAGCTCGACCGGCATGGTCAGAAAGCTGAGGTCTATTTTGCGCCGACCTCTCCCCGGCGTCAGAACCAGCTCAACGATCTTGTTCCGGACAGTTTTTATCGTGAGCTCTTTATGAATCCCTGCCTTTCCGGTTGGGATCAGGGAGAAGCAAAGCATAAATATATGATCTTATGTCACCAGGTTCTGTCGCGGAGCCGGCTTAACGCGATGAAGAAGTTAAAGGATGCCGGCATTATAACCAGCAATCTGGTTATAATGCCTAATACATCAAATATAAGCCTTGCCAATAATGGAACTCATTTAAGTCTGGGCAGCCAAAAATTGACCCGGCTTCTGGCGGAGAAACATCCTTGTTTTACGCAGCGGCATGAAAAATGGGCGGGAGATCTGGTGATAAAAATCAGCGAACACTTCCTCTCTCTCTTTGTCGGTACCTACAGCGCCGCACCCTGGCGTCTGGCTTTTGCCGATTTTCATCCCGAAAAAGTCTTGGGTTTTCTTCCTCACGAACTCGATTACACTCATCTGCGAATGATCTGGCGGCGTTGGAAAAAGAAGGCTAACATCAGTATCTTGGGGCAGCCGCTTACGCCATTCGGTCCGGAGCAGCTGGATCGGGTTTTGAGTCATATTTTCAGATTAAAAGGTGACTTTGTTCCGGACCAGCGTCTACTCGATTATCTGGTGGCGTTGATGAGCACTGATAGTAATCCGGCGTTGGACGGTATACCTGGTAATGACCGGCGTACTTTAAAGGATCTCGCCAGCCAGGGGGTTTTTGACTCTTCGATGTCTCTTTACCTGCTCTATAAAATGCGGCGTTTTGAAGATATCGGTTTTTCGGGCTTTGAAGGGCGTTACTACAGCCTTTTTTATGATTTTAAAAACGATTTCGCCAACGCTGCCGACCTCCAGCTTCTGATTACGGCTCTGGCGTATAGATATATAATAAAAGGGGAAATCCGCCATCATGACATTCCGGATACTCCCTCTATCGAAAGCGAGAGACGGCAGATCTTTTTTGGTGCGGCAATAGGTCTTCCGACCTTCTTTGTGCGCAAGGGGAGTCCGAATCTCTTTATGCAAAAAATTTTAAAAAAAACCGACAAAATTCGATCCAGTGGCCGCTATCACGGATATATGCGTCTTCAGCAAAGCGAATTTCGTAAGGCTCTTATCAGGGTTTTAGAGGATGATGGCGGTGATCTGATAGAGATTATGAACCTGGAAGAGACCATTGCCGATCTCAAAGAGAGAGTCAGTAACCCGGAAGCCGGAACCAGTGCCCGATTGAGCCGGGCAATAATGCATGATCTTCCAGGGTCAACCCCGATGAGCCTGAGAGCTGAAGAGTTTAATCGTCTGGCGGAGAGTTACTATCGCAAAGATCTGAAAGCAAAACATTATCAGGAAGCACTTTATGAAATTGAGAAAAAATTTACCGAATATTCGCACAAATCATCTGAGTCGTCGGAGAGTGATCAGGCTTTTAAAGAAATTCTCCCGGAAAACACAACCCCTCAAGACTACTTTGCCCGTCATCAGCCGGAGCTCGTAAATGACACGATTACCACCGAAAAACTCGCAACCCTGTTACAATTGTCAACCCTCATCTGAAGTGATGCAGAAACGCAACCCATCATCTGGGCGGCCGGGACACCACTACATCGATCGTGAAAGCGGCAGGCTGGTTGAAGAGGTGCTTTTCCAGGATGAGATAGTTAGCTTTATTTACAGCCAGATCCGGGAAAAGACGCCGCTTCTATTCAAGTCTCTGACTTCAAGGCGTTTCACGGCATTGCTCGGTTATATCAACTATGATGCTCCATTTCTGAATTTTGTAACCGGGTCTGAGCGGATGGCGGCAAAGCTTAATCTTGACCTGAGCGAGTGTCTCGAAGATCCGCAATCCCTTGATACTCCGAGAAAGATTTTTGAACGTAAGATACGTTACTGGGAAATCCGGCCATTACCCTCTGATCCGGCGGCTATAGTCTCGCCGGCTGACGCCAGAATCATTCTCGGCTCCTTTAGCCGGCAGAGTGTTCTTTTTATCAAGGATAAATTCTTCTCCTTTGCAGAGTTGATCGGGAAAAAAAAGTGGCAGGCGGTTTTTTTTAGAGGGGATTTTGCGATTTTTCGTCTGACTCCGGACAAATATCACTACAACCATATGCCGGTTTCCGGCAGAGTGGTCGATATTTTTACGTTGGACGGGGCCTTTAACTCCTGTAATCCGGACGCCGTAATCAGTGTGATTACTCCATACTCTAAAAATCGGAGGGTAGTCACAATTATCGACAGTGATGTGGATGGTGGTTCCCGGGTGGGGCGGGTTGCCATGGTTGAGGTTGTTGCTATGATGATTGGTGGAATCAGGCAGTGTTACAGCGGAAAAAAATATGATTGCCCGCAGCCTGTCGTTAAGGGGCTTTTTGTTGAGAAAGGAAAGCCGAAAAGCCTTTATCGTCCCGGAAGTTCAACCGATATTCTAATTTTTGAGCCCCACAGAATAAAATTTGCCGATGACCTGGTGAGTAATCAGAAGCGTGTCGCTTGCAGCCGCTTTAGTGATGGTTTTATGCAGCCGCTTCTGGAGACTGATGTTAAATTGCGCTCACTTATCGCATACCCGGCAGAGCCGGAAAGGAAAAAAAATGATTGAACTTATAACGATTGCAGTTGCCATTGTTTTTTTTGCTGTGATAACGGCTGGAGTAAAATTTCTGCCTCATGAAAAGTGGCAGTTTGTGGCTACTATACCTATAACCAAGAACCATGACGGCAGCTGGAATGGGCTTAATCTGACATATTATGGTGTGATTACAGCGACAAGTTACGTCCTGGCAGTGGTTATTTTCTATTTTCTTGCTCTAAGTCAGCAGGTTCCAGTTAAGAGCATCGTTTTTTTTGTCGTCACAATTCTCAGTATATGTATGCCGGCCGCTAAGTTTATAGCCCTGGTGGTTGAAAAAAAGCGCCACACCTTCAGTGTCGGGGGCGCATCCTTTGCCGGTATAATCGCGGCACCGTTGATTATCTACCTCTATAATATGCTGGCTCCACTCTGGCACGAAAGACCGGTTTCCGGATTGTCGATACTGGCCGCAATTTCGATTGCTTATGCTTTTGGCGAGGGTTTTGGGCGGCTCGCCTGTTTGAGTTTCGGCTGTTGTTACGGGAAGCCCCTTGCTGATGCCCCAGTCTGGTTGCAGCGGGCCTGTTTTTACCAGGGTCTGATATTTACCGGCAAGACCAAGAAGGTCTCCTATGCTCACGACCTTGATGGTCAACCTCTGATCCCTGTACAGGTCATGACGGCTTATCTGTACACATTTATCGGAGTTCTGGGCTTCTACTTGTTTCTCAAGGGCTGGTTTGGAACTGCTCTGCTCCTGACCCTTGCAGTCACCCAGATCTGGCGTTTGCTCTCCGAATTTCTGCGTGCGGATCACCGGGGCAGCGGACGGATTTCAGCCTATCAGGTGATGAGTGTTGCTGGTGTATTTTATGTTGCTCTGGTTGTTTTTCTGCTTCCGGCTGATTCAGCTGTAATTGCCATCGAACCGGCATTTAAAGCCCTCTGGTCGCCGGTGTTTATTGTCTCGATGCAGGCTCTCTGGCTCCTGGCTTTTCTCTATTGCGGTCGGAGTCAGGTTACGATCGCCAGGGTTGACATGTCAGTGCTTACAGATCGCATTTAGAGATTATGGCCGGAAATTATCTGGGGCGGGTTTTGCGGCAATTTAAATACCTTCCTGAAGCTTTTGGAACCGTCTGGCTCTTGATCTATGTTTTGTTCAAATTTAAGGTTGTTTCGCTGCAGCTTGCCCAGTATAGAGTTGATCCATATTTTTTTCTTTTTCTCGATCTGATAACCATACCGGGCTATGTCTGGTGCAGCGGTCAGCTGGTACGCAGGCTGCTGCAGAATAAGTTCGATTTCTGGACCGCCGGCTTTGGTTTTGGCCTTCTGTTGACGTTTGTTCTTCCTTATGCTTATCTGGCGTTTGCCGGAAGTACGACTTTTCCCCTCTTTGTCTGGCTTTTCCTCTTTGTGTTTGTGTTTTTTAACCTGATTTTAGTGGTTTATAAATTTTATTCTCGTTGCAGTAAAGGAAGGGTTGAACGACTGGCAGGGAGTGGAGGAGAGTGAATTCTGGAAGGGATTTACCGCTATCAGCTTTGGCGACCTGTTTTGAAAAAAATACTTGACTTCTGTTTTAATCTCGTACATAATCTGTACGAACTTTGATTCAAATGGTGCCGTTTCGGAGGTCTGGTATGGATGTTTTTAAGGAGGAAAAAGAGATTAAAAGAGTTATTTTTAATGTTGATAAAGAGTTGGCGAACCGCCTTGAAAGAGCCAAGGAGTGCGCTAAACTCATTGGTAAAAGGCTGGATGTGGATAATGCAGTTGATAAAACTCTGGAAAAATTTCTCAAAAAAGCTGAAAGGAAATTTCAGGATCTGGGGATAAATCTCGAAACCGTTAGCTATGAAAAAGATGAGTTGGAAAACCCTTTACCTGATGAAGAAAAGTTGACAATTTCTACAGAAAAAACCGAGAATAAAAAAGAAGATTTACGGGAAAACAATAATCCTGCAACTTTAAAAGGAGAGAATCATGGAACTCAGTAAAATCAGCTCGGAACAGACCCTGGCAGTCAAAGATGTAATCAATTATCTTGAAGAGTTGACCAGAAGTTTTAAAGAGGGAAAGGTGGTAGTTAAGCAGGGTGATGATTTTGTCAATCTTGATATTGCTGAGACCGTTGCGGTTGAAGTTGAGGGCAAAAACAAAAAAGATAAAGCCAAATTTTCCCTGGAGTTGTCCTGGCGTAAAGAGGCTGCGGAAGCTTCCGCCGAGATCTCTATCGATTCAAAAATTCCTGGAAAAACTGCCTCTACCGCTACAGATACTTCGGCGACTGCGGTTAAGACCCCGAAACCGGCTCCAAAAAGCAAAGCAACCCCGGCCAAATCTGCAACCGTACCCGCAAAAAAACCAGCTACCACACCGGCACTTAAATCCGAACCAAAACCGGCAGAAAAACCTTCGGCAAAGCCGGTAGCCAGTAAAACCAGTCCCGTATCCGGAACTAAAACCGGCACTGCAAGTTCAGCCGGCGGCGCAAAAAAATAGACCAGTTTTTTTGTTGAGTGGTCTCTGGGTTTTGTTTGTCAGCGCCCTGAAGTCTTTACGAGTCCATCAGGTTTGATGGACTCGTAAAAAGTCCTATTTGCAGAGCGTTCTTAGTTGCTGAAAAAACTAGATTTCCTTAACAGCCATAAGCGTATCGGAAGCTTTCGCCGCCTTTTTTAAGCTGGCGATTGTGCGACCGAGTTCTTCATCGAAAATAACGCCCGGCAGCTCTTCTTCGGTGATTGATTCACTGCGGGTGTCAAGAAAGAGAATCCCGGCGCTGACTGAGAGGAGGGGGAAGGTTGAAACTTTGCCGTCCCGACCGGTTGAGGTATAGCTTTTTCGGTCACGATCGGCCTGGTCGTAGAGTGAGGCGACACTTTCCGAGAAAAGCTTAATTATTTGGCTTACTGCTTCAATTGTTTTTTGGCGGTCGATACTGACTTCATCCAGCTTTCCGGCAAAAAAATCATCCCCCCCAATATGGCCAACAAAAAGTTCTAAGATTTTCTCCTGTTCCTTGAGGATATCTCCGAAAATCTGAATTGCCCGGTCTCCCAGTCGGAAACCGTATTTATCATTGAAAGGTTTGAAGTCATTGAAATCGAAGTAGATGAAGACCTTGTTCCGCCAGCTTTTACGGATGCCCTTGGCAATAAATTCGTTGATAAGTGAATTGCCAGGTAACCTGGTTAAAGGATTTAGGTCGCGCGCTACAGCGATGTTTTTTTCATGGAGAGCATTTAATAGAACTGTAGCCGAAAGAAAACCGCGATAAAGATTGTTTTCTGTGATTATTAAACCTTCGACGTTGTTGTTCTGGGCAAAAATTGCCAGGGTTTTTTCAATTTCGTTGTTTATGTCGGCAACCGGGATTTTCTGGACAAAACTCATAAGATTATAACCCATGCTGCGATTCATAAGGATATCTTTCCCAAATGGGGTGTAAACATACTCCTTCAAGTCCGTGTCCCGGATTATACCAAGCGGTTCATGATCCTGGTTGACAACGATAAGGAAATTCCCATCCCGGTTCTTGGCGAAAGCGTCAATTAAATCTTTCATGTCATGCTTTGGTGCAACCAGAGGATCCGGAAAGATCAGAGAATTTTCAATCAGACTTTTATCAGTTTTCTTATTGCGGCGCTCCAGCTTATTAAGGTAAGAAACTTTCTCATAGAAACCGGCAACTTCTGAAATATGTTTGGTCGGGCGTTGAATAAGGTATCCCTGGACGTAGTCACAGCCGATCTGCTTGCAGGCCAAAAACTCATCATTGGTCTCTACCCCCTCAGCGATTACTTTGATACCAAGAGTGTGAGCCATCCTGACAATAGTTTCGATGAAAAGTTTTTTGCGGGCATCATCTGAAATTCCGGAAATAAAGAAACGGTCAATCTTGATGTAGTCAGGTTCAGATCTGTACAGAAGCTGTAATCCAGCAAAACCGGCTCCAAAATCATCAACCGCAATTTTGTAGGTTTCTTTGCGAGCCTGACTCAGAAAATTAGAAGTTCTGACCTGAGATTGAAATTCATGTCTTTCTGAAAGTTCAAAACAGACAGAGCTCTTTCTTAACCCGTATTTTTCGAGTAACTGGCACATAGCTCCCTGATCGAAGTCGGGTAAAACCATGATACGGTTGTCGATGTTGTAGAAGATTTTAACCTTTTCATGAAATGAAATCTGCGTGAATTTAGCAAAAACTTTTTCTCGCAGTTTCACATCGACCTGTGCGAGAAAATTGTCGTTATAGGCTCCATCGAAAAAAGCCTGGATCGAACCGAATCCGGCCTTATCAAAGTCTCGCAGCAAAGCCTCAAAGCCAAAACAGAGTCCGGTGTAGATGTTGACTATCGGCTGAAAGGCAAAGTCGATTTCCGCAACTGCCCGGGTCCATTTATGTTCCAGTTCCTGAGTCATTATTATAAGGTCTCCAAGGGTAACTCTTTAGTGAATTTTAAGGAAACCATAAAATTGTAAATATTAGTTAAAGAGTGCAGAAAATAACCTGTAAGGCACTGATTAATTTTTTGGGGTTTTTATGACTCCATCAAAGTTCTATCCGGCGCATTCCCAGCGGGCTACAGGTCTGATCTGTTTCGGATTTGAGCGGCTGTTAAAACTTGAGCGCTTCGTTTTGCAAGATTCCTTCCCGAAGCTGAAAGATGCGAGTTTCCTACAATTGGGTGCCATGCGGCCGTCGAAGTAGTCGCATGCCCGATAATAAGTTAAATCGTGGCTGAAATCTCTGATGAATCCGGGATCAAACCAGACTCTGCGAGTTAGGTTTATGGGCCGGTTCCATAACTCCTGCCAGGGTCCGAACATTTCAGCAGGGTCACGGAAACATTCCCAGTCACAGGCAGTACAGGATGATTCATCTTTTTTCTTCCACCCTTCATGCCAGAATTTGCCGTAATTGTCCTGACCGCGAAAGCCGCAGGGATAGGTATTGCCATTTTCCGCAGCGACGAAAAAGAACTCTTTCCCACCGCGACAGGCATAGCCTGGTATCTCTTTTTCATCATTCTGGTGCTGAGAGATGAGGCCATAAAGAGAGTTTAAGGGGGTGAAAATCCGAACCTGGTCCCGAAAGTGGGGAATAACCTCAGATAAGGCCCGGTAAACCAGAATTTTCTCTTCACGGGAAAAATTGACGCAGTTATCAAGCGATGTCGCATCGTATACCGCAGCAAGTTCGGAATTGTTTTCATCAATACTCATCGGGTAACAGGTGTTGACTATGGTAAAACCTAAACCTATCACTTTTTGGTAAAAATCATGAAAGGCAGCGCGGAAAAAATTCAAAAACAGCTCCTCTTTTCCAGTCTGAAGCTGAGTCTCTGCGGTTTTTTCAAAACCGGCAAGATTACGATTAATACTCAGGTTGGCAGATGGATAAAGCCCTCTTTCATGAAAAATCGGCAAGGCTTTTTCGATGCCGGCAAAAAGCCCTGGAAATCCGCGCATCGTTTCATGGGTTTTAAGGTCGGATGAGTCAATGCTGATCCAGAAATTTCTTAAAGGGGTTGCCGCCAGGCGATCGGCAATTTTTTTTACCCGGTCAAGATTTGCCGGGTTGTCTAAATTACGGAAATAGAAGCCGTTGGTGCCGGTTCTCAGATATTTTATGCCGGCGGTACCGGCGTAATCCAACAGAGTGCAGATATCATTCAGGTAAAGCAGCGGTTCGCCGCCGGTCAAAGAGAGCGCCTGAAAACTGTTTTTCGCAGCACAATCGATGGTTTTTTTTACTTCGTCAAGCTTGAGAGTCGATCGTTTTATCCGGTTTCCGGCCCGCATTCCGCATTGCGGGCAGAAGGCATTGCAGGAATTTGTATACTGGATTACCAGCTGGCCGGGGATGCGGCCTCCGGCCAGGTTCAGAATATTTCTTAGAAACATTTAACTCTCCTTTAAGCTCTCCGCCACCCTTTGTAAACCATGCCGCCAACCAGAACCGTAAAAGGGGCTACGGTAACCAGGCCGAAGCTGCCAACCATGGTGTTTAAAATTTCAGCGGCCACGTAATTCAGATTGAGGATGTTTTTTACCGGCACACCCTGACCCATAAATACCATAAGCATAGTCATGTAACTGCCGGAATATGCGAGCAGCAGGGTTGTCGTCATGGTTCCGATAACTGCCCGGCCGATATTGAGCCCTGATCTCATTAGAGCAAGACGAGATATAGCAGGATTTTCTCTGACAATCTCCGACATCGAAACCGAAATGTCCATCGCCAGATCCATGACCGCTCCGGAAGAGGCGATAAAAATTCCCGCGATGAATATACGGGTCAAATCGAGATGGTAAAAACCGGAGTAGAGCAAGGTTTCGGCAAAAGGTCTAACCGCTCCATGAACCTTGAAGCTGGCGGTGAAAACTTTTGCCAGAAATGCGGTAAGCACCAGCCCCAGAAAGGCTCCCAGAAAACAGACCAGACCTTTCTTGTTGATTCCGCCGACCAGAAAGCTGATTGCCGCTGTAAGGGCGGCGACTACCAGGATCGCTGTAAGAACCGGATCGTAACCCTTAAGAAAGCAAGGTATAAGTACTCGCCAGAGCATCAGGGCTGAAAAAACAAAAGAGAGTAAGGCTTTAAAGCCGGTCCAGCCCCCGACCAGAAGTAAAATAGCGGCAAACATTGAAATCAGGAAGAGCTCAATGGAGAGTCGATAATTGCCTCTTGTCCTGGCAGCAGTTATCTTGTCGCCTACAATGTTAAATTCAATCAGGAGGTCGCGGCCGACCTGATAAATTTCATCCAGTTCCATTTTCCCCTGGAGGTAATTCATCGCAACTGTCCGCTCTCCTTTCCAGGCCCCCTCCAGGATTTCAACCTCAATTTTTTGATCACCGCTTTTGATAATTAAATTTTGGCTCAGATCGGAATTATCAATCGAGATAATGCGGGCTTTGGCGAGATGTGAATCTTTGGGGATTCTCTCTTCAAAACCGGTAGGCAGGTAGAAGAGAGCGCTGCAGATCAGGGACAGTATTGTTACAAGGATCAGGTCTTCACGTTTTCTTTTAAACATAAATATTTTTAATGTAAGGTAGGTGTTACTCACCGTGATCCAGTCTAAAAAAATCAGGCTGGATCACGGTGTTAAAAGATAAAATTACTATTTAAAAATTGAGATATCTTTATTCTTCTCAATCTTTGGTTTCAACATCTCCGATTTCAACCTCCATTAAAGCTGCAACCTTGAGAGCAATGTCGGTATTGTCATAAAAACCGCCGAAGATATTCTGACCGAATCCCATAGCAAAAACCGGTACCGGAACCCCTGTGTGGGAGTAAGAATTAAAGGCGATACCCGATCTGTTGTTGAGAATATGGGTCAGGGTTACGGTCATGGCTTCATATCCGCCATAAAGTTCCTTGTCCTCCTGGGAGCTGACGACGGCAACTTTTCCCATGGACCTATCATATGCATCTTCAAGCTGGGCCTTTTCGTAGTCGGTCAATTCGGTCCACTCCAGGTTGAAATATTCAAGGAAGGCATCCTTTAAAGTCTGGTTGATATTAAAGTATGCATTTTTCCAGGTTGCTGTCTCCTTGTAATCAGCAAAGAAATATTTATTGAACATTTCGTAAGAATTTTTCTGTCCGGCAAGGTCGCCAAAGCTGGTACCATAGCTGGTTCCGGCAAAACCTAAAGTCATACCGCCGCACTCATGGTCACCGGTAACGATAATCAAAGTCTCCTCCGGGTTCATGAGGTAGAAGTTAATGGCCTCCCAGATTGCATCATTAAACGCGAGGGTGTCGTCAATGGCTGCACGGGCGTCGTTGGCATGACAGGCCCAGTCAATCTTGCCGCTTTCCACCATCATGAAAAACCCTTTGTCGTTGTCCAGTAGCTCAATGCCTTTGGCGGTGAATTCGGCCAGGCTGATATTGGCGGTGTAATCTCCGTCGGCATCCAGGCGATCGATTGCATAGGGCAGCGCGGAGCCACCTACAATTTCGGTTGTGGCCAGAACCCGGTTGCCGGGGAGACATTCGTTAAGACCGGTCCGGTCGGTTACGTACTTGAAGCCATTGGCGATAGCGGTTGGGATTGCACCTTCGATCGGGTTGCCGTCACTGTCAATTCCGGTTTCATTTCTTTTGAATCCGCCCCCGGCAAAATAGTCGAAACCGCTGTTGGCAAGTTCCATCGCGATTTCATGATAGTTACCACGGCTTGGCTGGTGGGCATAGAAAACCGCTGGAGTTGCATGGTCAATAGAGACGCTGGATACAATACCAACCTTCATCCCTTTTTCGCTGGCGGCCTCGGCAAGAGTTTTGTAAGGCTTGTCGACCCCGGGGTTCATTGAAATAACCCCGATATTGGTCTTCATTCCGCAGGCAAGTGAGGTGCCGGATGCGGCTGAGCCGGTAATGAAACGATCATTGGCGTAGGTGGTTGAGAGACCGACTACCGGGAAACGATCAAAGGCAAGCAGCTTTGCTTTGACTCCACCCGGGGTCTCGTCAGCCTGC
Organism: Pseudomonadota bacterium; assembly: GCA_034659215.1. Classification (GTDB taxonomy): domain Bacteria; phylum Desulfobacterota; class Anaeroferrophillalia; order Anaeroferrophillales; family Tharpellaceae; genus Tharpella. Next base: position 3,220 of record JAYEGS010000244.1, on the reverse strand, counting down.
ATCTTGTCGGCAAGATAGGCTTCTGCCGCATGAATCTGCGGTCCGGCCATACCATCTCCGATAAACATGAAAACATACTTGGCTTCAGGTTGTTTCCAGTTCGCATTGCCGAAGTTGCAGGCCGAATTTCCCACTTTTGGCGCGGCAAAGCAGCTGCTGCTTAAAACCAGTCCTGTGGCAACCCCGAGCGCCACGCCCTTTAAAAGTCTTTTGAAATCGATCATGTTTTTCCTCCCTCTGTAAAAATTTAAAAATCACGAATTGCATGATTGCAATCTCAGGTGAGTATAAATCTTGATTTTAAATAAGATTTAAAGAAGATAAAAATTTTAGGTTAATTTGTTCAGAAGTGCCCGAGACCGTTTTTAAGCGAACAGATATAATATATGGTAATTCAATTACCAATTTAACGGTTGTCGGGGTTTTTAGCGGGCTTAACCAGTTTTTTTTTTGGGGGGGGGGAGTTGATTAATCTTTACGGCGAGTGCTTTTACATCTTTAGGAGCCATTTCAAGGCCGCAATAGCTGTATAAACATCGTAAGCGCCAGCTCCGGCTCAGGAGTGAGAGGGCCATGCGACAGAGGCTGGAGAGGACGTAGATGATGCCGTATTCGCAGCGACAGTTGGGTGATTTTCGGCCTCTTGGGCTGTCGATCCACCAGATACCAGATATCTTTTTCTCTGCGTTTTGCCGTATCCGTGGCTATTTATCTACATGTCAAAAGCATGGCGTGTCTTCAAGTCATGCCTTGGCATGCTTATTCAATAACAAACTACCGGATTTCCTTCAGCAAAACTAATCTGCAGGGAATCACGGTGAGTAGTTACTAACACCTTATCTTTCTTTTCAAGAAAAACCGTATGCCCCCCGTAAAAAATGGTACTAATTCAAGTCAGTCAATTAATTGACTCGCAGGAATTATGAAAAAACTACTCCACCGCAGGCCCGTACCCCCCGCCGCCGGGGGTTTCGATACGCAGACGGTCGCCGACGGCGGCTTTTACCTCGTTTTTGCCGCCTAAGTTGACTTTGCGGCCGTCGGCCCGGATGAAGGTGTTTTGGCCCCGGGCTCCGGGACTGCCGCCGTGGAGGCCATAGGGGGCGAAGACCCGGCGCTCGGAGAGGATAGCGGCATTTAGAGGGGCGAGAAATTCGAGCTCTCGAACCAGGCCGTCACCGCCGCGAAATTGACCGGCGCCGCCGGAGTTGGGACGGAGCGAGAATTCACGTAATAAAACCGGATAGCGGCGCTCTAAAATTTCTGGGTCGGTGATCCGGGTGTTGGTCATATGGGAATGGACACCGGATTGTCCGTGCCAGCCGGGGCCGGCTCCGGCACCGCCGCCTAAAGTTTCGTAATAACCAAAGTTCCGGTTACCGAACGTGAGATTGTTCATACAACCCTGCGAGGCTGCCGCCACACCGAACGCTTTTAAAATTACATCGACAACCCGTTGCGAGGTCAAAACATTACCGCCGACAACGGCGGCCTCAGCATCGGGATCAAGCAGACAACCGGCAGCAACCCGAATTTCGATCGGCACCAGAACTCCGTGATTTAACGGCAGTTCTTCCTTGATCAAGCAACGCAGAGCGTAGAGAATTGCCGATTTAGTTACGGCTAAAGGAGCATTGGTATTACCCCAAACCTGAAGACCGGTTCCGCTAAAATCAAAGATGCCGCTACCGGCTTGACGATCAATTGTCAAAGTCAAGCAGATCGGCGTCCCGTCATCCATAAAATCTTGAGCCCGGATTACGGCCGGAGTCAAATTTTCCGCATCATCCCCGGCTCCGGCAACCGTGTCGGCCAACGCCCTGAGACTGCGGCGAACTGCGCTTTCGGCGCTCTCCTGCACATGCCGCATATAGGCCTGAACCACAGCGAGTGAATAGTGCTCGATCATCTCTGAAATAAGTTCAATACCTTTGCTATTGGCGGCGACCTGAGCTTTCAAATCGGAGAGATTATCGGCCAGCGTCCGGGTGCCGCTGATTTTTTTCTCATCGGCAGCCCGGCGCAAATCGCCCGGAGCTTTCAACAGAGCGCTGATTCCCGCTTCCTGAAAGATCCCGCCGGCGACCAATTTAAAGGATCTGATCGCCACCCCCTCATCCTCAAGCGAGCGGGAAAAGGGCGGCATTGAACCCGGCGAGATGCCGCCGACATCGGCATGGTGGCCACGGCTGGCGACAAAAAATATCGCTTTACCATTCTTTAAGACCGGAGTTATAACCGTAATATCGGGCAGATGGCTGCCCCCGGCAGCGGGATGGTTGGAAACCAGAACGTCGCCTTCATGAAAAACCCCGCCATGCAATAAAATCTGGGCCTTAACCGCTTCGCTCATGGCCCCTAAATGAACCGGCAAATGCGGAGCATTGGCGACCAGTTCACCTCCCGGGCCAAAGAGGGCGCAGGAAAAATCGAGACGTTCCTTAATATTGGTTGAGATCGAAGTTTTTTGCAGGGTTCGGCCCATCTGTTCCGCAATCGACATAAAAAGATTGCTGAAAATCGAAAGCTGCACCGGATCGACCGCCGTCGCCGCATCAAGCGAACTCAGCTCACGACCAACCTGGATTTCGATATCACCGCTTTGACTTATTCGAGCCGAGGCCTCGGGTTCAATTAGTACCGTGGCGGTATCGTGCATGATCAGGGCGGGCCCTGAAATTTCATCTCCGGCGAGAAGTTTTTCCAAACGATAGACCGGGGTTGACTGCCAACCTCCGGCAAAATAGCAGGAGACTGTGCGCTCAGGCCGCGCTGGAGCTCTCGTCTCGGCCAGTCGATGACCACGCAAACCGGCACCGGCGGCCACGGCTCTTACCCTGATATCATCGACCACGATATTGCGAGCCAACAACGTAAAACCAAATTCACGTTGATAGAGCGTCGCAAATTTCTTGGCAAAATCACCATCATCGGGAGCCGCAATCATTAAGGCCGTATCGGTGCCCTGATAGCGCAGGTTCAAATAGAGGGTAGAGCTGATTACGGCTGGAGCAAAACCTTGGCTTTCAAGTTCAGCTTGTGCCGCATGTCGTAACTCTTCAAGACCGGCAATAAGTCCAGCCCGGCTTTTGCCCGAGAGAATTTCGGCGGCCGGCCGCTGCCGTTCAACCACAACATCGGCCAACCCCATACCGTAGGCCGACAAAATTCCGGCGTAACGATGAATAACTATTCGATTAATCCCCAAAACCCGAGCCAT
>JAYEGS010000243.1:0-11779 GCA_034659215.1 Pseudomonadota bacterium | reverse complement strand
CTTCAATTTACAGCAGTGCCATTAATGGCTCTATCTAATAAGGGAATTACTTTACCCACTTGATTTTATGGATAAATACTGGATACTGCCGGAAACGGCACTAAACGCGCCCATTATCGACAGGAAGAAACAAGCTGACCACCGACTTATCAGAAAAAGGCGGCTGCAACAGCGTATGGTCACGCGTCGGCTTATCGAGACACATGACATAGAGCACCGGCGCATCGAAGCCGGTCAGCAATTTCTCAAAACGCTCCCGCGAATTTTCAATAGCAGCATAGCCTGGAAATTTTGGGGATACCGGTGGAACGGCCTTCGGTGAATTCAAGTTCCCTTAAAAATTCACCGATCCGGCGGTTGCGGTAGCGGCGCGGCTGAACCCGACCGGAACGTAACTGCTCAAGCCTGATCGAACGATCAGGGCCGGGATAACTGAAAATACTCGTGCGGGCGGTGAAGGGAAAGAGAAAAAATCAAATAACAAGTTCCGCCATACCGTTATTTTGTAAAAACTCGGCGTAGACTTTAAACAGGGGGCCAAGTACCGGAACCAATTTGACCACACCGCCAACATTGCCTTCCGTCCGCATCTTTCCGGTCGCCGTAGCCATGATGAAATTGACCTTTCCCAACCAAAAGAGATGCGCTGTATCAGCGGACATCATCAATTGCACTTCGGGTTCTATACTACCCGGACACTCCCCGACATAGACCTTGATCTCAGCTCCGGTCGCATCAACCACAACCTGCCCTTCGGGATCATCGTAATAAAAACCGAGCAAAATTTCTGTCTTAAGCACCTTCCGCTTAATATTCGGCAACTGGTCGAGAGCTGCAAACATACCAGCGATGCCTTTGTAAAGCTGTTCAATATCCGTGATATATTTTCCCATATTACATTCCTTCTAAGTTCTCACTCCATAATTAAAAGAATAAGTTCAAACGTAACGGCTCAAGCCGAATCGAACGATCAGAGACGGGAGATATTTGTCAAAAATATATAGACATACCCCGACAAAGTCAAGCCGGAAGCTTACCAATATCGCTCACTCTTTAACCAGTCCGATCTTGGAAAGCTTGCGGAAAAATGTACGCCGCGGCAGCCCCAAGCTGATTGCCGCCTTTTCCCGGTGCCATTGATGCTTCTCCAAGGCTTTGAGAAAAACTCTTTTCTCAAATTTTTCCAGCAACTCCTTATAACTTGCACCATCACAATCTGCAAGTTCCGCCGTTGACATATTATCACCGACCGAATCTACCTCGCCCCCGCCCGAACTCTCCGTAAAATCGAACTTACGTAAGGTAATATAGCGATGAATGGTATTTTGCAGCTCCCGAATGTTTCCCGGCCATTGATGATTATACATGGTTTTCTGGGCTTTTAGCGACAGGGGCAAGATAGCCCCTTTGCCATTACTGCCATCGCTTCCATACTCTTTTATAAAGTGTTCGATCAGCAACGGGATATCCTCCTTGCGCTCCCGCAGCGGGGGCAGAGATATGGGAATTATATGGATACGGTAGAAAAAATCCTCACGCATAAGCCCTTTTTTTACAAGCTCCTGAAGATCACGGTTAGTGGCGGCGATGATGCGCACATCCGGTTGCTCCAATACACTCCCACCCACCGGTATATAGCCACCTCCTTCCAAAGCTCGCAACAACTTCACCTGGTTATTCAACTCTAACTCGCCGATTTCATCTAAAAACAGGGTTCCCCCATCAGCCTGACTGAGAAATCCGCCTTTATCGCGGACAGCCCCCGTAAAAGCCCCTTTTTTATAGCCAAAAAATTCACTTTCAAAAAGGTTTTGCGGAATGGCCCCGCAATTAACCGGTATAAAACTATTTTTATTACGCCGACTGTTATCGTGGATAGCCCGAGCCACCAGCTCCTTACCGGTACCGGACTCACCGTAGACGGCAACGTTGGCGTCAGTTGTAGAAGCGTTTAAAATGAGTTCATAAACACTCTGCATAGCCGGGCTTTTGCCGATGATGTTGCTGAATTTGTAGCGATCTTTGATGTTAGAGCGAAGCAAGAGATTTTCATGGCGCAGATGTTTTTCACTCTCCTGCAACGCCTCACGATGACGACGCTGCTCCGTAATATCGGTGATAATTCCTTCAACATATTTAAGTTTTCCAGGGGAGTCATAGACCGGACGGGCGTGCATCGAGACCCAGATCCGGCTGCGATCTTTGCGGCAAAATTCAACTTCAAATCCATTAATTACATCATTCTCCATGAGCAGCCGCGAAAATTCCTGACGCTGACCGGGATCAGCATAAAGATCCAGACCGACAGTATCAATGCTTCTTTTCATATCTTCTTCGGATTCATAGCCAAGGGTTCGGGCAAATGAGGGATTGATACTCACAATCTTTCCCTCATGCGAGACCTGAAAGATACCTTCAACCGCATTCTCATAGATACTGCGATATTTTGTCTCGCCCTTCTTAACCTGATCGAAAAGCCGGGCATTCTCGATCGAGATAGCGATCTGGGAAGAGATAATTTTCATCATCTCCAGTTTCAAAGAGGTAAACACTCCGGCAACAAGACTGTTTTCAAGGTAGAAGATCCCAACCATCTTGGTTTTATGAAGAATCGGAACACATAAAACTGATTTCACTTGCCGGGTTTTAATATGTGGATCATTATTGAAGCGGGCATCTTTTACAGCATCGTCCAAAACAACAACTTCACGACTCCGGGCAACATGGCGGATGATGGAGCCTGAAAGATCCTCTTTTTCATAGGGAATCGGAGGACTAACCACAAGAGAGCCCTGCTCCGTCGTACCGCAGGCTTCAACCAGAAGTTTGCCGTCGGATTCCAGGATTAAATATACACTTTGGGCGCCGGCATTTTCGACCATAATGGTAATCAACATTGAAAGTAACTTATCAAAGTCAATTTCACTGGAGATCGCCTGGGAGACTCTGATCATGGCTGTAATATTCAAATCTTTCATATATTTTCTCTCGACAGAGGCAAAGGTTGGCGGTTTCTGCGGGCCTCCTCCCCGAAACGAGCTGAAACAAGCTCATATAATGACACATTTGGCATTATATAGTATTTTCCAATAAAATCAAGTGAATAAACCTCATCCACCATTAACCAGGGCCAACAATGGCACTTTCACCATTTCCGACTCACCGCGATCAATTTGTACCAATCAAATTCTAATGAAACTTTTCTGTCATACACTTTATAATATATATTAAAATCGAAAACATCCAACATAGCCACACCTAACCCCCGGAGAAAGCCCAAGGTAGACTTTAATTCAGTATAACCAGCATACTGAAATCACAGGATTCTGAGGCACAAGTGATCTTAAGCGGCATACATGTTGCAAAAGCGCCCTACATGTTGCCAAAAGTGTCCTGGTATGATGCGAACAGACCCGGCCCCTTGTGAACAATTAGAATATTTTCATATTTCGGTGTTGCAATAATTAGAAAATTGTTTTATGGAAGCGTAGATGAGCGCAAAAGCGGTTTTCATCCAATATGTTTTATTTAGGTTCTTAACTTTTTAAGGAGGAGAGGTTATGAGGCATGACCAACTAAGAAGAGTAACGCAAAAATTTATGATCAGTTGTTTGATCATAATGTTTGCGGGGGCACTGTGGTTTAGTCCGCAAGCCCAGGCATTTGAGGTTTTCGAAAATGATGCAGTTAGAATCCAACTTGATTCTACGGTCTCGTACGGCTTACAGTGGCGTGTCGAGAGCCGAAATAAAAACATCATTGGTCTGGCCAACGGCGGCGAAAAGCACTCGGTTAACTACGACGATGGTAACCTGAACTATGACACGGGCCTCATCAGCAACGCGATCAAGATGACCTCCGAACTCGATATCGACGCCGGCTGGATTGGTGCCTTTGTCCGGGCCTCCGGTTTTTACGATTATGAAAACGACCACGAAGATCGCGAACGAACCAGCCTCTCTTCAGAAGCCAAAGACGCGGTCGGAAGCAATTTTGACATGCTTGATTACTACATCTGGATCAGCCATGAAATATTTGACATGCCTTTCCAGATCCGGGTCGGTGATCAGGTTGTAAGTTGGGGTGAATCAACCTTTATCCAGAACAGTATCAACTCGATCAACTCGGTCGATGTCTCAAAACTCCGGGTACCGGGCGCTGAGCTAAAAGAAGCCCTGACCCCTGAAGGGATGGTCTGGGCCACGATCAGCCCAACTGAAAATCTATCGATTGAAGGATTTTACGAGTACGACTGGGCTCGAACCGAGATCGACCGACCGGGCACCTACTTCAGCGGGGCCGACTTTATTGGTCGGGGTGGCCAAAAGCTGATGTTGGGTTTTGGCGCATTTCCGGACATGGGCAATGCACCGGTAGATGAAACATTCATGGGTGTCCCCCGAGGCAGCACCGACAGCGCTAAAACATCCGGCCAATACGGTGCCGCTTTAAGGTACTACTCCGAGGCCCTGAACAACACGGAGTTCAGTGTCTACGCGATGAACTATCATAATCACATTTTTAATATGAACATACAATTGGGCGACATGGCCGCACTCCAGAAAGCTGGTGCCACGGGAGCGGCTGCGGGAGCGGCTGCAGGCGCGGCCGCTTTTCAAGCCGCCATAGCCGCTGGCAAGACACCGGCGGAAGCAGGCGCGATAGCTGCCGCCACAGGCGCAGCAGTCGGGAAAGCTTACGCGGTCGATTCATATGCCAAAGACTCTTACTACTATACCACCTACAAAGAGGACATGAAACTCTACGGTGCCGCTTTTAATACCGAAGTCGCCGGTATCGGCTGGCAGGGTGAGATCTCTTATCGACCTGACGCACCTTTACAGATCGACGATCTCGAACTCCTACAAGCTTTCCTCTCACCGCTTAATCCGACCTACGGCCAGACCGGTCAATTGGGGCAGCAAAGTCCCGGCGACATGGTTAAAGGCTACATCAAAAAGGATATGGTTCAGGTTCAAACAACTTTAACCTACCTCTTACCCCCGATCTCGTGGTTGGGTTCAAAGGGTGGATTACTCTTGGGCGAAGTCGGTTGGGAACATATCTGCAGCATGCCGAGCAAGGATAAATTGCGCCTCGAAGGGCCGGGCACGTGCACCCCTGGTGGAGCCGCTGGTTCTGCCGCACTGAGTCAGCCCCAGACCGGCAACAGCCATTTTGCTGATGAAGATTCCTGGGGCTACCGGATTCTGGGAAAACTTGACTTCTTTAACGTTATCGGTCCGATCGGCTTTACACCGCGCATCGGCTGGTCCCACGATGTCTCCGGCATCAGTCCTTTGGGCGGCCCCTTTCTCGAAGACCGCAAAGCCATCACTTTGGGCCTCGAGGCAAACTACTTAGCCTCCTGGACGGCTGATCTCAGTTACACCAACTATTTTGGTGCCGGTAAATACAACGTTATTAATGACCGGGATTTTATCGGCTTTAATCTCAAATACAGTTTCTAACATATATTTAAAGGAGAAATAATATGCGAAAAACCATTGGTTTTGTAACTGTTTTGCTGTTCGCCGTGATGCTTTGTGCATCCGGGGTACAGGCTAAAATTTCGGCCGAAGAGGCGGCTCGTCTGGGCAAAGACCTCACTCCGCTTGGCGCTGAGAAGGCCGGAAATGCAGCGGGCACAATTCCCGCCTGGGCCGGCGGCATCACCACGCCCCCGGCTAATTACAAACCCGGCGATCACCATCCCGATCCTTTTTGCGATGATAAAATACTCTTTAAGATTAACTCAGCCAACATGGCTGAATACGCTGACCAGCTTTCGGAAGGTCATAAAGCGTTGCTGGCGGCCGATGAGAGCTATTTTCTGGCCGTCTATCCCACACGCCGCAGCGCCTCAGCTCCCCAGCGGCTCTATGACAATACCAAGAAGTGTGCCCAAACCGCAACCTTGACTGAAGATGGCAACGGCGTCTTAAACAGTGCTGCTGCAACTCCTTTCCCCATCCCCGAAAATGGTCTGCAAGCGATCTGGAACCATCTTTTACGCTGGCGCGGTAACTATATCGACCGCACCTTTGTTTACGCTCCGGTTACCCGCTCAGGTAGTTACAACCTCGGTAAAGAACATACCCGAGTGCGCTGGCAATACAACCTGCCGGGAATGACTGAAGAGAAAATGAACAATATAATCTTATATTTCGAACAGACTATGCTTGGACCGCCTCGAGTCGCCGGACGTATCCTGTTGGTTCATGACACCTTGAACCAAAGTAAAGAAGCTCGTAAAGCTTGGACCTACAACCCCGGCCAGCGACGCGTCCGCCGCGCCCCTCAGGTCTCTTTTGATACCCCGGGCATCGGTTCCGACGGAGTCCGGACAATCGATGACTACGAAATGTACAACGGCAGCCCCGAGCGCTACGATTGGAAGCTGGTCGGCAAAAAAGAGATGTACATTCCGTACAATTGCTATAAGCTCCACAGCGATCAACTGAAATATAAAGATATTATCAAACCGATGCACTATAACCCTGATTTTCTGCGCTACGAGTTGCATCGGGTATGGGTAGTGGAAGCCACTCTCAAAAAAGGCACCCGGCATCTCTACAAAAAACGGGTATTCTATTTAGATGAAGATAGCTGGGGAATAGTTGCGGAAGACAAGTATGACAACCGCGACAAATTATGGCGTTTTTCTGAAGGCTTTATGATCAATTATTATGATATAAAATGCGCCTGGACTACATCCGAGGTACATTATGACCTCCAGACTGGACGTTATGTGTTTTACTACCTCGATAACGAGGAGAAAAACACCTATATCTTCGACAGAGAGTTTCCGATAAAAGATTTTTCTACCAGCGCTCTGCGCCGGGCGGGTAAACGCTAAATCTTCAGCCATTGAAGAGAAAAAAACCCCGCACTTTCGCAAAAGGTGCGGGGTTTTTAATAAAAGGATAAAATGAAATTTTCAAATAACTATATATTGCGTTCTTGCCGGCTTTTGGGTTTGGGGCTGTTTTTTATAATCTTTCTACCCCTCACGGTTGGAGCAAGTCCGGCAAATCAGACAAATAGCCCGACCCTTTTAAAACCGCTGGCCGCCAAATCGCTAATCCTTGATCTTGCAACTTTTGACCAACGTACCGTGGCGGTCGGCTGGCGCGGACACATTCTCTTATCCGATGATGACAGCAAAACCTGGTCACAAGTCGAGGTCCCGACCAGAAGTATGCTCACCGGCGTCTATTTCGCCGATAATCTGCGCGGCTGGGCCGTAGGTCACAACGCGGTTATTCTGGCGACTGAAGATGGCGGCAAAAACTGGGATATGTTGAGTGCCGCACCCGAAGAGGAGAGACCTCTATTTGATCTAGTCGTAACCGACAACTATGGTTTTGCGATCGGCGCCTATGCAAAGTTTATGGTCACCCGGGATGGCGGCAAAAGCTGGCAAGCCGGAGATTTTGTCATTAAGCAGAGCGCAGAAAAACCGGAAGAGAGCCTTGACGAAGAAGAGCCTCTGCCGTTTGATTACCATTTTTACAGTATAACCCGGGCGACTGACAAGGTATTCTATATTGCCGCAGAAGCCGGCTACCTATTTCGCTCCGACGATGGTGGACATACCTGGCAGGAATTGCCATCACCTTATGAAGGCTCTTTCTTTGGTATCCTGCCTTTGCAAGATAACGCCCTGTTAGCCTATGGCTTGCGTGGACATATCTTTCGCTCCGCTGACGGGGGTCAAAACTGGCAACCAATCGAGACCGGAACAACGGCCATAATAACCGATGCCGTCCGGCTGCCGGACGGCACAGTGGTAGTCGTTGGTATGGGTGGAGTCGTCCTTGTAAGTTCAGACGAGGGGCAAACCTTTACTCTGCAAAAATTCGGCCGTATAGGCTTAACCGCAATCGTTACGACCGCATCCGGTAAAATTGTGGTTGCGGGAGAAAGAGGCAGTAAAATTCTCGATCTTTCAAGTTTTACGAAAACCAAACAATAAAAACAAACCTCCATCTCGATTAACATAAAGGCCATTTACCCATGTTTTCTCGTTTTATACCTTTCGCTGAATCTCTTATTTTTCGCAATCGACTCCTGGTCGTCATTGCCTTTGGACTGATAACCCTGTTTATGGGTTATTCTGCCAGTCATTTACGGATTGATGCCGGTTTTACCAAGCTTGTGCCGATGGAGCACGAGTTTATGAAAACTTACATCAAGCACCAAAAAGAATTTGGCGGAGCCAACAAAATTATCGTCGCCTTAGCGGTTAAAGAAGGGAATATTTTTACGCCGGAGTTCTTTGATGTCCTGCAAAAGGTGACCGATGAGGTCTTCTTTTTACCCGGGGTTGATCGCAGTCGGGTAAGCTCAGTCTTTACGCCGAACGCACGCTTTACCGAGGTCACTGAGGAGGGATTTGCCGGAGGAGCTCTGGTACCGGCGGAATTTGCGCCGACGCCTGAGTATCTTGAAATAGTTCGGGGCAATCTCCTTAAATCGACGCACGTCGGCCGCCTGGTGGCCAACGATTTTACGGCAGCCCTGATCAAGACCGACTTGATGGAGATCGATCCGCAAACCGGGGAAAAACTGAAACTCCTTGAAGTAGCTGAACGGCTCGAAGATATCCGCGCAAAATATGAGAACGACAATCTTGATATTCATATCATCGGCTTTGCCAAGGTTATGGGTGATATGACCGATGGTGCGTCCCGGGTCGTCCTCTTTTTTGGCGTCGCCTTTTTAATAACCGCTCTACTGGTCTTCTTCTATACCCTTTCCGTCCGCCGGACTGCAGTTCTCCTGTCGGTTGCTTTAATTGCCGTGATCTGGCAGTTGGGCCTGCTCCCGCTCTTGGGATTCGGCATCGATCCAATGGGCATCCTGGTACCATTTCTGGTTTTTGCGATTGCCGTAAGTCATGGTATTCAAATGGTCAGTGCCAACTCGGCCGGGCTCTTTGTCGGAAAAACACCGCTTGAGGCGGCTAAAAACAGTTTCAGTACGTTGTTGATTCCCGGTCTCACGGCCCTGGCCACCGACACGATCGGTTTTGCGACTATTTTCCTGATTAAAATCCGCATCATTCAGGAGATGGCAATGACTGCAGGGGTTGGCGTGGCGGTCATTATTTTGACCAACCTGATTCTCTTGCCGGTGGTACTCTCTTATGTCAGCGCCAACGAAAGATATCGGGAAAAACTGAAGAAAAAAGCGGCTCTGATGCAGCCGATATGGTACAAACTTTCCGGCGTCGCCAATCGACCGGTTGCCGCCGTCATTATTGGTCTATGTCTGATTCTGGCCCTTTTAGGAGCTTGGAAAGCCGGAGATATAAAGGTTGGCGACACCCAGGCCGGAGTTCCGGAATTGCGGCCTGATTCACGCTACAATATGGATACCGCCGTAATTACGAAAAAATTCTCTATCGGAGTCGATATTATGTCGATTTTTGTTGAAGGGAACCGGCCGGACGCTTGCGTTAATTATGACAACATGAGTGAAATCGATGATTTTGAATGGTATTTAGCGAATATTGAAGGGGTCAACTCAACCATGAGCCTGGCCAAATTTACCAGATTTGCCAACGCCGGCTGGAATGAAGGGGCGCCAAACTGGCGCATTATTCCGACTAACGAGCCCTCTATCGCGAGTTGCTTAAGCTTTGTCGGCAGTTCCAGCGGACTCTGGAACGCGGACGGCAGCGTTATACCGATCTACCTCTTCACCAAAGACCATAAATCGGAAACCATCTCTAAAATCGTGGCTGCGGCAAGAAAGTACAGAGTTGAACATCCTTCTAAACTGGGGATGGATTTTGCCCTGATGGGCAACAATGTCGGGGTTATGGCGGCCACAAATGAAGAGGTTCAGGCTTCCCAGACACCGATCTTGCTCTACGTTTACGGTGCCGTCATCCTCTTTTGCCTGATCGCTTTTCGCTCGATTCGAGCGGTAATCTGTATTCTCCTTCCCTTGGCCTTGGTCTCGCTGCTGGGATACGCACTGATGGCGATTATGGGGATCGGCTTAAAAGTTAACACCCTGCCGATTATCGCCTTAGGCGTCGGCGTCGGGGTAGATTACGGGATCTATATCTATGCCAGCTTCAAATCTATCCTCCAGCGGGGAGAATCCTTTCGCAAAGCCTACGAGATGACCCTGGATATTACCGGCAACGGAGTTCTGGTCACGGCCTTAAGTCTGGCCATCGGGGTTGCCACCTGGATCTGGTCGCCATTGCAGTTCCAGGCCGACATGGGGATTCTTTTAACCTTTCTCTTCCTCGTCAATATGATCGGTGCCGTATTCGTTTTACCGGCTCTGGCGGCGTGGTTGCTGAGAGGGGAAAATACGCGTAAGACTTCATAGGGAGTCAAAAGGGTCAAAAAGGGTCAAAAAGGGTCACCAACTTCGACCCCTTAGACCCTTTTGGCCTTTTTGCATCACTTGATATTTACTTTGATCTATTAAGGAGATAGCTAATACTCGATAGAATACTAACCTGCCGGGTCACAACGACACCAGCTTAACTTACTTAGTGCCTGACCGAAAACCTGGCAATTTTCTTGAGTGCAAGGCAGGCGCGGATTTTAACCGCAGGCATACACAAAGTATTCCGAGGATTAAAATTTGAGCCTAACGCCGCAATCGAGGAAATTGGCGGTTTTCGGTCGCGCACTACTTATCCTTATTATTCTCCTTTCCCTTATCAAAGGCATCTTTTGCCCCCTGCAACATCCCTGAGATAGCTCCCGTTGCAACATCCATAGATCTTTTTCCGAGCACCATGGCCTCTTCGGCGACAATACTCGTCACTTTACCGGCAGCTTCCACGGTTGTCTGAGTGACCTCTTTTCCGGCAGTTTTCAATCTTTCAGCAACTTCTCCCGCTACTTGAACGGTCTTTTCCCTGAGTACTGAAGTTGTTTTTCCAGTATGTTCAACCAGCTCGGTTAATATATTCTTTGCCGTATCTCCAGAGTTTCTTGCAACCCTGAGAACCGTTTCGCTAAAAAGCTCCTCGATGGTCTCAAGGTCTTCTTTTGTTCGGGTCAGATCATCATGGAGAAATTCTTTGCTGGTATCGCCAACCGATTCCACTACCGCAGCAATCCCTTTTTGCGTCCCTGCAAAGGCACTTTGAGTAACAATTTTGACTTCCTTGCCCATCTCCTCGGCGGCTTCTACCGCCCCGGAAATGACTTTTTCAACGATTTCCTTCATCCGATCCGCTCTGAAGCGACCCTCTTTCAATGCCTTTTCAGTAGCCTCGCCGGTAATATGAGTCACGGTTTCTTTTACATCATTGCCCGCCTTGATAGCCTGTTTGACCGCCTCTTTAACTGTCTCTCTGGTTAAACCCAATAGTTCCGCGCTATCTAGTTTAATGTCGGTTGAAACGGATTCGATCCGGGTTCGGACTTCATCAGAAAAAGTTTCACCAGCCTCTTTTGCTCCCAGAAAAGCATCCCTGACAGATTGAGCGAGTTCGGCTTTTTCCGCCGCAAGTTTTTTTTCAAGATCACAAAGCTCTTTTCCGACAGCATCAATGGTCTGATTCTTCCGGCAGCGAACACCGTCCAGAGCTCCCTCCAGAGAGGCCTTGAGATTATCCGTCACATCGGCTTCAACCGCCTTCAATCCTTCTACCGAGGCAGACAAGGCATCCTTGACGATGGGTCGGATCTCTTCGGCTCCACCTTTACCTTCCGCTACGGCATCAGAGACCGCCTGTCTGACAATTTCGTAAATCTTTTCAGAGGTAACCACCCCACTCTCTTTAGCTTTTCTCAAT
>JAYEGS010000242.1:0-11781 GCA_034659215.1 Pseudomonadota bacterium | reverse complement strand
ATATTAATCGCGAGCAAATTTACGCCAAGTACAAAAAATCAGAGGGACATTAAAGGAGATAAAAACAGTTTTGATTGCTAAAGGGTAAAAGCACCATGAAAATTCCTTATATCGGAATTCTAGCATAAATTATTGACGGTTGCATTCAGGCACCGCTTATGGTAGATGCGGTGGGCATTTTTTTAGCCCAAATCAGGAATTCAAACATTTACCTCCGAATCTATAAATAAGATGACATCACCCCTAAATAACCACCCCACTCTACCTGAAACTGTGCGCCATATTTCAATCTTGGACAAGGATATCTATCTGGTCGGCACGGCTCATGTTTCTCAGAAAAGCGTCACCGAAGTCAAGGAGACGATCCAGGCTTTGAAACCGGATACGGTTGCCGTCGAACTCTGCCCTCCACGTTACCAGGCCATGACCAGGCCGGAACATTGGCGGCAGATGGATATCGTCAAGGTCATCAAAGAAAAAAAAGCCCTCTTTCTCCTGGCTCAACTGATATTAAGCGCCTTTTACCGACGCCTCGGCCAGCAGCTCGGGGTGCAACCCGGAGCCGAGATGATGGCCGGAATTTCTGAAGCTCAAGCTATCGACGCCGAACTGGTGCTCGCCGACCGACCCATCGACATCACGCTGAAACGGGTCTGGGGCTATCTCGGCTGGTGGCAAAAGCTGAAGATGATTTTCCATCTTTTGAGCGGCGTCATCTTCTCGGAAGAGATCGACAAAGAGATGGTCGATGAGATGCTGGAAAAAGATCAGCTTGAAACCCTGCTGACCGAATTTACCGCTGGCTTCCCCCAAGTCAAAACCCGGCTGATAGATGAAAGAGATATCTACTTGGCGCAAAAACTCCGACAGGCACCTGGTCCATGTATCGTCGGCGTTGTTGGTGCCGGTCATATTGAAGGAATTGTCAGAGAGATTGAAAAAGAGACCCTGCTTGACCCGATTCTTGAATTGCCGCCAAAATCACCCTGGATGAATATCATCAAATGGGCTATTCCCGGCGTGATTATCGCCATGATTATTGCCGGTTTTTTTCAGGGCGGCGGCCAACATACAATGGAATCAATCTATATCTGGCTCCTGGTTAACGGGATCTTGGCAGCGGTCGGGGCGGCGGCGGCCTGCGGCCACCCGCTAACTATTTTGTCAGCTTTTTTAGCCGCCCCGCTGACCAGCCTCAATCCCCTGATCGCAGCCGGTTTTGTCTCCGGCATGGTTCAGGCCACAGTCAAAAAACCTACGGTTGCCGATTTGGAAGATCTCCCCATCGCCATCTCCACGATTAAAGGTTTCTGGCACAATCCGGTTAGCCGCATTCTGTTGGTTGTAGCTCTCTCCAACTTAGGCAGCGCCGTCGGCACCTTCATCTCCGGCAGCTGGATCGCGGCCCGTCTTTTTTAGTTAGGAGAAGGAGGTAACGCATGGCTCAGAAAATTATCTGCACCAACAAAAAAGCCCGCTTCAACTTCACTCTTCTGGAGAAATTTGAAACCGGAATTGTCCTCGTCGGCACCGAAGTTAAAGCTTTGCGCGAGGGTCGCGGCAATATGAATGACTGTTACGCCCGCATCCATGGCGACGAGATATTTCTCGAACACTTTCATATCAGCCCCTATTCACATGGCAACATCCATAATCACGAACCCCTGCGCCCGCGAAAACTCCTGCTCCATAAACATGAAATCAAACGTCTGATCGGCAAGGTGACAATGAAAGGCTTGACCCTGGTTCCGACCAAAGCCTATTTTTCTCGGGGCAAAGTCAAAATCGAACTCGCCCTGGCCCAGGGTAAGAAACTGCATGACAAACGTGAAGACTTAAAACGCAAGGCCGTCAAAAGGGATGCCGAACGAGAATTTCACGGAAACTAGCAACAAAATTTACGACCTGCTTGCCAAACCGCTTCAGAGTTGTTATATTGTAAACAGATGAAGCGCTAAAACAGCTATCGGTGCGCAATCATTTTAGACCACGGGGGTGTCCTGGGTTCGACGGGAATGCTAAGCGTGGGGCTGCATGTGGAGCACTCAGTTAACTCCTAAAACTGACTGAACATTACATAGACGCCGATAATAGCGACTACGCTCTGGCTGCATAGCCAGTGCCCGACCAGCTGACTTCCGCTAGGCAGGATCCGGGTATCATTTGAGTGGGATAGGATGGTGATTAGTTTCCGGTTACCGTCCGAAATCAAATGGAAAATCGCCGACTTAATATCCCGACCGGAGGAGCTTAGGATTCGGTTAAATTAAAATCCGCCTAAACATGTAGAGGCCCTTACGTAAAGGTTTTCGGACGCGAGTTCGATTCTCGCCACCTCCACCAATAACTATACCGGGAAATTCCCGGATGTACCAAAAACCCGAAGTCAATCAATGACTTCGGGTTTTTTTGTGCCTACTCATACTAAATCCTTGACCAGAATGTATTGCAACTGCTAGGAATAGGCAAAATTACAGCCCGTTTTATCACATATAACTATAAGCAATCTACCGGCAGGAAATAAGATGCCCGATAAAGAACAAAAGTTTCTCAATGATCTAGACAAAAAACTTTGGAATGCGGCGGATAAGTTGCGTTCGACTCTGGATGCGGCTCAATACAAGCATGCGGTGCTGGGACTGCTTTTCGTCAAATATGTCTCGGATGCTTTTGACATCCGGCGACAAGAGCTGATAGGCCAGTTCAAGGATTCAGAGCACGACTATTTTCTTGATCCTGAAGACTACGATTCGGATGATGAATATCAGGCTGAGATTGCCGATGAACTGGAGATCCGGGATTACTTCACGGAAGAGAATGTCTTCTGGGTGCCGCAGTTAGCCCGCTGGCAAACCCTGCGGGATAATGCAGCCTTGACTCCGGGTACTGAAATTGAGATTAAAAATGGTTCGACCCACACCTACACCTTCCGCAGTGTCGGCCGACTTATTGATGATGCCCTGGAGGCGATCGAAAAGGACAATCCCAAACTCAAAGGAGTTCTCAACAAACAGTATGGCCGCCTCCAGATTGATCAGGCCAAACTGATTGAGCTGATCAACCTCCTCTCCGAGATCCCTTTCCGCCATGAGACCCTGCAATCCAAAGATATTCTGGGCCATGTCTATGAATATTTTCTGGGACAATTCGCCCTCGCCGAAGGCAAGAAGGGTGGTCAGTTTTACACGCCGAAATCGATAGTTTCCCTGATTGTCGAGATGCTCCAGCCCTTTGCCGGTCGGGTCTACGATCCGGCCATGGGCTCCGGCGGCTTCTTTGTCCAGAGCGAGCGTTTTATCAAGGAACACGGCGGCAAAATCGGCGATGTCTCGATCTACGGCCAGGAGTATAATCACACGACCTGGCAACTGGCGGCAATGAATATGGTCATCCGGGGCCTTGATTTTAACTTCGGCAAAGAACCGGCCAACACATTTACCAACGACCAGCACCCGGATCTTCGGGCCAATTTCATCATGGCCAACCCGCCCTTCAATATGAAGGAGTGGGACACCGGAACCAGCGACGACGACCCGCGCTGGCAATACGGCACACCACCCTCCAACAACGCCAATTTCGCCTGGCTCCAACACATGCTCTATCACCTGGCCCCCAATGGTTCTTTGGGCCTGCTTCTGGCCAACGGCTCGATGAGCTCTAACACCAAAAATGAAGGGGCGATCCGCAAATCCCTCCTCGAAAATGATCTTATCGAATGCATGGTCGCCCTCCCCGGCCAACTCTTCACCAACACCCAGATCCCGGCCTGCATCTGGTTTCTGACCAGAAACAAACGGGAACACGACAATTTCCGGAACCGTTCCGGCAAGGTTCTGTTTATCGACGCCCGCAACCTGGGCTACATGAAAGATCGGATCTTAAGAGATTTTAAAAAAGAGGATATTGACAAGATTACCGGAACTTTCCACGCCTGGCAAAAGGGCGAGAAATTCGAAGACGAGGCCGGGTTCTGTAAGTCCGCGACCCTAGAAGAGATCGCCAAACATGACCATGTCCTGACGCCGGGCCGTTATGTCGGAGCGGCGGCCGAGGAGGATGACGGCGAGCCCTTTGCTGAGAAAATGGCGCGATTGACCAAAACCCTGGGCGAGCAATTTTCTCAATCGGCTGAACTCGAACAAAGGATTCGAGATAACCTGAAAGGGTTGGGATATGAGTTATGAGTGCTGAATTACAAGGGCTGAGTGCAGTTGTAATTTACCAGACCGATAGTGGGGAAACACGTCTTGAAGTGCAACTGGATCAGGATACTGTCTGGCTCAATTTAAATCAGATGACACGCCTGTTTGGCCGCGATAAATCTGTCGTTTCCCGACACCTGAACAACATTTTTCGTGAAGATGAACTTGAGCGCCAGGCAGTTGTTGCAAATTTTGCAACAACTGCGACTGACGGAAAAACTTATCAGGTCGATTATTTTAACCTTGACGTCATTATCTCCGTCGGCTACCGGGTGAGATCTGTTCAGGGTACACGATTCCGCCAATGGGCGACGCAGACGCTTCGCAATCATATTGTCCAAGGCTACACCATCAACCAGCAGCGCCTCGAAGAACAAGCGGAAAAATTTATCGACATGCAGCGGGCCGTCGAGTTGTTGTCACGCACACTGGAACAGCAACAACTGGTCAATGATATTGGCAAGGACGTTTTGCAGGTCATCACTGATTACGCATACGCCTTGACCACTCTCGACCGTTACGATCACGGCGCTCTGACACTTGAAGATACCAGCGGTCCGGCCACCTTTGTTCTGGAATATAAAGAAGCAATATCCATCGTCCGGTCAATGAAGGATGAATCTGCCGGAATAATGCCTAAAATGGGTTAAGGACGGATTTTGAGAATGATTTGAAATAAGGATTTTTCCGAAAAGATGGCGCGGTTAACGGGACAGCTTAAGGATCAATTTGTGGAAAGTGCCCGATTGGAAGAACAGATTAAAGAGAATCTGGCGGGGTTGGGTTATGATATGAGAGGGATAGGAGCAAAAAATGAGTAATGCAGACGAAATCCGCTGGCAACAACGCCTGGAAAACTTCAGTAAAGCCATGGCCCAACTTGAAGCGGCCTGCAACAAGGAAAGCTTGAGTGATCTTGAGCGAGCCGGATTGGTGCAGATGTTTGAGTTTTCTTTTGAACTTGCCTGGAAGTCACTCAAAGACCTGCTTTTTTATGAAGGCTACGATGCAAAGAGCCCTCGTGCGACTATCAGAACAAGTTTTGAGCAGGAATATATCAGTGAAGACGACTGTGAGATTTTTTTGGACGCCTTAGACAAACGCAATATCCTGAGCCATACCTATCATGAAGAGAAGGCCCTTGAAGCTGAAAGTCTGATTCGCAAACACTATTTTCCGCTTCTTCGCCGAGTTTACAACACCTTGGAGAAAAAACGCACGTCATGAACCATGGTTTAAAAGATAAACACCGACAGGCGATTATCGATATTCTCGCCGCCAACAGCCGGGTGAAACGAGTGACACTCTTCGGCTCCCGAGCCATGGGCACATTCACCACCACTTCGGATGTGGATCTGGCCTTGTACGGTGACGAACTAACCCTGACCGACCAGGCAAAACTGGCCGCAGCCATCGACGATCTACCCATGGCCCAGAGAGTCGATCTGTTGATCCACAAGAGTATTGATAATGGGAACCTGAAAGAGCATATCAAGAAACATGGAGTGGAGTGGTTTCGGCAGGCTGGGGGGAGAAGTGCTAATTCACAACTTACTGAATATGGAACTATTAAAGATGACTATTCAAGAGATAGGCTTATTGATTTATGTATTGAAAAGATAGGTGTACAAACAGGCCCTTTTGGAAGTCAACTTCACAATAAAGATTATGTGAAAGTTGGAACTCCAATAATCACAGTTGAGCATTTAGGTAACAACCGTATTCTTCACCAGAAGACTCCTTGTGTTTCCGATCAAGACAAAGAAAGATTGTCAAAATACCATTTGCAGACCGGAGACATAGTATTTTCTCGTGTAGGATCAGTTGATAGACGGGCTCTTGTCAGAGATTCAGAGAATGGATGGCTCTTTTCTGGGCGATGTTTGCGAGTAAGAGTAGACAAGGAGAAAATAGACCCAACATATCTCTCCTATTTTTTTGGGTTAGAGAATTTCAGACAATACATAAGGAGTATTGCTGTCGGGGCAACAATGCCTTCGATTAATACAAAAATATTAAGCAACGTCCCAATCTATTATCCCAGCCTGGGGGAGCAATGCAAAATAGTCAAAGTTCTTTGCTCTTTAGACGACAAAATCGAACTCAACCGCCAGATCAACCAAACCTTGGAACAGATCGCCCAGGCCATTTTCAAATCCTGGTTTGTCGATTTTGAGCCGGTCAAGGCCAAGATCGCGGCTCAAGAGAACGGCCTGGATCCGGAACGTGCCGCCATGTGTGCCATCAGCGGCAAGAGCGACGCAGAGCTGAATCACCTCCCCGCCGACCAACTCTCCCAACTCGCCACCACCGCCGCCCTCTTCCCCGATGGGTTGGTGGATTCGAAGCTGGGGATGATACCGAAGGGGTGGGAGTGGAAGTCATTAAATGAAATTGTAGAGTTAAACCCTAAACGGGTTTTGAAAAAGGGCACTATTGCACCATATTTGGACATGAAAAACATGCCAACCCAAGGCCACCTGGCAGAAACTTGGTGGCCCAGAGAAATGGGTTCTGGAACAAAGTTCATAAATGGTGATACGTTAATGGCCAGGATAACACCTTGCTTGGAAAATGGGAAAACAGCTTTTGTTGACTTTCTCAATGAAGACGAAGTCGGATGGGGATCGACAGAATATATTATAATGAGAGCCAAGGTTCCGCTCCCAATTGAATACACATATATGCTAGCACGAGACAACATTTTCCGCTCTTTTGCCATTCAAAATATGACGGGTACGAGCGGACGACAAAGGGTTAATGTGGGCTCTCTGGAAAACTACCAATTGGCTGTTGCTGATGAAGAAAATATTTATGAAATATTTTCAATTATGGTAAAAAAACTGATGACTCAAATCAAATGTAATGGAGACCAAAACAAAACTCTCGCCCAACTCCGCGACACTCTACTCCCCAAGCTCCTCTCCGGCGAAATCTCAGTTGCTGAAACCCATGACAAAATCGAGGATGCGGTATGACATTCGACAAAAACAGCCCCTATAACGACCTGCCTCTTTTACCGCCAGCTATTGACCTGGAATCGAAGGCGATCTTGAAAAAGGCGATCAGTGCCAACCGGGAACTGGCAGAGTTGAAAGGTGCCGGTGATGCCATACCCAACCAGGCGATCCTGATTAACAGCATTGTCCTGCAGGAGGCCCGGCTCTCTTCGGAGATTGAGAATATCGTTACGACCACCGACGAACTTTACCAGGCCGAAGGCAAGGATCCCTCACAGATCAACCATCACACCAAAGAGGTACTTCATTACCGTGAAGCGCTCTGGCAAGGCTTTGAAAACATCAAAGAGCGGCCTTTATCAACCAATCTTTTCATAGATATTGTCAGGATCATCAAACAGACCGGCATGGGCGTGCGCCGGGTTCCCGGAACCAAGATTGCCAACAGCTTAGGAGATGTCGTCTATACCCCGCCCGAAGGGGAATCGGTGATCAGGAATCTGCTGGGCAACCTTGAGCAGTTCATCCATGCCGATGATGACCTTGACCCTTTGGTAAAACTCGCGGTAGTTCATTACCAATTTGAAGCGATCCACCCTTTTACGGACGGTAACGGTCGAACCGGACGGATTGCCAATATCCTCTATCTGGTTGAAAAAGGGTTGCTCGATATTCCGATTCTTTATCTCAGCCATTTTATCATAAAAAACAAGAATGACTACTACAAGGGCCTGCGCAAGGTTACGGAAGAGAGTGCCTGGGAGGAGTGGATCCTCTATATGCTTTATGCCATTGAAACCACGGCCCGGCAGACGCGGGAAAAGATTTACCACATCCGTGACCTGATGGATGAAACAAGAGAATTGGCCCAGGAAAAAGTCGGCAAGGCCTATTCGAAGGATCTGATCGAGTTAATATTTGAGCTCCCCTATTGTAAGATCGGCTTTCTTGAGCAGAGAGGAATCGCCAAACGGCAGACTGCTTCAACCTACCTGAAAGCCCTTGAGAGTCTTGGCATACTCGAAAGCGTAAAGGCCGGACGGGAGGTCTATTATCTCAATAAGAAGCTTCTGGAATATTTAATGGAATAGGGTGATGCTTTCGACACGTCCGAACTATATGTTTAAAAAACAAGAAAAAATCGACACGTTTTCAGGATGTGTCGATAGAGTAAACATATGCCGTATTGTCTACCGGCTCAAATGACGTAACAACAACCGGCGACCTTGAGTAAGGATATAATGATCACCGAAGACCAACTTGAACAGCTCTGCCTTAAATGGTTCCGTGAAGGCGGCTATGAATACGCCTACGGGCCGGATATCGCCCCTGACGGTGAAACCCCGGAGCGCAAAGATTATCGCCATTCCGTGCTAAGTGGTCGTCTTCTCTCGGCTCTGCAAAAAATCAATCCCCACCTCCCCCCTGCTACCCTCGAAGAAGTCGCTCTCACCATGGGCAAACCGGAACACCCGGTATTGATCCAGAACAACCGGGCTTTTCATAAGCTGCTTCTGGAAGGAGTGGCGGTTGAGTATCGAGACGGTGACGAAACCCGTCACGACCATGCCCAGCTCATCGATTTCCATAACTTTCGCAATAATCAATTTCTCGTGGTCAACCAGTTTACGCTCCAAGGCACGAAGATGAACCGCAGGCCGGATCTTGTAGTCTTTATTAACGGCTTGCCGCTTGCGGTTATTGAGCTGAAAAATCCGGCGGATGAACAGGCTGATGCCTGGGACGCTTTCAACCAGCTCCAGACCTACAAAGATGAGATCGCAGACCTCTTTATCTGCAATGAGGCCCTGGGGTCAGTGACGGGATCACGGCCCGGATCGGCTCGCTGACGGCGAATCAGGAACGCTTCATGCCCTGGCGCACGATCAAGGATGAAAGTGACCGACCGCTTCTGGAGTATGAGCTGGAAAAGGTGGTAAAAGGTTTTTTCGATCCTGAACTGCTGCTTGATTACATTCGTTATTTTGTTATCTTTGAGCAGGACGGTGATACCATCACCAAAAAGATTGCCGGATATCACCAGTTTCACGCGGTACGTGAAGCGGTACGGGTAACTGTGATCGCCGCTCAGCAAAGACAAGAGTCGCAAACCGGCGAAGAAAGAGCCACCTATGGTCGCGACGTTGTTCCGGGCTCGCGCAAGGCGGGCGTGGTCTGGCATACGCAGGGTTCCGGCAAAAGTATCTCGATGTGCTGTTACGCCGGGAAACTTCTCCAGCAACCGGAAATGAATAACCCGACCATTGTTGTAGTTACAGATCGTAATGATCTTGACGGCCAGTTGTACAACACTTTTTGCAATGCCAAGGAGCTCCTCAAGCAGACCCCGGTGCAGGCCGGCAGCCGGGATGAGTTGCGCGAATTGCTCGCGGCCCGGCAATCCGGGGGTATTATCTTTACCACGGTGCAGAAATTCTCCCTGTTGAATGGTGAAGAGAGCCATCCGCATTTGAGTCAACGCAGTAATATTGTTGTGATCAGTGATGAAGCCCATCGCAGTCAATACGGTTTAAAGGCCCGGCTCGACACTAAAACCGGCAGATATATTTTCGGTTATGCCAAACATCTGCGCGATGCCATCCCCAACGCCTCTTTTATCGGTTTTACCGGGACGCCGATCTCCATGGAAGATAAAGATACCCGTGCCGTCTTTGGTGATTATGTCTCAATCTATGATATTCAGGATGCGGTTGATGATGGCGCCACAGTGCCGATCTATTATGAATCCCGCCTCGCCAAGCTCGACATCGACCATGAAGCTATTGAAGAACTCAACGAAGAGGTTGAAGAGGTTATCGAAGACGAGGAAGATATCAATCTGCGCGAAAAAACTAAGAGCAGATGGGCCGCCCTGGAAAAACTGGTAGGCTCTGAACCACGCTTGCAAGAGGTGGCTAAAGACCTGGTGAAACATTACGAGTCGCGTTCTACCGTAATCCCGGGCAAGGCGATGATCGTCTGTATGAGCCGAGAAATCTGCGCCCATATCTACAATGCGATAGTTGAACTACGACCCGACTGGCATGATCCAGATCCGGAAAAGGGAGCAATCAAGGTTGTGATGACCGGCTCCGCGTCAGACAGAGAACTCCTGCAACCTCACATCTACAACCAGCAGACCAAAAAAAGCCTGGAGAAACGCTTTAAGGCAGCAGAGGATCCACTCAAATTAGTTATTGTCCGGGATATGTGGCTAACCGGCTTTGACGTGCCCTGTTGTCATACCATGTATATCGACAAACCCATGCAGGGCCATAACCTGATGCAGGCGATTGCCCGGGTCAATCGGATTTTCAAAGACAAACCCGGCGGCCTGGTGGTTGATTATATCGGCATTGGCAATGAGCTGAAACAGGCCTTGAAGATCTATACCGACTCCAAGGGCCGGGGTACGCCAACCCTGCTGGCGGAAGAAGCCTTTGCCCTGTTGCTTGAAAAGCTCGAAATCGTGCGGGCCATGTTTCATGGTTTTAACTACAGCGACTACGAAACCAGTGCCACCCTGCTGCTGCCGCTGGCCGCCAACCATATCCTGGGCCTTGCTGACGGTAAGAAAAGATTTCTTGATGCAATGGCGGCTATCGCTAAAGCCTTCTCCCTCTGCAGCACCCTGGATGAAGCCGCCCCCCTAAAAAAAGAGATCGCCTTCTTTGCCGCAATCAAGGCGGCAATCATCAAACATACCACGGTTGATAAAAAACGCAGCGCGGAAGAGAAGAATTCAGTTCTCAAACAGATTCTCGATAATGCGGTGATAGCTGGTGGCGTGGCTGATATCTTTGCCCTGGCCGGACTTGACAAACCCAACATCAGCCTGCTCTCAGACGAGTTTTTAGAGGATGTACGCCGCATGCCGAGCCGCAACCTCGCAGTTGAACTGCTGGAAAAACTCCTGCGCGACGCGATCAAGGCCCGTACCCGTGATAATGTCGTCCAGGAGATGAAATACGGCGACCGCCTGCTGGAGACTTTACGCAAGTACCATAACCGAGCCATCGAGACGGCCCAGGTTATCGAAGAGCTGATCCAGATGGCCAAGGACTTCCAGGCAGCCATGAAACGCGAAGAGGAACTTGGTCTAACTCCAGATGAAATCGCCTTCTATGACGCCTTGGCCAACAATGAAAGTGCGGTTCGAGACTTAGGCGATGAGACCTTAAAAAAAATTGCTCATGAATTAACCGAGAAACTGCGGGCCAACACTACAGTTGACTGGCAAGTTCGAGATAGCGTCCGGGCCAAGATACGCAATATGATCCGAAGACTCCTGAAAAAATATAAATACCCACCGGATAAACGTGATGACGCCACGGAGCTGGTTTTGCGACAGGCGGAGAAACTTTCGTGCGGCTGGGCGGCGTGAGGGTTTTGATTAATTTTTTATTGCAAGATATTTACGATATATCTCAAGTGCTCTGTTTGGCCGGAAGGTTGAGATTGGCAGGGGTAAGGAATACTCGATAATAATTTAATCGCGGTAGGAATGCCGGTTGCCCGGCACCCCCCGCACAGATCCGTACATGAAGAATTACCTCATACGGCTCCTACCTCGGGTTAAGTAACGCTAAGCCTCTGACTAGGATATAGGTGTTTTACTT
>JAYEGS010000241.1:0-2381 GCA_034659215.1 Pseudomonadota bacterium | reverse complement strand
TTGGCCGATTATACTTAGGTGAGGATAGAGATAAAGCCACTCCCGCCGAAAGACGGGGTCGGAAAACCACGGGTCTTGCCTCCAAAATCTAAAAGACAGCCGGTTGCCTCTTTTTTTAAGAGCAGCCCGGCTGTCTTTTTTTTGTAAGCAGCCAACAGGAACAAGATATTAAAAGGTATTAATATGAAAACAAAGTTGACCGAAATAATTTTTATTGCGTTGATTGTTCTTTTTGCTCTGTTTGTCAGCCTGCAAGCGGCGGAGCCGATGCCGGATACCGGGCAGACCGACTTTTACAACAATGCAGACGAAATCAGCGAACCGCCGCCGGGCAGTGATTTTCACGGACAAGATGCGCACTATACGCGCAATCGAGCCTACAAAAAACTTGATGTCAACGGCTTGGAATTGGATGATAATGCGGATCGATGGAAGATGGTTAAAGATAAAATCACCGGCCTGATCTGGGAGGTCAAACAGGACAACGACGGAACGGAAAACTATGGAAACCCCCACGACGCCGACAACACCTACACTTGGTACGACAGCAGCCCGGCAACCAATGGCGGCGATGTCGGCACATCCGGCAACGGCACCGACACTGAGGATTTTATCAATGCTTTGAATGCCGGTACCGGGTTTTGCTACCACACAGATTGGCGCCTGCCGACGATCAAGGAACTCTCGCAGCTAATCGACTCGGGTCGTGATGAATGGCCGGTTATTACAGTCCATTTTTTTAATCAAACAGTATCTAAAGATTACTGGTCATCGACTAGCAGTACCTATTTTAATGACCACGCATGG
This sequence comes from Pseudomonadota bacterium, assembly GCA_034659215.1. Taxonomy (GTDB): domain Bacteria; phylum Desulfobacterota; class Anaeroferrophillalia; order Anaeroferrophillales; family Tharpellaceae; genus Tharpella. The sequence continues at coordinate 1,574 of JAYEGS010000241.1, read as the reverse complement.
CACGTCTACTTCAAATACGGCATCGTCGATGAGGACAATAAGTCAAAAAGTTATTATGTCCGCGCCGTTCGTTCCGGCCGGTAATTTGATAATTAGCTCATTTGAAAGATATATATCAGGTGGTTAAAATGAAGTTGAAGAGAAAGATTATCGGCAGAGGATTGGGCTTGGGTCTGTTACTTCTGGTTTTATGGGTTGGCAGCGTATCTGCGGCCCTGGTCGATAACCGTGACGGCACCATCAGTGACACTAAAACCGGATTGATGTGGCAGCAGGCCGAGACCAGACTCATGAACTGGCAGGAGGCATTGGCTTATTGTGAAAATCTGGTTTTACCGGCTGTTGGCGGATATGACGACTGGCGCCTGCCGGATCGCTATGAACTGCAATCGCTGGTTGATTACAGCAGCGAATATACATGCCTTGACCAAACTTTTTTCCCCTGGGTTATGTTGTCATGGTACTGGACATCTACAACCTACACCCTCTATCCCCGCTTTGCATGGATTGTCTATTTCGGCAATGGCCTTGTCTACAGCAACGATAAGTCAATTAGTTTTTATGTGCGCGCGGTTCGTGCCGGACAGTCCGGGCCGTTAGATCCAAATGACATTGACGACGACGGTGATGGTTATAGTGAAAATCAAGGTGACTGCAATGATGGTGATGCAACTATCTACCCTGGAGCCATAGAGATTTGCGGTGACGGTATTGATCAGGACTGCGACGGATATGATCTGCCCTGTTCTCAAGCATATCGGATATACTACCCCCACATTGCCAGCGACGCTACTTGGGAAACGGAAATATGCCTGATCAATACTAGCTCTGCAAATAATCTTCGTGGAGTATTAAGGGCATATAAGAATAATGGTGAAGCAGTTTCCCAAAGCATACCCCTAAGCTTGGCGCCTCATGCCCGACGCCAGATAATTGTTGGTGTGGAATTTACTGCTCCAAGTGAAATTGGCTATCTCGTGTTTGAAGGTGATTCCGGTAATGTTTGCGGTTACACCAAATTTTTCATCAATGGTCAGTATAGAGTCGCAGTGCCGGCGGTTTTAGACATTAACGTTGATGATATGTATGTTTCTCACATCGCTTCCTCCCCAAACTGGTGGACGGGAATCAGCCTGGTCAATACAACTTCATCCGCAAAAAACCTGACTTTTGTATTTAATACAGGCCAAAGCAAAACCGTTACGCTGACGGCCAAAGAACACCGGGCATTCAGCATTGCCTCTTTATTTGACAAACAGGAACAACCTGATATCCAGTCGGCCGTTATTACCAATGCCGCAGGAATTATTGGTTTGGAACTTTTCGGTGGCGGCAACCAGTTAAGTGGCATTCTTTTAAAAGATGAGGCCGCCTCAACCCTTTACTATCCCCATATTGCCAGCGACAATGTATGGTGGACCGGCATCGTGGCCTATAACCCATCAGTATCATCCTGCGATCTGACGGTTACCCCATTTACTATTAGTGGAGCGCCTCTTACTCCCCAGATCATACCTCTTTCCGGCCATGAAAAATATATCGGGGCAATTAAAGACCTTGGATTGCCTGCTGAC
>JAYEGS010000240.1:0-11871 GCA_034659215.1 Pseudomonadota bacterium | reverse complement strand
TCGCGATCATGGTATAAGATTGCTGGTTACCGCTCTGGCGGCGACGCCGAAAAATCAGATGGGCTTCGTCGGCGGCCCGTTTTTCAAGAATTTTGAGAACATCACTGACGTACGCATCCTTATTTTTGATAAACTCCTTTTCCGAAAGCACCAGATTGGCAATAATCTCGTATGAGGAGGAGATTACGCCGCATTTATTGGCGGCGGCGTCACGCATGATAACAATCCCTCTCTCCTGAAGTTTTTCCCGGGCCGCCGGAGTGATAAAAGAGTTCGCCCCTTCGACAATCGCCCGACAGGTCGGGCTGCCGTCAGCCGAGAAGAAATTCTCCCAGTTGTTAATATCGACCGTCTCCGGCCGGCCTCCGGCCGGGATAAAGAGATCGGCCGGGACGGAAAAGATCGCATGATCAAACTCGCGGTGAAATTCATCGGCCGTAACCCACTCTTCATGAACTCCGTCAACCCCGCAGGCCAACCGTTTATAGAGTTCGGCCAGCCCCTCGCGACGGCGCTCGCGACTGAGCAGCAGAAAACCACCGGGATTAAGTTTTTCCGGGGCAAAAGCATCGATATTCTCTTTCAGGATGATGCGCCCCAGCTCTTCATGGTCAAGTCCGTCAGGATCAAAAAGAACCCCCGAACCAGCCACGATCAAGACAATTTTCACTTGGGGTGAGCGCTCCAGCAGCAAACGCATGGCGTTTCCGGCAACATCACCATTCGGCCCGCCGGTCAGTTTGACCTTAAAAGCGTCGCGGCACATATCGATACCGAGTTCGGCCATAGTGATCTCGGCAAACGTGACAACCCCCAGCGAGGTCACCCCGTACTCTTTGTGATTGATGCCTACCGCCTTGCTGGAGATGACAGCGCTGCCAAGAATGTAGCCGCGCTTTTGTGACTGTTTGGCAATCAGCTCAATCATCGGATCATGCATATTCTCGTCCGGACCCAGCTCAATCGGCTCCTCCTCAGCGTAGTAATCGACAACCAGCGGATTTTGCGCCCGGCCATTACTATCGGTCACATAGAGATCAAAAAAGGCGTTAATAAAACCGTACTGCAACTTGTATAGGCTCTGCAAACGGGCCGATTTATCACTAAGATCACTAACATCGTGAACGACCACCATCTTCGAGCCGCCTTCATAGATATCCTTATTTTTCAGATGCTGGGTATGGGCCAGAACGTAGACCTCACGCAGCAGGGTAGCGGCCGTGGCGAAAAAATCATCCGCTGTCGAACAAGAGATAGTGCGCCAACCGCCGCGGGCAATATCGGAAAAACCGACATGGTAACCGGCACCGTAACGACCATAAAAGAAGGTGATGCGAAAAGGTGGGTCACCGGCCGGAAAGTCAGCCGTAAACTCGGCCGCCAGCTCTTGCAGGTAAGCCGGATCAAGACGAAAAGCGAGAGCGTGTTTCTCGGGCACGAAAAAGTTACTTTTCAAAGTATAACGAACCAGCAGAAGAGCAGCGGCAAAAATAGTTCGACGCAGATCATCAAAATGACGATGACCGGTATTATAGCCGACAATCATTTTTTCAACCTTCTCCTGTAACCGGCAGCACTCCGCCTCGCGATCATCGAACTCAGGGGAAAAGCGGGCCCGAAAAAGAGCGGCCAGAGCCAGAGCGATCTCCGGACTCGTATGAAAAGCGCGGCGAACCTCACTCAAATCATAGACATCCGGTTGACTGTGTGCCAAATTGGTATGGCAAAAAGCGACCATCGCATTAACCAGCAGCAGCTCCTGGCCGTCGGCCAGATTGCCCAACACATACTGGCGATAGAGACTCCCTTTATTGGCCAGAATCTGGGTATTATAGAGCTCTTGTTTGAGACGCCGATAGAACTCAGGCCCTAAAAGAGAGCATTTTTCGAGATAGAAAGTGCCGAGGAAATGAGGATTAACGCCGGTGGCAATTTCAAGACAATAGGCCCGACCAACCCGCCCGCCAAGCCGGTGAAAAACCTCAAGCACCTGTTCAAGAAACCCCTGGCTGGGAGGATTGCCGACGGAAAACAGGATCCGGGTCTCAATATGATCACAGACATCGACCCCCTCTTCCACCGCAAAATAGAGGCCGTCATAACGACACCCCTGCTGATAGAGCCAGAGCAGTCGAGCCAGCCGTTCCGGCGGTGACACTTTAAGATAATCAGCGTTATTAACAGCCAACAGAGTAAGCCCGGAATGCAGTTTAGAGAAATTGTACTCAGGATAGAGTTGACGCAACGCCGATTCGACCTTTTTCAGAAGCCCGCGCGGCAGTTTTACATCTTGGGCCGCCCGCACTTCTCGACTGGAAATCTGCGCAAATTCATAACGCTGAATCTCCAGAACCGCCTCGCTGCCGGGCAGACTCCCATAAGAGTGAGTAATCTCGGCGTAAGTCGGTTTTTGCTGCAACCGAGTCAATGTTTCATAGATCGAACCGGCCTGATTTAACCCGGCCGTAATCCGCAACTCATCACGATCGGCAAGCAGTAGATGCCGATTCAAACCCAGCGTATCAAGACCGGCAACCAGCAGATCAATCGCGTCATGATACTCTTCCATCGTCAGGAAGAAGTAGGGATTCATATTGGCCCGAAGCCAGGTCAAATTCTCTTGTTGACACCGGCGCCGGAGCTCCAGGTTTTCATTTAAACGTTGCTCTAGATGCTCTTCAAGCAAAGAAATTTCAGACATAACAAAAACTCTCCCCCAAATCTATATTAAAAACAACTTGACAAAGACACCATTAAAAGGGTAATTATTATCTCAATAAGCAACTCTGCCGTACCAGCATATTTCACCTGTGACCCCTTGAAGTCAACTAAAAAATACAATTTTTGCAATTCCGATGTTTTTTGACTTTCCACAATATCAAGTGTATATTGAATTAAGTATGCCTTATTTAAGCACTACATAACACTTTAAGACAACATCTAAGGAGAACCAAGATGAAGAAAACGTTATCATTCAGCCTCATAACCTTAGGAATCATTTTCATAATCTCAAATATGGCTCTGGCCGGCGACCAGCTGATGACAGATGCCCAGGAGTATTTCAAACCAATTCCGGCTACCGCTCCGGTTCTTGAGGGCAATCCCGCAACCCCGGCCAAAGTCGAGCTCGGAAAAATCCTCTATTTTGAGCCCCGCCTGTCAAAAAGTGCCTTGATCAGCTGCAACACCTGCCATAATGTCGGCCTCGGTGGCGCCGATTTTCAAGAGACCTCAACCGGTCACGGCTGGCGCAAAGGACCGCGCAACGCCCCGACCGTCTACAACTCAGTCTATAATGTGGCCCAATTCTGGGATGGACGGGCCAAAGATCTGGCCGAACAGGCCAAAGGCCCGGTTCAAGCCAGTGTCGAGATGAACAATAAACCGGAAATGGTGGTCAAAACCTTGAAAAGTATGCCGGAATATATTGAACTCTTCAAAAAAGCCTTCCCCGGCGAAGCCGACCCGGTCACGTTTGACAATATGGCCAAAGCGATTGAGGTTTTTGAAGCAACCCTGAACACACCGGATTCCCCCTTTGATCTCTTCCTCAAAGGTGACGCCGGAGCGCTTAATGAAAGCGAGAAAAAAGGCCTCGCCAGTTTTATTAATAACGGTTGCGCCGACTGTCACGGCGGCATCAATATGGGCGGCGATGACTACTATAGTTTCGGCGTGATCAACGCTCCGGTCAGCCGCATCGTTGCCGGTGACAAAGGCCGTTATCTGGTCACTAAAATCATGAGTGATGAATTTGTCTTCAAATCACCCTCGCTGCGCAACATCGAGTTGACCTTGCCTTACTTTCACTCCGGTAAAGTCTGGGGCCTGAAAGCGGCGGTCGTGGTTATGAGTTCAGCTCAACTCGAAACCGTTCTCAAAAAAGATGAAATCGACAACGTCGTCGCCTTTCTCAAAGCCACAACCGGAATACAACCACTTGTAGTGCACCCGATTCTGCCTAAACCGACTGATAAAACACCAAAGCCCGAACTGGATTAGTGGCAACAATAAATGTTTAAACGAACCTGGAATCCCTATCTGGCTGGAGCCTTAGCCGGAATCTTGCTGATTTTGTCGGTCTGGATCAGTGGCAAATTCTTCGGCACCTCAACCACATTTGTCCGGGTTGCGGCGGTCGTCGAAGAGAGTATTGGTATCGACACCGCAAGCAACGCCTACTTTACCGCAAAAAAAGGAAAATACGGGGCCGGTTCCCTACCTGACTGGCAGTTAATGTTTGTCATCGGGGCTCTGCTCGGAGCCTTCATCTCGTCCCGGCTCTCGGATGATTTCAAGGTTCAGCTGGTGCCCGAGATGTGGCGAAAACGATTCGGCCCAAGCCCGGTCAAACGTGGCGTCACAGCCTTTATCGGCGGGGTTATCGCTCTCTTTGGTGCCCGTCTGGCCGGCGGCTGACCCAGCGGTCACGGGTTGAGCGGTCTGGCTCAACTTTCAACCAGCGGTTTTATCTCGCTGGCCGGATTCTTTCTCGTCGGCGCCGTTATTGCCAATCTCATCTATCGCGGCAAGGGAGGTCGGTCATGAGTCTCGGCTATGGTCTGATAACCGGCATTCTTTTTGGTATCCTCCTGCAAAAAGCCCAGGTCTTACGCTATGATAAACAGATTGGAGCGATGCGCTTTATCGATATGACCATCTTTAAATTCATGCTCAGCTCAATCATCGTTTCCGCCGTAGGCCTCTACCTTTTAAAAGATGCCGGCCTGATTAAATTGAGTGTCAAAGGCACCTCAATCGGCGGCCAACTCCTGGGCGGCTCTCTTTTCGGTATTGGTTGGGGCCTGTTGGGCTACTGTCCCGGTACCGCCGTCGGCGCCGTCGGCGAGGGCCGTCTCGACGGCCTTTGGGGAATCTTCGGCATGCTCTGCGGAGCCGCTCTCTATGCCGAAGCCTACCCCTTCATGAAAGCCAAGATCATAACTTTAGGAAACTACGGCAAACTCACCCTGCCCCAGGCACTGGGCGTCAGCCATTGGCTGATAATCGTAGTTTTTGCCCTCATTGTACTCGGCATGTTCTATCTATTTGAAAAGAAAAAACTGTAATAAGGAGGTATTTTTATGGCTGAAGAGATGGCTGTCGGCTGCACCCGTCCAGGCGGCGGGCCGGTTGATGAAAACCAAAACCTAACTGAAAAACTTGAAACCGATACAAACACTAACCCAAAGGAGATCAAACCGATGATTCAAGTTGGTCAAAAAGCACCCGATTTCTCGGCCCCCGGCTATCAGCAGGGGAAATTTATCGATGTTAAACTCTCAAATTATTTCGGCAAGTGGGTTCTGCTCTGCCTCTATCCGGGTGATTTCACCTTTGTCTGAGCCACCGAAATTTCGGCAGTTGCCGAAAAATATTCCGAAATCGAAAAACTCGGAGTTGAAGTCCTTTCGATGAGTATCGACTCGGTTTTTGTCCATAAAATGTGGAATGATAACGAACTCTCTAAAATGGTTGACGGCGGCGTCCCCTTCCCGATGCTCTCCGATGCCAGCGGCAAGATCGGCCGACTCTACGGCGTCTTTAACGAAGAAGCCGGCGTTGAAAACCGCGGCCGTTTTATTATCGATCCTGACGGCATAATCCAGGGTTACGAAGTCCTGATGCCGCCCGTCGGCCGCAATTTCAACGAAACCATCCGCCAACTCCAAGCCTTCCAATATGTCCGTAAGAGCAAAGGCAGCGAAGCCACGCCGGCCGGCTGGAAACCCGGTAAACCAACCCTCAAACCCGGCCCCGACCTGGTCGGCAACGTCTGGAAAGAGTGGCAGACAAAAATGGCCTTTGATGATTAAAGAGCCTTGTAGATGATATGTCAGAAAACCAAAAAGGCCGCAAGTTTCAACTTGCGGCCTTTTTGGTTCTGCAGAACTGATTCGAAAATCATTCAATTTAAACGATGTATGCCCTATTCCCGAAACAACGTATTTATATCTCAGAGACTTTCAACACCATGACTAATAGAGCACCGGGTTAAGCTCATGCGAAGTAAAGGTCTGGTGACTGAAACCTGAACCGGGAAGAAAAACGAACTGGGTTACCCAAAAGTTCTCATCATCGGGACCGGTATAATCAGAATCAACCTGAGAGTAGACGTAAATCAACGTGGGAAATTCTAAATCAACCCCATTGGGCAGAAGCTGACTGGGCAGCCCGGTCCACCCTTCTGGACCAATCTTCTTGTTTACAACAGCATAAGCTTGACCACCGCAAAAAAATCTGAATGTAAAATCCAGGTCACCTTGCCAGTCAGCAACAACATGAAGTCCGGTAATATAACCATAATCCTCTATATTATATGGCACCTGACAGATGTGACTATACTCTACGGCCTGACGAAGACCGGCACCCCGTTTTTCAGCAAATGCACCGACAGAGGTGATTATCAGAAAAAAAACAGCAAACAAAACAATAAGTGGTAGTCGTAGCGAGATTTTTTTAAACACAACATTCTCCTTTTTTATTATAGCGTTAAAGATAACTATCACAATCACTTATGTATATATTTTGTAACTATTCAGCGTAATGTAGTCCTCAAACGATCTCGATGCGGGGACATTGCTCCAGGCGGCGGCGCAGCCGCTTGCCGATCTGAGCTGTGTCCCCCTCGAAGCCGGGCGAAGCCAATGTTCGCACCATTTGTAGTGGCTTTAAGGTGATTACGCTGAATAGTTACTATATCTTTTACATTTACTTGTCAAGTCTCACTTAACCGGAAGTCTACTTTTGCAGGTTCCCGAGGTTACGCGGCGGCGGGGCGACTTTGAAGACCTCTTCCGGGGTTGTGAGGCCGGCGACGACGGCGTTGGCACCGCTTAAACGCAAAGGCCGCATCCCGTCTTTGATTGACTGGCGGCGCAAAGCTTCCAAGTTAATGCTTGAGGAGATAAGTTCGGAAAGTTCGGGGGTGACAAGCATGATCTCAAAAAGGGCACTACGACCTAGGTAACCGGTGTTGCGGCATTCGGAACAGCCGACGGCGTGGTAGATATTTTCCGGTTGCTTGATTTTCCAGGGCGTAGTCAACAGGTACCAGTGGTGCTCGTCAATCGGCCCCGGTTTTTTGCAAAAAGGGCAGAGGGTGCGCACCAGGCGTTGCGCCGTAACTCCGAGCAGGGTTGCCTGAATCAGAAAATCGGAGACCCCAAGATCGAGAAGGCGGGTAACGGCGGAGGCGGAATCGTTAGTATGCAACGTTGAGAGGACAAGATGGCCGGTCAGGGAAGCCTGAACCGCGATTTCGGCAGTTTCAAGGTCACGAATCTCGCCGACCATGATAATATCAGGATCTTGGCGCAAAAGAGTGCGGACGCCACTGGCAAAAGTAACCCCGATGGAGGGCTGAACCTGCATCTGATTGAGTTTGGGATCGACGATCTCGATCGGATCTTCGACCGTACAGACATTAAGTTCGGGCCTGGCGAGATGTTTAAGCGTGGAGTAGAGGGTTGTGGTCTTTCCCGAACCGGTGGGACCGGTAACCAGAATAATACCATGCGGGCGTTCAACCATGCCGCGCCAGGTTTTTAACTCTTCATCGCTGAAACCGAGTTCCTGAAACGATTTTTTCAAAGCCTCGGGATCAAAGATACGCATCACCAGCTTCTCACCAAAAGTAGTCGGCATGGTCGAAAGCCGCAGCTCAACCTCTTCACCCTGGGGGGTGACGGTTTTCAGGCGACCATCCTGAGGACGGCGCTTTTCCGCAACATCCATGCGACCCAGAACCTTGATACGACTGGTCACCGCATTCATCACATTCTGCGGAATTTGATAGATATGATGGAGAACACCATCAATACGAAAGCGAACATTGGCGCTCTCGCGCCGGGGTTCGAGATGGATATCACTGGCTCGTTGGTCAAAAGCGTACTGCAACAGCCAATCAACAATATGGACAATGTGCTGGTCGCCGGCATCAAGCCGACCGGCCCGACCCAGAGTGAGCAACTGTTCAAAATCGGAGATCTGCGATGTGCTGACCCGACCATCGCTGGCTCCCTTGACCGATTCGGCCAGGGCAAAAAACTCCCGCCGGTAACGCTCTATATCGAGCGGATTAACAATCACCCGCTCAATCTTTTTCTTTAAAACTTGGCTTAGCTCTTTGACCCATTCATCAACAAAGGGTTCAGCCGTCGCCATAACCACCCGATCACCAACTACTTTGATCGGCATAATATTGAAACGTTCGAGGTAGGCCAGAGGAAGATTAAGACCGGTAATGGCATGCACTTCAAGTTTTAAAGGATCGACATGTTGATAAGGCAGGCCGGATTTGGCCGCCACCCAGGAGATCAGATCTTCAAGCGAAAGTACGCCGCCCGCCGTCCGCCGATCCTCAATTTTCAAGGCCCCGATCAACGCCAGTGGATGGTGCGGCAGACTACGTTTAATCTTGGCCGAGCGGCGGCAGCGTTCGACATCGCCTGACCCGATAAAACCATCGCGCTGCAACTCCTGCAAAAGAAAGCCAAGCTCCAGGCGCCGACCTTGAAGACAATGTGCGGCAAAGATGGCTACGTTTTTGTTGTCCATTGGTAACTTACTCCTGAAAGTTAGTCATATTTCTTTCTCTTGTCCATGATACATACACTCAAAATGCAGAGGTCGTCAAGCAGGAGCGACCGGATAATGGGTAAAAAGGCTTCAGCTTAACTAAAAGAAAATCAAGGACGGTGAAAATCCTCTTGACAAGGATTGCTCCAGCCCCTATTTTAGCGACCATGAAAATACGTTATAATGCCCCGGTCACGCTGACCCTGGCGCTCATTTGCTGTGCCGCCATGGGTGCCGATCAACTTACCAATGGTGCCACCACACAGACTTTTTTTACCGCATATCCGGGGCTGCATGGGTCGTCACCACTCCACTATATTCAGTTTTTCACCTACATTTTCGGTCATGGCAGCTTCGCCCATTTGAGTGCGAATCTCTCCCTCCTGCTGCTGATCGGCCCGATTAACGAGGAAAAATTCGGTTCAGGGCTTCTCTTTGAGATGATTCTGGTAACCGCACTGCTCACGGCTCTGCTCAACGCGGTATTTTTTAACACCGGGCTGCTCGGAGCCAGCGGCATCGTCTTTATGCTGATTCTTTTAAGTTCTTGCTCCAATATTCGGGCTGGTGAAATTCCACTAACCCTGATCCTGGTAGCCTTCCTCTACCTCGGCAATGAGTTGTACGGATCCTTGGGAAAAGATAATATTTCCCAGTTTGCCCATCTTACCGGCGGTGTGGTGGGCGCTTTTTACGGCCTCATCAGGGGCCGCAAACGATAAAGGAGTGATGATGACGGAGTCTGCGTCCCAAGAGAAAAAGATATTCGTTCTCGACACCAATGTTATCCTGCATGACAGTTCCTCGTTACGCCATTTTGCCGACAACGATATAATTATCCCGATTACGGTACTTGAAGAGCTCGACAATTTCAAGCGCGGCAACGAGATCATCAACTATCATGCTCGTAAGTTTGTCCGAACTCTGGACGAGCTCTGTGGTGACGCCATTTTTAACAACGGAGTTGAGATTGGCCCCGGCCTCGGCAAAATCAGTATCCGTCTTGATGAGGAGATGGCTCCCGAGATTAAAAAGAGCTTCAATCCACTCAAAAAAGATCACCACATCCTCAATCTTGCCTATATCATCACCCACCAGAACAAAAATCAAAAGGTTATTCTGGTAACCAAAGATGTCAACCTGCGCATGAAGGCCAAAGCTGTGGGCCTGCAGGCTGAAGATTACACCAGTGACCATATCAAAGATGTCAGCACCCTCTACACCGGCACCCGGGTAGTCGAGGACGTTGCCGATGAACTTATTGACCGGCTCTACTCCGAGGAGGAGAACCCGGCCCTCTCGGAGCTCTCCTTAAGTGAACCTTTAAAACCTAACGAATACATGGTGTTGCGCTCCGCCAACAAATCAGCCCTGACCACCTGTGACGACCAACGGAAGTTAATCAGCCGGGTCGAAAAAAGAGCCGTTTCCGGTATCATCCCGCGCAATGCCGAACAGATCTTTGCCTTGGATGCCCTACTCAATCCAAACATCTCTCTGGTGACGATCTCCGGTAAAGCCGGAACCGGCAAAACGCTGCTCGCTCTGGCCGCAGGTCTTGAACAGCGCAACCTCTACCGGCAAATTTATCTGGCCCGGCCGATTGTCCCTTTAAGCAACAAGGACATCGGTTATCTGCCCGGCGATATCAGTGATAAAATATCACCCTACACACAACCTCTTTTCGACAATCTCGGGGTTATTCAGTCTCACAGTCGGGAGGGCAAGAACACGCCCCACTTTCGCGAAATGCTGGAAGATGGAAAACTGATCATCTCAGCCCTCTCCTACATACGCGGTCGCAGCCTGGTAAAGATCTTCTTTATTGTCGATGAAGCCCAGAACCTGACTCCGCACGAGGTCAAGACGATCGTCACCCGAGCCGGCGAAAACACCAAGATCGTCTTTACCGGCGATATCTTCCAGATCGACCACCCCTATCTTGACAGCCACTCCAACGGTTTGAGCCACATCATCGCCAAGATGCAGGGAGAAAAACTCTACGCCCATATCAATCTTGAGAAAGGAGAACGCTCGGAACTCGCGGATCTGGCCAGCAATCTGCTGTAAAACAGATTAAAAAGTTAAAAAGAGCGGCGTAACTGTCGCAAAAAACCTAACCCGAACTAGCCGGAACCAAAGAGGCAAAATCTAAATTCAATGTAACTATTCAGCGTAATGTAGTTCTCAAACTATCCCTATACGGGGACATACCTCCAGGCGGCGGCTGCAAGCCGCTTGCCGATCTGAGTTGTGTCCCCCTCGAAGCCGGGCGAAGCCAAAATAACAACTTAACCGCTTTTAACTTAAAGTGGCTATTAGTAAGAACCTAAATCACTAAAACAGGAGACAATGATGGCGGAAACAATTGATGAAATATCCATGAACTATGAAGAAGATGGTCAGCTCATCGTCAAGGAACTTGACAAAGAGATTCTTACCCGAGGCGCCTGGACAACCATTGTCTTTCGCTATAAACAGTGGGATAAAAAAACGGAAGATTTCGGCAAGGATCTCTATACAATTCGCCGCTATCGCAAAATGAAGGGTAACTACATGCAGCAGTCAAAATTCAACATTTCAAACAGTGAACAGGCGGGCAAGATCATTGCCGCCTTGCAGAAATGGATAGATGAGTGATAAAAGTATTTACAACATATAACTAAAAAATTAAGGAGTAAATTGATGCTGGCGATTAAGATTTTATTATTGGGTGGACTTTTTATGGCATTTTCAATGGGAATGCCGACGGTTTCCGAAGCGGCAGCCGACAATCCCCGAGTGGTCATGGAGACCAGTATGGGAACTATGGTACTTGAGCTCTACCCTGACAAAGCTCCGATTACCGTGAAAAATTTTCTTGATTATGTCGATGCCGGATTCTATGACGGCACCATTTTTCATCGCGTAATCCCGGGTTTCGTCCTTCAAGGCGGCGGTTTTGATGCCAAAATGGAAAAAAAAGAGAATCGTGCTCCAATCAAAAATGAGGCCGATAACGGCCTGCGCAACTTAAGAGCCACGCTCTCGATGGCCCGCACTCAACAAATCAATAGTGCAACCAGCCAGTTTTTCATAAATCTGAAAAACAACAGCAATCTCGACCATGGCGACCACGGCTTCGGTTACGCCGTCTTCGCTAAGGTTGTCAAAGGGATCAGCGTCATCGACAAGATGGCCGGGGTCAAAACCACGACCAAGGATCACTACCAAAATGTTCCGGTAGAACCAGTATTCATTACCTCGGCCAAACGTGAAAAAACCGCTGAAAAACAAGAGTCGAAGAAGTAG
>JAYEGS010000239.1:0-11881 GCA_034659215.1 Pseudomonadota bacterium | reverse complement strand
GGCTTCGAGGGGGTCAATGCTTTGCGTCAATGCTGCGCATTGACGCAAAGCATTGTCCCCGCACCGCGATAGAGTGAATTTTTTGTTGCGGTTTTTGTTCGACCTGTCTCGATGCGGGGACATTGCTCCAGGCGCAGGCTGAAAGCCTGTCGCCGATCTGAGCTGTGTCCCCCTCGAAGTGGGCGAAGCAATGTTCGTCGCTATCCTCTGCAACTTAACTTTTCAGCCAGTTGCAATCAACATTTGAAAGTTTCTCCCGGTTTTCAACCACCTCGGCGATGGTTTCGGGAAAAACCTCCTTGCCGCCAAGACTGATCATGACATCATTAACCACCGGCCGCTGCGGCAGATTGTAAAGAGCGGCCCTAACTTCCTGGCTCAATGTGCCGCCGACGCCGTAGGAGCAGGCCCGGTTTAAGACGATGATTCGTTTTTTATCTTTTAAAGCCTTGGCCAGTTCCCGATTAGGAAAAGGACGTAAGAGTCGTAACTTGAAAAGATCTATTGAAGTTCCGTTTTTTCTTAAATTTTCAACCGCGACGCGAGCGGTTCCAGTCATTGCCCCACAACAAAGTAAGGCCGTGTCACTCTTTTCATCTCCCTCCAGACAACGCATGATCGGTTCATAACTGCGGCCAAACTTATTCGCGAACTCATCCTGGCAGTCGTCAATAACGGTCAAGGCTTCAGTCATGGTTTCGGAGAATGTTTTTTTGAGCTCATAGAAAAGATCGGGCTGGGCTGCACCCCCAAATGTCATCGGGTTACCGGGGTCAAGTTGATAAGGCGGCCGGTAGGCCGGCAGATAGTCGTCAACCTCTTGTTGGTCGGGAATCAGGAGCCGCTCCATCGTGTGCGAAAGAATAAAACCATCGATCATTACCATAATCGGCAGCATCAGTTGTTCGCTGGCTTTGTAGGCCATGATGATTGTATCAAGAGCTTCTTGAGAAGTTTCGCAATAGATCTGGAGCCAGCCGGTATCACGTTGGGAAAAACTGTCACTCTGGTCACTCCAGATATTCCAGGGGGCCCCAAGCGCGCGGTTGGCATTGACCAAAACCAGGGGCAGTCGGGCTCCGGCAAACCAGTGCAGGAGTTCATGCATCATTGCCAGGCCTTGTGAACTGCTCGCTGTAAAAGAGCGGCTGCCGGCCGAAACCGAGCCTAAAACCGCAGCGATTGCCGACATCTCCGATTCGACTTTGATATACTGACTTTTCAGCTCACCCTTGTCGACCATCTCGGAGAGGGTTTCGATAATATGGGTCTGAGGCGTAATCGGATAGGCTGAAATTACTTGCGGACGGCTCAATCTGACCCCGTGCGCAATTGCATCACTACCCAGCAAAATAGCTTTTTTCTGCATATTAATGATCCTCCTCCATCTCAATCACGCCGCGCGGGCAGACTACGGTACATTGAGCGCAGCCTTTGCAGTGGTCGTAATCAAAAAGTACCCGTTTGTCCGGGTCACTCTCTTCTCGATTAATCGCAATGGCAACGTCCGGGCAGAAGAACCAGCAGATGCCGCAGGCGGTGCAGCTGCCGCAATGAAAACAGCGCTCAATCTCGCTTTTCATCTGTTCTTGAGTTAAACTTTGGCGAATTTCAGAGAAATCATCTCTTCTGACCTCAATATCGAGTTCCGGGACGCTGATTGCCGGAATTTTGTTGTAGTAATCGAGATGAAGTGATTTGCTTTCGACTACAGTCGGGTTTTCCGACTCTGTATTTGCGTTTAAGGAAGAAGTAATCTCTAAATTTTTGAGGGTGGCTTCGGCAGCCCGGCGGCCGGAGGCCAGAGCTTCGGCGACTGAGGCCGCACCGTGGGCAAAATCACCCGCTTTGATAATTGAGTTACGATTATTTAAATTACATCCATTTAAATCAAGATCGCTCTCCTGGCCGATGGCTGCGATCAGATAATCGGCTTCGACTTTTTTGAGAAAATCTCCCTCACTGATGCGCCCATCATGGTCTTGGGCCTGATGGAGATTAATTTGCAAAGTTTCGCCCGCCTCAATGGTGCCCACGACTATTTTTTCATGAATCACCAGACCTTCGGCCAATGCCTGCTTTTTTTCCTCCGCATAAGCCGGCATCTCGGTAATTGTCCGCCGGTAGACGATCTCTACTTTTTTGCCCAGTCGGAGCAGGCTGCGAGCCGTATCAAGAGCGGCGTTGCCGCCGCCGACAACGATGAAATGTTGACCATCAATAATTTCATCCCGGTTGATTGCGGCGAGTAGTTCCAGAGCCCCTTTTACTTGAGGAGTGTCGCGCCAGGGGGCCGGTCGGCTGGAGCGTTGCAGGCCCGGAGCCCAGATAATATGATGATACTCTTTTTCAAGTAGCGCCAGTTTAGAGGGTTCAATTCGATGATTGCATTTCAGCTCAATGTTGTAGCTGCCGAGGAGGTTGTTCAACTCTTGATCAAGAGTTTCTCGCGGTAGCCGGTAGGCCGGAATCGCGTAACGCAAAAGACCGCCAGCTAACGGTGCCTGTTCGAAGATCGTGACTTTGAGACCTTTCCGGGCGAGAAAAACGGCAGCACTTATGCCTGCCGGTCCGGCCCCGATGATGGCAACTTTTTCAGCTCTTTTTTCGATATTTGCGGAATGCGGGTTATCTAATCCCAGATCCCCAAGATAGCGTTCCAGATCGCCGATCAAAACGGCCTCATCAAATTCCTGGCGATTGCAGGCACTTTGGCAGAAATGGGGGCAGACGCGACCGGTAATTGCCGGCATCGGGTTGTAGTCGCGTAAAAGGTTGAGCGCTTCTAAAATATTACCGGCAGCGAGTTTGTCGAGATAGGCGGCAATCGGAATATTCAAGGGGCAAGCCTGGCGGCAAGGTGACTCCTTGGTTACCAGGTGGGGGCGGAAAAATTTCCAGCTTCCGGTCAGGTTAACCGCAGTTGAGTCGGCCGAGATCGGCAGGCCGGTAAAATCCCCGTTTTGAATAGCTTTTACGTGTTTTAATTTGGTCATAATCAATTTAAGGTGGCTACGGTCTCGTAGGCTTCAAGTAATGCTTTTTCATTATCGGCCAGGCGAGCGGGTAAGTAGTAGGGGAGGGCTTGAATTAAACTCTCCGGCTTGACCAGCCCGCTGACTTTCGCCAGAGCTCCGAGTACCGGGGCGTTGATCAGCGGCATGATCTCATTGCCCAGTCCATATTTTAAAGCAATACGATTAAGATTTACGGTGATAACTTGATATGAAGGTTTTTCAGAACCGGTTGTCGGCTCAAGATTGAAAGTCTCAGGTGGTTGGTCGCTGTTGATCAGCAGAATACCACCCGGCTTGAGGCCGTCGGTGACCGGGACGGTATCAATCAGGCGGGCCGCCATGACGACCACATAATCGGGTTTGGTGACCCGGCTGCGGATGTTGATAAAAGTTTCGTCAGCCCGGACAAAAGCGGCTACCGGAGCCCCGCGTCGTTCAGCCCCGAACGTGGGAAACGACTGAGCGTAACGACCTTCAAAAAAGAGGGCCTGGGCGAGAATCCGGGAAGCGATAACCGCCCCCTGTCCACCCCGCCCATGAAAACGAATTTCCTGCATGATGAATAGCTACTGGTTAAATATTGATCTATAGATATATCTAATGTTGACAAATATGGTTTTCTATATAGGCTCAGTCTAAAATAATGTCAAGTTTTAAAGTGAGTTTTCAGCCGAATTTTGCTTGTTTCTCAATACTGATCTTTTGTCGTTTGAACGATTGTGATGTTTCAGTTGACAAAACATCTAATTTAAAACTATTCTGCAAGAAATCCGTAAATTATATCATTTAGAGGATCGAGTGAATACAGTTAATGCCATAGCACCGGGGGCACGGATAGTAGTTCGGGATGCCGAATGGTTGGTGCGGAAAATGGATCGAACCTCAACCGGTGGCTTTGCCCTGACCGTGGTCGGGATATCGGAACTGGTTAAAGATAAAGAGGCAATTTTTCTTGATGAAATTGACAAAAACATCGAGGTTCTCGATCCTGTAGATACTAAACTGGTGCCCGACACATCCAGCTCTTATCAAGGCTCTCTTCTTTATATGGAAAGCCTGTTGCGGCAAATTCCACCTACCGATGAAAAACTCTACATCGGCCATAAAGCCGCCATGGATTCCGTACCTTATCAGCTTGATCCGGCGATCCAGGCTTTGGAGCAACCTCGACAACGCATTTTGATTGCAGATGCCGTTGGTCTTGGCAAAACTCTGGCCTGCGGCATTCTGGTCAGCGAGTTGATTCGTCGGGGCAAAGGCAAGCGTATTCTGGTTTTGGCTGTAAAAAGCATGCTGACCCAGTTCCAGAAGGAGATGTGGTCACGTTTCACAATTCCCTTAGTTCGCCTTGATTCGGTTGGTATCCACCGGGTTCGTTCCAAAATCCCTACCAACCACAACCCCTTTTACTATTACGATAAAGCCATCGTCTCTATCGACACCCTGAAACAAGATACCGAATATCGAAACTATCTCGAAAATGCCTATTGGGACATCATCGTTATCGATGAAGCTCATAATGTCGCCCAGCGCGGCAAGGGTTCTTCGCAACGCGCCAAACTGGCCAAACTTCTCTCTGGGCGCTCCGACACTTTGATCATGCTTTCGGCAACCCCACATGACGGCCGGGCGCGAAGTTTTGCCAGTTTAATGAACATGCTTGATCCCACGGCCATCGCCAACCCGGACGACTATGGTCCGGAGGATATCAAAGGCTTATGTATCCGCCGCTTTAAAAAGGACATTCAGGATCAGGTGCAGAGCGCCTTTAAAGCAAGAGAGATCAGCAAAGCCTATTGTCATGCGAGCAATGTCGAAGAGGTCGCTTATGATATTCTATCTGATCTCCAATTTGCCAAATTGGATCAACACAAAGGAGCCGGACAACTCTTTAAAACAACCCTGGAAAAAGCGCTGTTCTCCAGTCCAGCTGCCTGTCTTTTGACGATTCACAACCGCATCCAAAGGCTTAAAAAAGATAATACCCCAGAAACGTT
Source organism: Pseudomonadota bacterium (assembly GCA_034659215.1). GTDB lineage: Bacteria > Desulfobacterota > Anaeroferrophillalia > Anaeroferrophillales > Tharpellaceae > Tharpella. The sequence continues at coordinate 6,867 of JAYEGS010000239.1, read as the reverse complement.
AACAGAAGCGTTGAAAGATATTGAACAGCTTTCAGAGCTGGCTGAGGCAGTATCCGGCATAACCCCCGACAATTTTTCCAAATATCAAAAACTGCTCTCCGTCATCACCGACAAAAAAAATGGCTACGGCTGGACCGGGAGAGATAAACTTGACCGCCTCGTAATTTTCACTGAACGTATCGAGACTTTGCGTTTTCTTGAAAAACATCTTCTCCAAGACCTTAAATTGAAAGATAATCAGGTGGCTATTTTACATGGTTCCATGCCTGATGTGGAACAGCAGAAAGTTGTCGAAGATTTTGGCAAAGAAGAGGCCCCGGTGCGCCTGCTTATCGCCTCCGATGTAGCGTCCGAGGGGATTAACCTGCATTATCTCAGTCATCGTCTTATTCATTTCGATATACCCTGGTCGCTCATGGTCTTTCAGCAGCGCAATGGCCGGGTTGATCGGTACGGTCAGGAGCATACACCCTACATTCTCTATCTGGTTAACCAGAGCATGAACGAAAAAATCAAAGGTGATATGCGCATCCTTGAACTTCTTATCACCAAGGATGAAGAAGCGGTAAAAAATATCGGCGATCCCTCCGCCCTTATGGGTGTCTATGACATTGATGAAGAGGAGCGGATAACCGCCAAGGCCATTGAAACCGGTATCAGCAGCACTGTTTTTGAACAGAAATTAAACCAAAATAGTGAGGAGGCTTTCGACCCTCTTGCCCTGTTAATGGGCAGCAATGAGACCGGCAACAAACCACCGGCAGCCGAGAACCATTTAAGCTCCATGCCCACCCTCTACAATGATGATTTTTCATACCTCAAAGAAGCCATCGAGCATCTCAGACAGGCAGAGACCCTGCAGGTCGATTTTGACGACAACCTGCAACAGATATCCCTAACCGCCACCAAAGACCTTAAACATCGCCTCAAATTCACTTTGCCAGGTGAGGTCTGGCCAAATGACGAAATCTTTGTTCTGTCTGCCGACCCTGATGTGATTCAGAAAGAGATCAAACGCAGCCGCAAGGATGAAAATGCTTGGCCGGATATCCACTATCTCTGGCAACACAATCCAATTCTTACATGGATCAACGATAAGATGGTTGCCGAATTCGGCCGCCATGAAGCTCCGGTATTAACCCTTTCCGGCTCCTTAGCACAGGGTGAAACAGTCTTTATTCTTTCCGGCCTGATCCCCAACCGAAAAGGCCACCCTCTGGTCCATCGCTGGTTTGGCGTCACGTTTAATCAAGATGATTTCCAACATATTGAAAAGTTCAAACCTCTGCTGAACAGGACCGGTCTCGGCAAAACCCGCTTCCCCTGTAAAGAGATTCAACTTAACCTTGATTCCTTGCGCGGCCTGCTACCCGAAGCCGTACAACAGGCCAAAATCTACATGAGTGAACAACGACAAACTTTTGAAGATTTGATAAACCCCAAACTCCAGGAACAGCTTGATAAATTAGAGCGACTTAAAGGTAAACAGTACAAACAGCTTGAATTTTTCTATATGGCGAAAAAACAACTCAGCAAAAAAGAACAAGAAAAACGTGAAATCGAAAGAAAATTTGATGAATTTATCGATTGGGTTGAAGATACCATGACCACGGAAGATAAGCCTTTTATACAAGTTATTGCAGTGTTAAAGGGCTAAAAGGCTTTTTCACCGCAAAGGCGCAGAGGGCGCAAAGATTTTTGTTTTTTCTTTGCGATCTCTGCGCCTCTGCGGTGAAAATAATAAAGCAGTCATAAACTCTACTCTAAAGTTAGAAAAAAATATAACACTACCCAATAAGATCAATTAACAACTAATCTCAATATGGAGAAGAGAGAAATGGAAAACAAAAACGAAATTCCTAACGTAACCAGCAGCAACACAAAAAAAGAGTTACTGGACGCCTACATGGGAATGAAGGAAATTCTTAAAAATCGGGAACGGGAAATACTGAATGCCCAAAAAGCAAGAGAAAAGGCGGAAAAACAGGCGGCTTTGGCAACCGCTCAAAAAGAGGCAAAAAATGATCCGATTCAACGTATTCATGATTTACGCACTTCTCTGGGAAAGGAACTGGCCGGGCTTGCAGAACGATTCGAAAGCGAAATGGAAACCTTCAACAAAGTGACAATAGCGCTTGAAGAGAAACAGGTAGAGTTAAAAACACTGTATGAAATTGAGGCTGCAGCTTCAGATCTCGCGATTCTGATTGAAGCACAACAGGAACGTAAACTCCAATTTGACAACAAGATGAAAGATTCGGAAGAGGAACTTGATAAAAACATAAAAGAGAGCAAAGCAGCCTTTGACTCCGAGATCAACGAAAAACGGGAACAATGGAAAAAAGAGAAGCTCGTTTTTGAATCCCGATTAAAAGAGGAACAAGAAGAGCTTACTAAAAGAAGAAAACGTGATGAGGAGGAGTACCAATACAAGCTCAAACGTGAACATGAACTCAAACAGAATCAATTAAGTGATGATTTGCAAAAAATTGAACGTGAGATCTCAGACAAACAAGAAACATTTGCATTAGAAACCGGCCAACGCCTCAATGAGCTTGAACAGCGAGATAAGATCGTAAGTGAACGGGAACAGGCCATGGACGAATTGAATGCCAGGGTTGCCGGTTTTTCCGCTGAAAAAGAGAAAGCCATTAGCCAGGCGGTTAAAGAAGTTTCTGAACGCCTGCAGGAAAGGTTTGATTCCGAGAAATCATTGATGATGGCTGAATTTGCCGGCGAAAAAAGAGTTTTGGAAAATAGTGTCGTATCGTTGGAAAAACTGGTTGAATCAATGCGAACACAGATCGATCAGCTTGCCCAAAAACAGGAATCAGCCTACGAAAAAGTACAGAATATTGCCAACCGTGCCGTCGATGCCGCACGGCGAGAAATTATTACCGTTCCCACCGTTGCCAACAAAGACGACCGGGAAAACTAAAACAAGGCGTAACGGTTCGGTATTATTCTCACCGCAGAGACGTTTATGCCCTTCAGGGTGCAGAGATCACAAAGAAAAACCAAAAAAATATCTGCGCCCTTTGCGCCTTTGCTCATTTATAAACTGGCAGGTTGACAATAAAAATAAAATCATGCTATTTGTCAACCGAAGGAGGCGCTAATTATGATTAATGAATTTGGAGTGCGCTTGCATTCTGCCAGAAAAATGGCTGGAATGAGTATGGATGCCCTGGCCCTAAAGGCCGGAGCCGTGGTAAGCAAGCAGGCGATCAGCAAATATGAAAAGGGATTGATTAATCCCAGCAGTGAAGTCTTGCTTGCTTTGGCTGGAGCCTTGAATGTCAAGCCTGACTATTTTTTCCGCTCTTCAAAGGTTTTTATTACCGGGTTGGAGTTCAGAAAGAAATCCCGACTTAGCAAAAAAGCAGAGGAGCAGATTAAATATCAAGCTATTGATTTCCTGCAAAAATATTTGGAATTGGAGGATATCCTCAATATTAAGCCAGGCTTTGACAATCCAATATCAAATAATCGGATAAAAAACCATGATGATATTGAACGAGCGGCTCAGGAAATACGGGAGAAGTGGAAGCTGGGAGATGGACCGGTTCCGCACCTGATAGAGTTGTTGGAAGATAAAGGTTTTAAGGTGTTTGAGGTTGCTGACTTTGAGCATTTTGATGGTCTTTCCGGATTTGTATCCGACATGGGAATTCCCATTATTGCTGTTTTTAAGGGAATTGATCTGGCGCGGAAACGTTTTACCGTGGCTCATGAACTGGCCCATCTATTACTTGATTTTTCTGAGGTAGAAGAAAAATCTACCGAAAAACTTTGTCACGCATTTGCCGGAGCCTTACTATTGCCGGCAAACGTTATGCGCGAAGAGTTGGGGAATCAGCGTAATCAGATTACTGAGTGGGAATTGAAAAAGCTGAAAGGTATTTTTGGTGTCTCCATGCAGGCATGCATGGCCCGGGCTTTTCGATTACGGATTATTTCGGAAAACATGTATCGCTTATTCTGTATCCGTGCAAATAAGCGTGGCTGGCGCAAAGATGAGCCGGGAAAGTACGAGGGCAAAGAGGTCGCCAATCGTTTCAAGCAACTTGTCTATCATGCTGCAGCTGAACAGATTATCAGTTTCAGTAAAGCTGCAGAGTTTCTTAATAAATCCTTGGCTAAATTTGATCAGGAGATTAATTTCGTTTCATGATCATCCTGGTAAATGATGCTAACATCATCATAGATCTGATGAAGATCGATTTATTGAAACCATTTTTTGAGTTGCCATATGAGTTTCATGTGACGGATTTGGTGGTAGCTGAAGTTCAGGAGGGTGATGTTGCGAAACTCGATCACTTCATCGAGAACGGCTCTTTGCATAAAAAGAGTTTCAGCTACGATGAGTTGATGCAGATCCAATTATTAGAGGTAACCCACCTGAAGCTCTCTATCGCTGATTGCTCGTGTTTATTCCACGCCAAGAGATTGTTTGCAAATTTGTTGACTGGAGATGCTGTCTTACGGAAAACAGCTGAACAAGAACAGATTTCTGTACATGGAATTCTCTGGATATTTGATGAACTTATCAAATATGGAGTTATTGCAAGAGAGCAGGCCCATGAAAAATTGAGTTATCTAATGACAAAAAATCCCAGGCTGCCCGCCGAAGAGTGCAAAAAACGATTAAAAAAATGGAAACAAGGTTGATGAGTTAAATGATCCCTTCAGTTCTGGCTCAGCATATGGAAACCTTCAACAAAGTAACAATAGCGCTCGAAGAGAATCAGGGAGAGAGTCTCCGTCAGGAACTGATAACCCAAAAAATAAATTTCAACCGACAGGAAGCATGAGTGAAAAAAACATGGCGATAGATACAACCGGCATCAACAATGAAAACGAATTCTATACCCACCACTATCTCTCTTCGATTCTGGAAAACGATCTGAAAGATCTCTTTAAGGAGTGGAAAAGAGGGGCTGAAGAGGATGACCTGGTTCAGCCTCACACCGCTCTTAGAAGTTTGCGGAAAAGTTTTTTCACCGCCCAGGATCTTCTCAGCCGAGAACGAAAAAACCGTGAACGACTGGCCTTGCAGAAGGATTTGCTGGCCAGGCTTTTCTCCGCTCTGGGTTATGAGTGGCAAAACGAACTGGTCACCATGGATGATGGTTCTGTCATTCCCTTGATCGGCGGCGTCAATAAAACCGACGGTTCCCCTGACCTGTGGTTTATTCAGGCCCTCGATGTTTTTGCCGAAGAGACCGATCCTCTGGAACTGTTTCTCGTTTCGGAACAGTACCCTGCGGAGAATGAAGATGAAGTAAACCTTGATCTTCCTTTCACCGAGATCATCAGCAAAAAGATTTTCAGCCGACAAGAACCGCCCCGCTGGCTGATTCTCATAAGCAGCACTCAGCTACTGCTTATTGATCGCACCAAATGGAATGAAAAACGACTGCTTCGATTTGATCTCCGGGAAATTCTCGACCGCCGCGAAACCTCCACCCTGCAAGCCATGGCCGCTCTTTTGCATCGGGATTCAATCTGCCCCGCCGACGGCATCTCCCTGCTTGACACTTTAGATGAAAATTCCCACAAACACGCCTTTTCCGTCTCCGAAGATCTGAAATACTCTTTGCGGGCGGCAATTGAGCTTATCGGCAACGAGGCAATCTGGTATCTGCGTAACCAAACCCACGACAAACTCTTCCGTGATGATATGGCGGGCCAACTCACCCGGGAATGTCTGCGCTATATGTACCGGATGCTCTTTCTTTTCTATATCGAAGCCCGGCCGGAGCTTGGCTATCTGCCCGGCAATAAATCTGAAGAGTACCGTAAAGGTTACAGCCTGGAGAGCCTACGCGATCTGGAGATGGTTCAGCTCACCACAGAAGAGTCAAAGAACGGCTACTTTATCCACGAATCGATAAAACTGCTCTTCGATCTCCTCTACAACGGCTATCCCCGAACGAAAAGTGACGGGGGCCGGATGCTTTTTCAAGACTCTTTAACCAGTGACTTTCACACATTCAAGATCTCGCCTTTACGCAGCCATCTCTTTGATCCGAAACAGACCGCAATTTTAAACCGGGTCAAATTGCGTAACTCGGTTATGCAGGAGGTCATCGAATTAATGTCGCTCTCCCGGTCAAAAAAGGGCAAGAAAAATCGGCGCGGCCGGATCTCATACTCCCAACTCGGCATCAACCAGTTGGGCGCGGTCTACGAAGCCCTGCTCTCATATAAGGGATTTTTTGCCAAAACCGATCTCTATGAGGTAAAAAAGGCGAGCGAGAACCACAACCTTCTTGATACCGCCTATTTTGTCGGGGCCGAAGCGATTAAAGAGTATAACGAAGATGAGCGCGTCTACAACGAAGACGGCAGCCTGGTAAAATATGATAAGGGCACCTTTATCTACCGCCTTGCCGGACGCGACCGGGAGAAATCGGCCTCCTACTACACCCCGGAGGTTTTAACCCGCTGTCTGGTCAAATATGCCTTAAAGGAGCTCCTCCAGAATAGATCTGCCAATGAGATTTTAGAGTTGACGATCTGCGAACCGGCGATGGGCAGCGCCGCCTTTTTGAATGAAGCGGTCAATCAGCTGGCCGAAGCCTATCTTCTGAAAAAACAGCAGGAGCTTAAGCAAAACATCCCTCACGAAGAGTATCCCAAAGAGCTGCAGAAGGTGAAGATGTATCTCGCCGACAACAGTGTTCACGGCGTCGACTTAAATCCGGTAGCCGTGGAACTGGCCGAAGTCTCCCTCTGGCTCAATACCATCTATGAGGGGGCTTTTGTCCCCTGGTTCGGCGGCCAGCTTACCTGCGGCAACTCATTGATCGGGGCGCGGCGCCAGGTATTTGATCCATCGTTGTTAAAAGGGAAAAAGTGGTT
>JAYEGS010000238.1:22762-38017 GCA_034659215.1 Pseudomonadota bacterium | reverse complement strand
CGCCCCCTGGCTCGGGCTCTCGGCCTTTTTTGTCCTCGCCGTAATGCTAAGTCTGCTCGTCTTTATCGGCGAAGCCGTACGCGACGCCTTCGATCCGCGCCGGTCTACGAGTTTGGGCAGGTAGTATGGGAATATGATGAAATTACCGAGACAGTTGGAAAATGAAGGCGTTGAGTCAGATGTTCGAGCCGCATTAGCAAGAGAGAATATTGAACTTTATCGTGATTCAGAGGTATACATTCCTCTTTTGACATTAAATCCGGAGTTGCGTAAGCATCTCTTCTATGCGAAGTCCGCTGGTGCATTGATTTTCGGTTTTGAAGCTATCGAAGAGTTCTTGGCAAATGAACTGCAAGGATTGCAAAAAATTGACAACCTCAGTGACCGGGTCTCAAGGTTACTGATTGTAACCAACGATGGATCCCATAGATTTTATCGCGGCTTAGAGTACCTTCAGAAGAGAGAAGGAGAGAGGGTTTTGATTTGCCGACTGGATGTTGATTCTGGATTGATGGGAAATATCCTTGGGTTTAAAGGGAAACAGATTAAAGCAGTGTTGCTGAATAGAAAAAAATCCGTGGTGAATGTTCTTAAAAGTCTGTTGTAAATGAATAGAGGAGATACTATGAGGGTTCGACTGCTTGTTTTTGCCGCCATGATTATTGGACTTGGGGCCTGTAGTAACATGTACTACGGAACCATGGAGAAAATGGGGATCCATAAGCGTGACATCATGATGGATCGCGTCAAGGCGGCACGCGACACGCAAAATAATGCGAAACAGCAGTTTTTGACGGCTATGGAGCAATTTCGGAGTGTCGTTAACTTCGAGGGCGGTGATCTTGAGAAAGAGTACAATAAACTCAATGCCACCTTACAGAAAAGTGAGACCGAGGCCGAAGAGGTGCGCGACCGCATCAGTGCCGTCGAGGATGTTTCGGACGCCCTCTTCAAGGAGTGGCGTGTGGAACTCAAGCAGTATTCCAGCGCCACCTTGAGAAAGTCGAGTCAGCAAAAATATGAGATCACGAAGGCGAAGTACAAAAAGCTTATTGAGTCCATGCATAAGGCTGAGTCAAAGTTGGAGCCCGTGCTCGTGCCCCTGCGTGATCAGGTACTCTTCATGAAACACAACCTGAACGCCAAGGCCATCGCCGGGTTGAGCAATGAACTCACTGGTGTCCAGGCCAACGTGGATCGTTTGGTTCGTGACATGGACGTTGCCATTGCCCAGGCCGATAAGTTTATTGCTGAGCTCCAGGGGGAATAAGATCAGGTGAAAAGGGGACATCTAACAGAATTATCGTAAATAGGTGGTCGTAAATTGTAAATCGGGGACAACTTGGCGGCGACAAAAATATTTTTGCTGAAGTGGTTTAAACACGTGGCCTGCGAATTGAGTTTAGAGGGCCAGTACGACTTCCGGTAAACCCTGAATCCAAAAAATAAGTCTGTTCCCTTTGTTGGTTCTTTTTGTCGCCGCTTCCTTTATCGTCTTTATCGCTTTATCTCCTCGATGCCTTCGATCCGCGCCGGGCTTCGGGGTTGGGATGGTAGTTGGTGGGGGATGATTGTTATTTTCTTCATCTCGCAAAAAATAAATATAGTGCAAAATTTACTTTTTAACATTGCCAAGCTTCAATATGGATAAAGTAGAGCTATCCCTTAACAATGCATCTCTGGCACTGCAATCCGCAAGAATGGGTTTGGGGTCAAATCTTTATCCTTGACAGATTGAGGTAATCAGGAAAAACAGGAACAGTCGCCGATTCTCGTCTGGTCAGTCATCACCGATTTTTGTTATCAATCTAAATAGTGGATGTCTCCATTTTATCATGCGCCTACCACTAATTGTTTTAAATGAGAAAACCGTAATATCTTTTGGCCGATAGGAAAAGTTTCGGTTAAATTCTTACTCTTGACAAATAAATACAATCGGGATACATTGAGGGGTAGGAGGTTTTGTGATGGGGGCTGTTTTAGCTGAAGTTGTGTTTGAATGGAGTGATGAAAAAAATCAACTTTTGAAGGTTGAGAGAAATGTCAGTTTTGAGGATGTTGTTTTAGGTCTAAACAATGGTAAATTACTCGATATTGTTAGTAATTCCAGTGCTGAGCACAAGGGGCAATACTGTCTGATTATCGATATTGGCAATTACGCTCATATTGTACCTTTTGTAAAAAATGAAACCACTTTTTTTTTGAAAACTATCTATCCGAGTCGTAAACAGACAAAAAAGTATCTTCAAAAAAGATAAAGCGGGGGTGATCGATGAAAAAACAAATTGAGACACCGGAGGAAACAAAAATAATTGAAGGTGTTGAAAACGGTGAATATAAATCAATTGCAGACAATGAATTTTTGGCATTGGAAGTTGCTCTGAAAAAGGCTGCTGTTAAGACCGTTGAAAAATTATCGAAACGAAAAGCTATAAATATTAGATTATTGGAAAGTGACATAGAAAAACTTAAGGGAATGGCCTTAAATGAGGGAATGCCGTACCAGACCTACATCTCCCATATGATCCACAAATTGACCACCGGAAGATTGCGGTCGGTTTAATATACTGTGATAGGATGCACAAGCAGTTTTAACAACTTAAAACAAGGGAGATTTTGTGATATGACTTAGAAAATCACACTGATAGCGCTACTTGTCTGTTCTCTATTCTTGCCAACCGTTAACCTTAGTCTGGCGCAACCTCTTAATGAAAAAGCTACGTATGTTGGAGCCGACAAATGCAGGCAATGCCATCAAGATTAACTCTTCTCTTAGGTAATAACAAAGGAAAACAGATAATGTTTCACTGGCTGGCTGACCATCGTCGAAAAAAAATTCTGGAAAAGGATTTTCCTGCAGAATGGAGATTGATCCTGCAAAACAAAGTTGCACATTATCTGTTTTTAAATGATGAGGAACGTTTTCATCTTGAACAATTGGTTCAGGTGTTTGCTGCAGAGAAGAGATTTGAAGGGTGTAACGGACTTGAAGTCACAGATGAAATCCGGGTTGTGATCTCAGCTGAAGCCTGTATGCTCCTGCTGGGTCTGCCCCACGATTTATATAAATATTTTCACACGATTTGTATCTATCCGTCAACCGTGGTTGTGCCCCCGGAGAGACAAAGTATGTTTTCCACAGCTCCTCTGGTGGTAAGATCCGAGGTCGCTATTTCCGGTCAGGCATTTAAACGGGGGCCCGTTATTCTTGTTTGGGATGCGGTAAAAAAAGGAGCTCGCCATCCTGAAATCGGTCATAACGTCGTTTACCATGAGTTTGCCCATATTCTTGATATGCTTGATGGACATGCCGATGGCGTGCCCCCTCTTCATGACAAGCAAGACTACGCTGCCTGGTTCCGGGTCTGCACCAGGGAATTTAATTCGTTAATTGAAAAATCACAAAAGGGGAAGCCTACATTTCTTGATTCCTACGGGGCTACCAATGAAGCTGAATTTTTTGCCGTGGCAACTGAATATTTTTTTGACAAATCCCTTAAAATGAAAAAAACGCATAGGGATTTGTATGATATTCTTGCCGGTTTCTATAATCAGGATACTGCTGCAAGGGAAAAGAATCACAGATCAAAATAGTTGAAAACCCGACCCGTGGAGAATCAGGTTATGTCCCCTGAATTAACTGGAATATGTCAATTATAGGTTATTTTCTACTTACGTTGAATAGTTATGTTACTTTTTGTCAGGAGAGTTAGATTGAGAAGGTTGTTAGCAGTTTTTTTTATGACATTGATCATCTCGGCCTGTACGATACTGCGGCCGGAGGTTACGGAGCGGCTGCCGGAAGATTTTCCGGCGAAGTTTTCCCTCTATTCAGAAAGTGATGATCACGAAACCGCCTGGTGGAAAACGTTTCAAAGTCATGAACTTGATTGTTTGATGCAAAAGTCTCTGGCCGAAAATTTTACGGTTTTGGAGGCTCAGGCCCGGCTTGAGCAGGCCCGCTTTGCGGCCCTTAAAGCGGGGGCCTACTATTATCCCGAATTGGGTTTTTCAAGTGCGGCGAGCCATCAGGAGATGAAAGAGAAGGGGCGAGCGCAAGTTTCAAACGATGAGTGGTCGTTGGGGCTGAATGCCGCTTATGAAGTTGATCTCTGGGGTCGGGTGCGGGCCTTTAAAGAGAGTGAAACAGGAAAATATGCCGCTTCAGAAGAGGATTATAAGACGGCAATTATGAGTGTCAGCGGGGCCGTGGCCGAGAGCTGGATTGAGTTAATCGAAAATCGTCGCCACCATGACCTTTTGTTGGAGCAGATGGAGCTCCAGCAAAAATTACTCAAACTTATCATTTTACGTTTTCCGCTGGCACAATCAACCGCTCTCGATATCTATCAGCAACAGCAGATTGTGGAGAAATTGCAGGCGGCCCTGATTCCGACGATCAACAACCAGGAAATTATTAAGCGACGACTGGCCCTGTTGGCCGGGCGGGTCAGCTTAAATGATGAGACGCTGGCCGCACGTTCTTTTCCCGAGGTTGGGGTTGAGCCGGTCTTGGGCTTGCCCGCTGACCTTCTGGCTGCCAGACCCGATATCCGGGCCGCCGGTCTGCGTTTGCAGGCCGGAGAATGGGAGGTAGTTGCGGCTCGCGCTGATCGTCTGCCGGCTTTAAGATTAACCGCTTCCGCTAACTATTTTGATGATAATTTAAGTTCTATTTTTGATAACTGGATGCTTAATTTGGCGGCCAATTTAGCCGGGCCGATTTTTGATGGCGGACGCCGCCGGGCTGAAGTTGCCAGGGTCAGGGCCGTGGTTGATGAACGTCTGGCATTTTATCGTGAAACTGTATTTGCGGCGGTGATTGAGGTTGAGGATGCTTTGACTAAGGAAGCGGAAACTTCAGCAACTCTTGACTCTCTTCGTAAACAGTTAAAACTCTCGCGCCAGACCCTGCGCGAGGCTCGGCGTCGCTATTTGAATGGGAGCAGTGATTTTATCAATGTTTTAAATGAAGAACTTAACTCCCTCCAACTTGAACACGATATTATCACTCAGGAGAAACAATTTATGCTATCCCGAATAGCCCTTCATGTAGCTCTAGGAGGATCCTGGCTGGAAGATTTTGATGAAAAGTAATTATTCAGGTGGGTTAAATTAAGTTTGACTTTGCCCGAGATAGAGCGAAGTTTTTGTCGCGGTATTTGTTCGACCTGTCTCGGCTGGGGTCATTTCTTGACATTTGGCGGCCGTAAGGTTCGCGTAAAAGCAAAGTTTTAACCCGCCATTTGTCAAGATGTGACCCCGTTTATGAGGGCGAAGCGATGTTCGCCGCTACCCGCTGCAACTTAACTAAGGTTTAAAATATGCCTATATCCAATAACGATAACAATATCGATAATAACAACAATCTCACCTCCGATACCAAACTACCCCGGCGGCCCTGGTGGCAGCGTTTGCTGGCGGTGGGTCTGATTGTCCTGCTCTTGGCGTTCGGTTTCATGGTCAGCCGTTATATTATGAAGACCAAGCCCCAGGCCAAGCGCAAGGCGCCCAAAAAGATGGAAACCCTGGTGCAGGTGGTTGAGGTTTTACCGGATACGGCAACTGTTTTGATTAAGGCCCAGGGGCGGGTTGTTCCGGCTCAGGAGATAACTTTGCAGGCTCGGGTTTCGGGTCAGGTGGTCTATCTTCACCCGGACTTTATTCCTGGGGGGATTATCGGCCAAGGTGAAATTCTGCTTAAACTTGATGATGTCGATTACCAGTTCAATCTGCGGCGTAAAGAGGATGTTCTGGCCCTGGCTGAGGCGGATCTGCGGATTGAGGAGGGCAGTCAGACGGTGGCCCGTCAAGAGTGGGAATTAATTACCAGTCTGACCGAAGATATCGATATCTCAAGCCGGGATCTGGCTTTGCGTAAGCCCCATTTGGCTAAAGCTGAAGCCGTGATCAAGTCGGCTCAAACCGATCTTGAAAAGGCGCAGGTCGATTTTGATCGAACCGTGATCCGGGCTCCGTTTAACCTGATTGTTCGGCAAGAGAATATTGATCTTGGTTCAGAGGTTTCAACTTCGACCAACCTGGCAACTTTGGCGGCTACCGATATTTTTTGGGCCGAAATTTCATTGCCGACCGAAAAACTGGCTTGGTTTGATCTTCCAGATGGGAAAAAAGATGGTTCGCCGGTATTGATTCGTGGCCGACGGAAGCAACCTTATGCCGGAAAAATTGTCTCCCTGGCGCCCGATCTCGACAATGATGGTCTTATGGCTCGGCTTCTGATTGAGATCGCTGATCCTTTAGGTTTGCAAAACGGCCGCCACCCTCTGCTTCTCGGGAGCTTTGTCGAGGCGCAAATAGAGGGCTCAAAGTTGGCTGATGTTTACGTTCTTCCCCGTTCAGCCCTGTGTGAAAACGATATCGTTCTGCTTGCCGATAAGCAGAGTGCTTTGCAGCTGCAGCCGGTAACCGTTGTCTGGAAAGGGATGGATAGTGTTTTTGTCAGTGACGGATTGACACCGCAGGCCAAGGTTGTGATCTCCCGGGTGGCGGCTCCGATCAAGGGCATGCCGCTCAAGATTATTGGTTCTCGAGGAGGGGGGGGTAGCTCGCTGGAAAAGTTATCTGGAAAATCACCTGAAAAATCTAAAGAAAAGTCAAAAATGAAAAAATCTGCGCCGCTGAGGATGGATAATGAATCCTCAAAATAATTTGCGCAAACCTAAGCCCGAGGGAGGCGAAACTCTTTCGCTTTCGGGTAAAGGCCCGATTAACTGGATGGCGGGCAACTCGGTAGCTGCCAACCTGCTGATGCTTTTTCTTCTGGTCGGTGGTCTTTTCTGGGGCACCCAGATCAAACAGGAGATCTTTCCCGAATTTACGCTTGATCAGGTGGTGGTTACGGTTATCTATCCGGGAGCTAGTCCCGAAGAGGTGGCTGAGGGAATTATTCTGCCGATCGAAGAGGCGATTCAGAATGTTGATGGTATCGAAGAGATTACCTCGATTGCCAACGAAGGCAGCGGAACGGTTCGGGTTGAAGCCCATATCGATGCCGATTTGCAGCTTTTAGCTACCGAAATCAAGAATGAGGTTGATCGGATTTACGCCTTTCCCGATGATGCCGAAGAGCCTCTGGTAACCATCCCTTCGCATAAACGTCAAGTTATGACGATGTTGGTCTATGGCGAGCATGAGCGCCGCGTATTACGTGAAGTGACCGAGCTGATTCGCGATCAACTCCTGCAGGATCCCGATATTACTCAGGTCGAATTGCTGGGTGAACGGCCGCTGGAGATGAGTATTGAGATATCGCATGCGGCTTTGCAGTCTTACAACCTGCAACTCTCTGATATCGCCTTAAAAGTCAAAAAGGCATCCCAGGATATTCCCGGTGGTACGATTAAAACCGAAGGCGGCGATATCCTGGTCAGAATGACTGAGAGAAAGGATTACAAGGAGGAGTTTTCTCAGATTCCGATTATCAGCAGCACCAGTGGCACGATTGTGACTTTGGGAGAGATTGCCGAGATTCGGGATGATTTTGAGGATACTGATCGCTTTGTCTTCTATAATGATCAGCCGGCTCTGGGTATTGATATCTACAGGATTGGTGACCAGACCCCGATTGAGGTTGCCGATGCGGTTTTTAAGCAACTTGATAAATTGCTTAAAACGTTGCCGGACGGGATCTTTATTGACACGGTTAATGACCGTTCAGAAAAATTTAAGCAGCGGATCTGGCTCCTGGTTAAGAACGGATACCTCGGTTTAGGCCTGGTTTTTATCCTTTTGGCGATTTTTCTTGAGGCGCGCCTCGCTTTCTGGGTGACGATGGGGATTCCGATCTCTTTTTTAGGGTCGCTTCTCTTTATCCCTCTATTTGATGTCAGCATCAATATGGTCTCGCTTTTTGCCTTCATTATCGCTTTGGGGATCGTGGTTGATGATGCCATCGTTGTCGGTGAGAATGTCTATAGTTATAAACAGAAAGGTTATGGCTCCTTTCGCGCTGCAGTTTTGGGTGTCAAAGAGGTAGCTGTGCCCGTGACCTTCAGTATTATGACTAATATTGTCACCTTTATGCCGCTTTATTTTGTTCCCGGGACGATGGGCAAAATTTTTCGTAATATCCCGGTGGTTGTCTCTTGTGTCTTTTTTATCTCCCTGATTGAAGCGGTTTTTGTTTTGCCGGCCCATTTGGGGCATCAGAAAGAGGCGAAAAACCGGCTTTTGATTTTTATCACCCGGCAGCAACAGAAAGTTTCCAGTGCTATAGCGGCCCTGATCAAAAATATTTATGGCCCTTTTCTGGTCTTTTCTTTACGTTTTCGCTACGTTAGTATGACGATTGGAATCGTCTTGCTCATGATTACCATCGCTTATGTTAAAAGTGGCCGTATGGGGATGACCCTCTTTCCCAAGGTTGAACAGGACTACGCCTATGCTCGGGCGACCCTGCCGGTCGGGGTGCCGGTTACCGAAACGCTGGCTGTCAGCCGTAAACTTTCGCAAAGTGCCAACCGTCTGGTTGATGAGATCGGGCGGGAAAAACAGCTCAAAGGGATACTCTCTTACGTCGACCGCAATATGACCTGGACTCAAGTTCATATGACGGCTCCCGAAGAACGGCCGGTTAATACCGGAGAATTTACTAAACGCTGGCGCCGCCTGGTCGGGGGACTGCCCGGGATTGAACATCTCCAGTTCAGAGCCGATATGGGTGGTCCCGGTGGATCGAGCGCGGCCCTGACCGTGGAACTTCAGCATCGTGATACCGAGGTTCTGGCTTCAGCCAGTTCTGAGCTGGCTGAAGCTTTGACTTCTTTTCCCCTGGTTTCGGATGTTGATGATGGTTTTATGCCGGGCAAGGATCAGTTCGATTTCACGCTCAAGGCGGCCGGTTATCGTCTTGGCCTCCAGCCCGCCGATGTCGCCCGCCAGATCAGGAATGCCTATTATGGTTTTGAGGTTTTTCGCCAACTGCGCGGCCGCAATGAGATGAAGATTATGGTGCGGACTCCGGAAGCCGAGAGAGAGTCGGAGTATTATCTTGAAGAGATGTTGATCTCAACCCCCAAAGGGGTTAAAGTTCCGCTTTTAGATATTGTTGAGATTAAAAAGGGGAAGGCTTATACCTCTATCGAGCGTCGTGACGGCCGGCGGATTGTTAATGTGAGTTGTGAAGTGACACCGCAAAGTCAGGCCGATATGGTCGGGGCGGCTCTGAAAAAAGATATTTTGCCGCTTTTACAAGAGAAGTATCAGGGCTTAAATTTCAGTTTTGCCGGAAAACAGTCGGATCGGATGGAGAGTATGGCAGCGTTGGGCAAGTGTATGATGATCTCTTTGCTGATTGTCTATCTGCTCTTGGCGATCCCTTTTCGCAGCTATATCCAGCCCGTAATTATTATGATCAGTATCCCTTTCGGTATTGTCGGCGCGATTGTCGGCCATCTCCTGATGGGCTACAGCCTAAGTCTTTTGAGTATGTTCGGGATCGTTGCTCTCTCTGGGGTTGTGGTCAATGATTCGCTGGTATTAATCGATTTTGCTAACCGTCGAGTCCGGGAAGGGGCGACCCCTTATGCCGCGATCATCAATGCCGGAACCCAGCGTTTTCGTCCCATTATCCTGACGACAATGACCACCTTTTTCGGACTTATCCCGATGATTTTCGAAACCTCAAGACAGGCCCGATTCCTGATTCCGATGGCTATTTCTCTAGGCTTCGGCATCCTCTTTTCAACCCTGATCATCCTGATTATGGTTCCGGCTCTCTATATAATTCTTGAAGATGTTAAGGGACTTGTAAATCGTTACTAAGTTATGTTGAAAGTAAAGCGGGAAACTCTGAAAGAACGGCGGCGGCGGGTGAATGATGTGATCTTGCATTTGTCGCGTCTCTATCCTAATGCCACGTGTGGGCTTATCTATCGTAACCCTCTGGAGCTTTTGGTGGCGGTTATTCTGTCGGCCCAGTGCACTGATGTTCGGGTTAATCAGGTTACTCCGGCACTTTTTGCGCTCTATCCCGACACTCGGGCTTTTGCCCAAGCGTCACGATCTGAGCTTGAAGAGTCGATTAGAAGTACTGGTTTTTTTCGTCATAAGGCAAAAAACATTCAACTTTGTTGTCAGCTGCTGTTGAGTCGGCATGGCGGGCGGATTCCATCCTCCTTGTCAGAATTGGTTGAACTCCCCGGGATTGGGCGCAAGACCGCCAATGTTGTTTTAGGGGAGATCTATGGCCTGCAAGGGGTTGTGGTTGATACTCATGTCAAACGTTTGAGCCGCTTGTTGAAACTGACTAAAAGTGAAGATCCTGTCAAAATTGAACAGCAGTTAATGAAGGTAGTGCCGGAAAATGCCTGGAATCTTTTTTCACTTCTGTTAATCTATCATGGGCGCAATCTCTGTCCGGCCCGGCGTCCCGGATGTGAAGTTTGTCCGGCCATTAATCTTTGTCCTGCGGGGCACGAAAAAGTATTCTCCTAATGTCGAATTTGACGATTATTGACATTCCGAGTCCCAATTATGACAGCCGTCCTCCCGGTACAATAATTGATCTGGTGGTCATTCATGCGATCAGTCTGCCGCCGGGTAAATTTGGCACGGGACAGGTGATCGATCTCTTTACCAACTCCCTTGACCCTGATGCTGACCCATATTTCTCTAAAATTGCCGGGCTTAAGGTTTCGTCTCACTACTATATCGAACGTCAGGGACGGGTCGTCCGCTTTGTCGCCGATGAAAAACGAGCCTGGCATGCCGGGGTCAGCCATTTTCAGGGGCGCGATAATTGCAATGATTTTTCTCTCGGTATAGAACTTGAGGGTGATGATTTTACCTTTTTTAGTGAGATTCAGTATCAACGGCTGAATGAACTTTTAAATTTTATAAAATTTCGCTGGCCGGCTGTGACCAGTGATCGCATTGTTGGGCATTGCCATGTCGCAGCGCCACGAAAGAGCGATCCCGGGCCTTTTTTTGACTGGGGCAGAGTCGGGTAGAGTAGGAGTAGGATTTGTCTGACGAAAAAATCAGCCAGTTGTTGATGGTTGGAATTATCGGGGAGAGCTTGTCGGATTTTGAACGATCGGCCTGGCAACGCTATTCTCCGGGCGGGGTGATTCTCTTTGCCCGTAATTGTGTTGATCCGCAAAAAACCAGAGCTCTGGTGGGCGAACTCCAGGAAATTTCATTAAAATCCAGCGGTTTGCCGTTGATCGTGGCGATTGATCAAGAAGGTGGCCCGGTTACAAGGCTTAAAGCGGGTTTTCCCGTTTTTCCGGGAGCTGCAATTTTGGGCGCTGATGCCGATCTGGAGAAGACTCGAACTACGGCTCTGGCCCTGGCGAAAGCGTTGCTTGAAATCGGCATAAATTGCAATCTGGCTCCAGTGGCCGATCTTTTTCAAGCCTCCAGCCGGGTGCTGCGTGATCGCTGTTTCGGGGCTGAACCGGAACTGGTTGCCGGTCAAGTTGAAGTGTATATTGAAGGTCTGCAAAGTAGTGGGGTTGCAGCTTGCGTTAAACATTTTCCCGGACACGGTACGGTGGTTGAGGATAGCCATAAAATGCTCCCGGTTTCCCCGCTTGAAAGGTCTGAACTGACTCCCCATCTGCTACCTTTTGCGGCTGCCATTGCCGCTGATGTCAAGATTATGATGGCGGCCCACCTTAAATTTCCGGCAATTGATTCACAATCAGTGCCTTTTTCACCTCTTTTTTTAGATGAAATTGCCCGCCGTGAGCTGGGGTTTTCCGGTCTGATGATTTCGGATGATCTGGATATGGCGGCTGTCGCCGACCGCCCCTTGGCTCAAGTAATGGTCGAGGGAGTTAAGGCCGGTCTCGATATGGCTTTATGGGGCCGCAATCTTAAACCGGTTGCCGACCTTGAACCGGTGATGGCCGAATTTTGTCAAAATATGCAAAATTGTGGTTTGAGCAAAGAGTTGTTGCAGGCTAAAATTGACCGGGTTCAGTTTTTACGAAAGGAAATTAGTTCGGGGTTGAAAATGTATGGTTAAACTTGGTTTAGAAAATTTTATTGATTCAACGAAATCCCTGTCTGTGGGTTGTCGGGCCGCTTTTTTAACCCATCAGGCTGCCGTTGACAGTCGCGGGATAACTTCTTTAGAACGTATCCGTCGGGCTTTTCCCGAATTGGTGCAGGCGGTCTGGAGTCCTCAGCACGGTTTTTATGGTGATCGCCAAGCCAATATGATCGCCTCTCAGGATTTCTCCGATCCACTCTCCGGTTTGCCGGTCTACAGCCTTTATGGAGAGCAGCGTCAGCCCACGTTAGAGATGTTTTCCGAGATCGATCTGGTTCTGGTCGACCTGGTTGATGTCGGCTGCCGCGTCTACACTTATATCTGGACCCTCTATCTTTTGCTCAAGGCGGCCGCTGAGGCGGGTGTTAAAGTTGTGATTCTTGATCGTCCCAACCCTTTGGGAGGAGATGAGATTGAGGGTAATCTGCCGCGAGTTGATCACAGCTCTTTTGTCGGACTTTACCCTCTACCGATGCGCCACGGTCTGACAATTGGTGAATTGGCCCTCTATTTTAAATGTCATAGCGGAATCGACGTCGAGCTTGATGTTATTGAGATGACCGGCTGGCAGCGGCGCAATTATCTCAATGAAACCGGAGTTTTTTGGGTCTTGCCGTCACCGAATATGCCGACTTTAAAGACCGCTCTGGTCTATCCCGGCCAAGTTCTGCTTGAGGGAACCAATCTTTCCGAAGGTCGCGGGACAACCTTGCCATTTGAGTTGTGTGGAGCCCCTTTTATAGATCCCCGGGCTCTAGTGGCCGAAATTGATCAACAATCTGTGAGCGGGTTGTTTCTGCGGCCGACCTGGTTTACGCCGACCTTTGACAAGTGGGTTGGCGAACTCTGCGGCGGCTTTCAGCTTCATGTCGTCGATCTGAAGAAATTTTCACCATACCGTTTTACTTTGGCGTTGCTCAAAGCCGTTATCAGGCTCTATCCTGAAGATTTTTCCTGGCTCGCTCCGCCTTACGAGTATGAGTACGAAAAACTTCCCATCGATATCCTGACCGGCGATCCGGCGCTTCGCCAAACCCTCGAAAATGACGCTGATCTTGACCTCTTGCAAAAGTCGTGGGAAGATAGTCTTGAAAGGTTTTATGACCAGCGCAGTAATGTGATTATCTATGCTTAAAGGCTTGGGATGTAACTATTCAGCGTAATGTACTTTTCAAACTATCTCGATACGGGGACATTGCTCCAGGCGGCGGCGCAAGCCTTTATGCCGATCTGAGCTGTGTCCCCCTCGAAGCCGGGCGAAGCCAATGTTCGCACCATTTGTAGTGGCTTTAAGGTGATTACGCTGAATAGTTACCTTGGGATTTGTATTTAAGCAGAATGATTCCCTGTTTGACATGTTTCGCTATCTGTCGTATAATTTTTTGCAGGATGTCAGTTTGGCAAAATTATTTTTTTGGGAGGAAAAATGAATAACCAGTGTAAACTTATTTTGGTTTTGTTTTGGGTCGCAATTGCCGGTTTTATTTTTTCCGGCTGTGCTGGTAACTGTGGTTACGAGCGCGGAGCTCGGGTTACTCCGGCTTTTGTCGCGGCTTCGGGTGCTAAAGTTTATGTTCATCCGCCCAAGGATCAGACCCTCTCCGGTTGGATGGAGACCTATATCAATATGGAGCTGGAACATTTAGGTTTTACGATTGTCGAAGATCCACAGGCTTGCGATCTGTTAGCCTACTACTCTTACTCTTACGACTGGGATGAACCTTCCTATATTCGTGATTTTCTGATCGTCTTCAAACCTTACCCAGGTGATAATCCAGCCCTGCTCGCCTCGGCCAGCTGCTATCATCGATGTTCCTCTTCATTTACCCGGGCTGGTGGGCAGGAAGTACATGAAGCCTTTACGGCTTTGCGTGAAGAACTCAATGTAGTTGCGAAAACCGCCCACAAGGATTCATGGCAGTGATGGACAAGAGTGAAAAAGGGCGTTGAGGAAATCGGGTAAGAGATGAAATTATTAGCGGGAACTGTTTTTTGTCTCTTTTGTCTGCTTGCGGGATTGATAAATGCTGGAGCCAATACTACGCTCTACAGTCGTCAGGATACTAAGGGCAACCTTCATATAGTTGATAATGCGACTGCCGGAAAGAGGGACGATGCTTCTTTAACCACCGGCAAACGTCCTCAAGGTTTTCGGGAACTGGTGGTTACCGGTAGTGAGTTTGATTCACTTATCAGTCGGGCGGCAAAGCAGACCGGCCTAGATTCAACCTTGATTCGGGCTGTGATTAAGACCGAATCAAATTTTAATTCCCGGGCCGTATCTTCCAAAGGGGCCAAAGGGTTGATGCAGCTGATGCCGGCTCTGGCCCGTTATTACGGGGTTAAGGATCCTTTTGACCCGGTTGCCAATATTATGGCCGGCAGCAGCTATTTGAAGGATTTACAGAAACGTTTCGGCACGCTGGAGAAAACTTTGGCAGCTTTTAACGCCGGTCCTTCACGGGTTGAAGAGTATGGCGGGCCGCCGCCATTTGCCGAGACTCAAAAATATATTACCCGGGTAAAATGGTACTCTCAGCACTACTACAAACGTCTTAATTTGGTAGATCTTAATGGCGTACAGGAGGCCTTCAGTCAGGCTTGTTCAGCTTTTAAAAAAGGTAATTTACGCCGCTCTGCTTATCTTTTTGGTCTGGTTCTCAATAAATATCCGGCTTCATCAGAGGCTAATTACAACCTCGCTCTAGTTGAAGATCGGCGCGGTAAACTGCCGACAGCTGTAAACCTTTATAGTCAGGCTTTACGTTATAATCCTCATTTTACTGAGGCTTATTACAATCTGGCCATTCTCCATGAACGTCTCAGCCATCTGGACACAGCTCTGGCTACCTGGGAGCGTTGTCTGCAATGTGAGTTGTCTCCCGTAAAACAACGTCAAATCCGACTTTTCATGCAGGAGTTACGGCAGTTGCAAGAGTAAGAGTGATGGTGTAATAAAAAATCCCAAAACCGTCATACCGTATTTGATCCGGTATCCAGAAGTCCTTTTAATCGTCATTCCGGCGAAAGCCGGAATGACGATTAAAAGGATTGCAATCTTTACGAAGGCTTTGCAAAGGTGACTTATTTCAACACTTCACCTTTTAGGCTGATGACCATCTCTTTGAACGGAGTGATTTTGCCGGCCTTTTGCAGGGCGTTTTTGACGGCTACCGGTAGGCCCGAGCAGCAGGGAACTTCCATGGTGACTACGGTTACGCTCTTGATCTCAT
>JAYEGS010000238.1:0-22662 GCA_034659215.1 Pseudomonadota bacterium | reverse complement strand
AGGCTGATGACCATCTCTTTGAACGGAGTGATTTTGCCGGCCTTTTGCAGGGCGTTTTTGACGGCTACCGGTAGGCCCGAGCAGCAGGGAACTTCCATGGTGACTACGGTTACGCTCTTGATCTCATTATTTGCAAACATTTCAGTAAAACGTTCTTCATAATCGGGCAGATCATCAAATTTGGGACAGCCCATCATGACGATCCGGTCAGCCAGTAATTCCTGGTGCAAGGAAGCATAGGCTACGGCGGCGCAATCAGCTAAAACAAGGATGTTGGAATTCTTAAGAAATGGGGCATGGGCCGGGATCAGGCGGATCTGAACCGGCCAGTGACCGAGGGCGGAAGCTGGGGCCGGGCCGCCGGAGATCATTGTAGTGTCATTACAGTTACAGCTTGATAAGGTCTGCATTTGGGTCGAAGGGCAACCGCAAGCCAGAGTCTCAGGTGGGTTGGATGAATTTTTTTCAGCGGTTTGGTCGGCATTTTCACGGTTTTTAAGATACTCCTCAACCGCTTCCGGATCAAAATCTTCAGCCATCCTTTCAACTATCGTGATTGCTCCCTGTGGGCAATCACCTAAACAGGCCCCAAGGCCGTCACAATATTTTTCAGCGACTACTTTGGCTTTGCCGTTGATTATCTGAATAGCTCCTTCGTCGCAAGCCGGAACACACTGGCCGCAGCCGTCACACAATTCTTCATCAATCTCGATAATCTTTCGTAAAATTTTCATCTCTATTCTCCGTTGGTTTAATTTATAATAATGCTTTTGCCGGCTAACTCACGGCCGCTGTCGGTTAAAAAATCTTCTTTAATGTGGGTTGCAAATTCGGCTTGAGTAAAAGGTGTCTCTTTATTAAGGACCTGCAATTGATAAATCTTAAAGGCATCATTCACGCATTTAAAATCCAGGCTTTCATTGTCGCCGGGGTGGTAGATGTGATCAATGATGGCCATGACCTCTTGAGTCAACTCCTCTTTGGCTTTAAGCTTGTCGAGAATCTCCTGGCCGATGCGGACAGCTTCATCCTCTAACTCATTAAGGGATGGGGGCGTCTCGCTTTTGTTTGTCAGTTTAGCTCCGATGTTGTGGAGATAGGCGGCGCAGAGGACGACCGCCGGATTGGCTCCCTCTTCGGGCACAATCTTGGCGGCGAAACGAGCTACTTTAGTAGCTTGGCCGACATTTTTAAAATCTTTATGAAAATGCAATTTCATTTTGAGGGCGACCCGGTCTTTGAGCAGGTCGTCACGGCTGGCGAGGAGTTCGGGGGGCAGCTCTCCCATACATTGTTCAGCATATTGGCAGTATGAGGCGCAGCCGAAATCCATTTTTGGGTTAACCACCTGTTTGCCGCAACCTTTGCATTTGCAGGTGGTTTGATCTTTGAAAAATTCGATTTCGGTACCGCATTCAGGACATTTAGAATCGAAGATCGCATCATGTTTCCAGTAACGGGAATCTTGGCCGGGACATCGCATGGCTTTTCCTCCAATTATGATTGAAATGGTATGTGAGAATAATTTGTGGCTGATTTAATTTGGTAACCATTTTTAAGTGTATCGATATTGTCTATTTATACTCTTGGCGGCAGATTATCATTGACTTAAGTCAATCACCTGAAATATTAAAGCCATCTATTTGGTTTAAGATATTTTCAAAATTCAGGATTGATAAAATATGATTGATAATACAGATAAATCGTTGGTAAAATGGCTTGGTGAGACTTCACTTTTTGTTGGTATGGAGGAGCAACATCTTCGGGAGTTAAGCGGGATTGCCATGGTTGTCAGTTATAAACGGCGGGCAACTATTTTTAGTGAAGGTGATCCGGGAAATGGTTTCTATCTTGTTAAAGAGGGGAAAGTTAAGATTTTTATGATCTCCCCGGATGGCAAGGAGCAGATTCTGCACATTTTTGGCCCCGGCGACCCTTTCGGGGAAGTGCCGGTTTTTGCCGGTCAAAGTTTTCCGGCTCATGCCGTAGCTTTGGAAAATAGCCGCTTGGTCTTCTTGCCGCGTGATGATTTTATTGCGTTGGTTGCCGCCAACCCGGCTCTAGCTCTCAATCTGCTGGCGGCCCTTTCCCAGCGTCTGCGTCAGTTTACCAAGATGATTGATGCGCTCTCTTTAAAAGAAGTTCCCGGTCGGCTGGCAGCTCATCTGCTCTACTTAAGTGAAAAACAGGCGGCCGGAGACCATTTGCAACTGGAACTTTCCAAAACCCAGCTGGCCAGCCTCTTGGGTACGATTCCAGAAACCCTTTCCCGGATGTTGAGTAAATTACAGCGGGAAGGCCTCATTGTAATTGAAGGGGCTAGTATCTCGATTGTCGATCGGGAGGGGTTAGTAGATCTGGCTGAAATCGGAAAGTTTTGATGGCGTCGTAAAAAGTTCCGATATCCTGCGATGCAGTGGTTTTCCAGGCACTCGACATACTACATGTATGGTCTCGCGCCTGGAAAACCACAGCATCTTGTCTATCGAAATTTTTACTTAGCCATCCCGTGACTTTTTACGCCCCGAAGGAAGTGCTTGGGTTGCGAATGCATCATTGTAAGTTTAATGTCTCAAATGCAGTTTTTGTCCTACCATTATTTTTGAACTCTCAAGTCGATTGAGTTTTTTCAGTTTTGCAATCGGAATGCGGAAACGGCGACTGATGGCACCCAGAGTATCCCCATTTTTGACGGTGTAAGATGGTTGGTGATAGCTTGATCTTCGGGGTACCGGTTTTAAGTTTTTTAGTGCGGTTGTTACTTTACGGTCGCAACCTTTAGGGAGGATCAGGTTGAAGTTGCCGTTGGGCAGTTGTTTGCTGATCAGGTGGGGGTTGAGCTTCTTAATAGTAAAGTAGGTGGTGCCCAGTTGCAGGGCAAAATCAGTCAATGAAAATTCATTTTTCAGTTTTAATGAAACCGGTTCGCTGGACAAAGGTTTATAGCATTGATTGTCAGGGAGCTTAAAACCATAGACTTCAGGGTTGTCGAGGATTATCTTGATGGCGGCTAAACGATAGAGATAGCGTTCGCTCTCTTGGGGGAGGGAGAGGTTGTAGTAATCGTTGGATTTTTGTTCATTCATGGCGTTACTGACCCGTTTTTCTCCACAATTATAGGCGGCCAGGGCCAGAGACCAAGTCGTAAATTTGTTTTTTAGAAAAGCGAGATATTGTAAAGCGGAGCGGGTTGCAGCGAGCGGGTCAAGTCGCTCATCTATGGTCAAGGAAATGCGCAGATTCTGTCGGCGGCCGGTGTGTTTCATGAACTGCCAGAGTCCCGCCGCTCCGGCTCGGGAGCGGATATCAGCAATCAGGGCGCTTTCAGCAACCGGCAGGTACTTCAGATCATCAGGCAGGCCCGCAGCCTTTAACTCTCTTTCAAAAAATGGGAGAAACCTGGTGCTGCGTTTAAGCCACATTATAACTTGGGCTCGATCATAGACCGCAATTGTAAATTCACGGTCGAGCATTTCTCGGCTGTGCCGTTCATGCAGCGGCAGGGGTTCACCGCAAAAAGAGAGGGTTTTGGGCGGAGTTAAATAACTCGCACCTTGGCCGGTTGTTGCCGCCTGTAGCGATGCTTGGTTGTCAGCTGAAGCCCCAAGCGGATTTGTCACCTGGAAGAAGATCATCCCGATGGCGAAGAGAATGTATTTGATTTTATGTGCTTTCTTGCAGTACATAAGAGTATCTCTAATATTTTTTACGGTATTCGTCAAGTTCTGAAAAAAGATGTTGCGAAAAAGTCGAAAAATTAAAAAAAACCGTTCCTGGTGGAGCCGGTTTTTGATCATGTTTCTATTGGTCGGACTGTTGACGCTTTCTCAGGTTTTCATCTTCGGTTATGTGAAACCGCCCCTGACGATTCCGGTTGCCAAGGCTTGGGTTGCATATAAACTAAAACGAGGAGCTCGACCTCAACCCCATCAATGGGTTGCACTCAAAGAGTTTTCACCGCATCTGCGTCGGGCCGTGTTGGCTTCTGAAGATCAGCGTTTTTTATGCCATTATGGTTTTGATTTTATTGAGCTGGGGCAAGCCTTGCGCTCCTTGCATGAGGGGGGGGCTTTGCGCGGAGCCAGCACGATATCCATGCAGACCGCCAGAACCATGTTTCTCTGGCCGGCTCGTAGCTGGTTGCGGAAATTTGGTGAAGCCTATTATACCTTGTGGTTGGAGTTGGTTTGGAGTAAAGAGAAAATTCTCGAATTTTATCTGAACAGTGTTGATTGGGGGCCGGGAATTCATGGTGGGGAAGCTGCGGCTCTTAAATATTTTCATTGTCATGCTATAGACCTGGATGCTGGTCAGGCCGCATTGCTGGCGGCAGTTTTGCCGGGGCCTCATCTCTGGCGTCCGGATCGACCGACTGCGGCCGTCAAGCGCCGGGGGAAAAGGATTCTTAAGGAGATGGAAAAGGTCTCTCTGGTCGGAGATAGCAGCTCTTAACCTGGTTGCAATCGTCTTTAAGCTTGACAAGTTCCCGAAAACCGTTGTAGTCAGTTAAGGCTTCTTAATTAGGAAATAGTTAACTAATCGAAGATTTATGGGTTTCTTAAAGAATATCAGATTCTTGTGGCACGGTTCCTCTTCTTCGCCGTTGGCGGATGAGAATCATGCCGCGACACCATCGCCGGAAGATAAGGTTTCAGATCATAAGGATGGTCATAGAATAGCTCTCTATCGAAGTGGTGAAGGCCGGGTTTTTTTAGCAGGCCTGTTGTTTAGTCTTATTTTTCTCCTCTCGACCACTTACTATCTGGCAATTGACATCAGAACCGGACAGACCTTGTTATTAGCCTTTGTCGCCCATACTTTGGGTGGTCGGGCCGCCGGGATCGGGTTTTGTATTGCCTTTGGTTTTTCAGGTTGGGTGACGATAGCTTACAATATGTTTCTTGAAGTTTTGATTGTTTGCTACTGTTATTCGCTTTTTGTCTTATCATTTAAAAATTATCTTAAATGTAAATGGCTGACGATCGCCTCCCGAAATGCTGAAAAACAGGCTTTAAAACATAAAGATGTTGTCGCTCGCTATGGTTGGTTGGGGATTTTTGCTTTTGTCATGATTCCCTTGCCGATTACCGGCCCTGCCGCAGGATCAATTATCGCTTATTTTCTAAAATTTAGTATTAAACGAAATTTCGCTGCAGTCTTTGCCGGAACCTTGGCATCAATCGTTATATGGACCTATTTTTTTGATTATCTCGATAGCCATATTGCCTCTTTTAAATATGCTGTAATTGTGGTGTTGTTGATTATTGTCATTTATTATTTTAAAACTCTCAAGAGATGGTTTACTCAAGAGATAGAAGAGTGATGGCGTCGTAAAAAGTTCCGATATCCTGCGTTGTTGCGGTTCTCCAGACACTCGACATACTACATGTATGGTCTCGTGCCTGGAGAACCACAACATCTTGTCTATCGAAATTTTAATTTAGCCATCCCGTTACTTTTTTACGAGTTCATCAAGAGTAGATGATATAAATTTTTTTTATTTGATGGAGGAGGGCTTTAATGGAAACGAGATTGGCACTTAAAGGTGATGTTACAAATGTTGAAACCTGGGACGAATTTTCAAACGATCTTACGGCTGCAATTGATGCCGGGGTGGTCAAACTGGTTCTCGATATGGAAAGGGTGACCTATCTCAATTCGAGTGCTCTCGGGTCTATAGTAAGTGCTCAGAGAAAGGTTGCTGATCGGGAAGGTCAGATGGTTTTGGTTAATGTTTCAAAAAAATTGCTCCAGTTTTTTGAACTCTATAATCTAACGGAAATTCTAACGATCGAATAGCTCACCAGGCAGGCTATACTTACTTTAAATTCTGTTACTCTCTTCCCGGTCTGACCGGGGAGAGAGTTTTTCATTAGTGTCTTACAGAACACTTACTTGCGGGTGACGCCTGCGTTAGTACTCCCTTTCTAGAATAATTCAGTCCTTAAATATTCATTCACTTCACTAAGACTTTCAACAATCATATCACGTTTTTGGGGGAGTTCCGTTGGTGTTAATTCAAGCGTAACCGCACCCTCATAATTGCGCTCTTTGAGCATGTAGAGAAATCGGGTTAAGGGCAGTATCCCACGACCTGGAAAGAGATGTTCCCGACCGTGACCATAATCGCTGAAATGGATATTTTTAATCCGACCGCTAACTATAAGGCGTTGAAATTCGCCGAGAAAATTGGGATTGTGAGAACCTATATGGGTGGTGTCAAAGGTCATGAAAAGATTATGCATCTCAATAAACTTGAGCATATCTTCTGATTTTCTGAGGATATTGGGGTTGTAGCGGATACGGTTACCGATATAAGGCATATTTTCTAAGGTAACAATGACCTTGCTATCACTGACCAGAGTTTGGTAGTCTTCAATCTTATGAAACCAGCGTCGGAATGTTAAATCTGTCGGGAGCCAAAATGGTGGATGAAAGTTGACCAGTGGGATCTCAAAATCCCGGGCCATTTCAATACATTTGATCAATGAAGTGCCGCCATGTCCCCAGCCATGAAGTTTGAAAAAAGGGGCATGGATAGAGAGGATAGGGCAGATTGTAAGCAGCTTTTCAATAATCTTATGAGGATTGCCACTCTCAAATTGAGTATTGATAATCAGTTCGACGCCATCGTATCCACATTCGGCCGCAATTTCAAATATTTCTGTAAGCTTCATAGTATAGAGAGTTCCGGCGGAGAGGACTACAGCCCGGCGGGGGACAAAAATCTTTGCTGGCGGGTTAACTGTGGGTTGTGAATGCATGGTTTTTTATATAGCAATAGTCGCGTGGAATTAAAACAAAAATCTTTGCAATAGGGTTCTATTTTTCTATGGGTAAGGTTATTACTACAATTATTCCGATTTTTATGCTGATTATGTTGGGTGCGGGGGCTCGGCGTTTTGGTTTTATGAAGAGTGATTTTATCGCCGCTGCCAATCGCCTGGTTTTCTATCTGGCTATCCCCGCCCTGGTCTTTCGGGCCTTGACCAAAGCCTCATTACGGACGGAGTTTGATCCTTGGTCGGTACTCATGATGGTTGTCGCCGTTATTCTGGTGGTCGCAGTTACTGTTTTTTTCAATCGCAGACGGGTCGCTGTTGACGGCCCTCTGTCGGGAACCTTTGCTCAGGCGTCGATTCATGGTAATCTTGGCTATATCGGTCTGGCGGTCGCTTTTTACTATCTCGACGAGAGCGGATTTGCCCGAGCCAGTATGCTGGTTGGTTTTTTGATGATTCTGCAAAACCTTCTTGGGGTTGTTCTTCTCCAATACTACTGTTGCGAAAATGGGGTTTCCCGCAGAGCTCGGGATCTGCTCGCTCCAGTACTCTTGAACCCGGTTATTCTTGCGGCTTTGGCTGGTGTTGTTATTAACCTCAGTGGATTGGTGATGCCGCAGGTTGTGGATCGTTTTCTCTTAATTTTAAGCGGCCTGGCTCTGCCGATGGGGCTCTTGCTGATTGGTGCCTCAATCTCTCTGGCCTTGCTTCGACAATGGTTGCCGCAGGCTCTATTGGTTGCTTTCTTTAAACTTTTCCTGTTGCCTGCCGCCGGTTTGTTGCTCTTTCGTCTGGCCGGGGTTGATCAACAAACTCTTACCCCGGCTTTGATTCTGTTGGCCGCTCCGACTGCGACCTTGACCTATGTTATGGCCCGTGAGATGGGCGGTCACGTCGATCTCGCCGTCGCTTCGATCTCTTTAACGACGATCCTTTCGGCTTTTAGTTACGCTTTATGGTTGGGACTGTTGGAAAAAAGTTTTTGATGACTTTGCCGACCGGGCCGGGGCGGCCTCTACCGATTGTGGTTTCGTCAATTTTTATGACCGGCAGGAGATCTACCGTTGAACTGGTGATGAAAACCTCATCTGCTGATAAAACTTCCTGTAGAGTGCATTCGCGCTCGACTTGTTCAAGACCGTGTGCGGCAGCCTGTTGCAGGATGTAGTTCCGAGAAATACCTCCTAAAATATGTTGGTCGGCGGGCGGCGTGTAGAGGATTTTATTCTTTATGAAAAAAATGTTGGAAGCCGTACCTTCTCGGACAATGCCCTCTTTGGTGACAAAAACAGCTTCTTGACAGCCCATCTCTACGGCTTTTTGTTTCATCATGATATTGGGCAGTAGGGCGATACTTTTTATGTCGCAACGGCTCCAGCGGATTTCGGGGACAGTGATGATCGCAACCCCTTCGCAAATCAGTTGCGGGTCGTATTCGGGATGCGGGCGAAAGGTCATGGTCAGATTAGCCTTAATATCGGCAGAGTAGTTATGGCGTCGCGGTTCAATTCCCCGGGTTAACTGAATATAGACCATAGTTTCGTTAAAACCTGCTTTTTTGATGCCGTGACCTATGGTTTCAATAAACTCTGATAATGAATGAGGTAGTTTCAGGAGAAGTTCATCAGCACTTTGTTGCAGTCGTTCAAGATGTTCCTGGATGAGGAAAGGTTTGCCGTTGCGCGTGACAATTACTTCGTAGATGCCGTCAGCGAAAAGGTAGCCCCGGTCATTTATCGGGACAAAGGCTTTTTCCAGGGGGATAAAAGTACTATTGATGTAGGCGATTTCAGGCATCTTCCCGTTTCTCCAATTAGTGTATTGCAGGTTATTTTCTTGTTTTAAAACCAAGAAAATGTTCTGAGAAGAGCACTTACTTGCGGGTTCCCCCGCGTTAGTTTTTTAGACAGTTTCCTGGTAAGGTTGGACGCAGGCTTTTCTGATAAATTCTGGCTTTCTCATTTCTGCGATGGATAATCTTCTCCAGTCGGGCAAGGGTCTGCTGTCGTTGAATTTTATCATTTTTCTCTTCAAAATATTGAATTTCATCCTCAATCAACTCAACTGCGCAATCGAAAGGGCTCGGATCCGCATCACCAAAGAGGGCCTCTTTTTGGCTGAGATCTTCAATGAATTGTGATGTTTCATAATCAAGAGTCTCGGTTTTTTTTAAAATTAGCGGATTTTTTTCACTATCGTTGAGGATTACCAGGGCAGTCTCTATGGCCTCGGTGTAGTCTTGGGCAATCAGGGTGGTGAAGGGTAGTAGGTGAAAAAAACGGCCAAGTTTAATACTTAATTTCAACGATGGTGTAAGTCCATAGTAAATTGCCGTCAGCATCCGGTCTCTTTTTTTCATCTCCTTGATGACCAGACGGCGGGTTTCCAGGGAGACATTTTGCCTGATTTCGTTGTAGTTGAAAATGTGAATGTAGGGGCGATCCTGAAAATGTTGATCAATAATTTGGCTTGTAAAGTGCATGGCGTTTTTTACGTCATGCACTGTGGGTGAAGCGAAATTATGGGTCAAGAGAATCTGTTCCCCGATAATATCGGCGGAAATTTTATATTCATTGCCGAAACCAACCTTGTTCCATTCCGGTTTAGTAATAATGGGTAGTTTGCTGACCGGGCAGGTATAAGTATTAGGGGTAAGGGTCATGGACGAATGGTTTCTTTTTTGTTCGGGTTAAATGTTGTTGCGTTTGATAAACTCTTCTATGTTTTGCGATTCCAGCAGTGAGATCTCATCTCTTACCCTCTCTAAAGGCCAGTTCCACCAGGCGATTTTTAGAAGATCTTCAATCTGTGATTTAGAGAAGCGAAAACCTAAGCTTTGGGCCGGGTTGCCACCGACAATTTCGTAGTCATCAACATTTTTGACAACCATAGCTCCGGCCGCAATCACGGCCCCGTTACCAATACGGACTCCGGAGAGGATAACCGCACCCCGGGCGATCCAGACATCGTGGCCGATTTTGATATCCCCTTTGCCGGTTGGGTGTTCCCGGTTTTTGGGAAAATTTTCTAGCAATCGGCCAAAAGGATAGGTGCTGATCCAGTCGCTACGGTGGTTGCCGTCAACCAGAAGATGGACATCGTCGGCAATTGAACAAAATTTGCCGATTTGCACCCGATATTTTTCCGACCAACGGTGAATTCGGGGCTCGCCATAGCTGTAGGCCCCGATCTCAATGTTTTTTTCCTCGATCAGGTCGCGGGTAAAAGGATTTTTACGCTTTCCTTTGCTACCTATCCATTTTTTAATAAGATTCATCGAAGATGCTTTGGTCAGGGGTGGATTTTGCGCGATTTTATATGATGTGATGGGGGTGAAAGTCAAGTTTTTTCAGTATATCTTGACCGGGTCAGGGGAGAAAAACATTACCCCGGTTAATCAGGAAATCGGGGTCGACGGCGGTTTTGCACGCTTTTAGTTGCTCGATTGCGGCCTGGTTATAGAGGGTTATAAAATCTTTACGTTTGCGTTTGCCGGTTCCATGTTCACCTGAATAGACGCCGCCCAACTCGACCGCTTTAACAATGAAAAGGTCGTAGAGTTCGGCCGCCCGTTTCAGTTTCTCCTGCTCGGGCAACAGGGTGAAGTGGAGATGGCAGTCGCCAAAGTGGCCGAATGATAAATAGTCGATACCTTCAGTTTTGAGCAGGGCGTGGATATAGTCGAGGAATTCGGCAAAACTCTCTGGCGGTACAACGGTATCGGTCATGATTGTATAGGTTCCGTGTTTCTGGATGACCTCAAGGGCGTTGGCCGGCATTGAGTGGCGTGATTCCATGAATATTCGGCGTTTAGGTTCGTTGTCGAGAAGAATTACCGCTTCCGGGTCAATGTCACAATTAGATGCCAGAAGCCGGTTAAACCAGATTTCGATCTCCTGATCGAGACTCTTTTCTCCTAATGGTATCTGAAGATAGATGGCCACCTGATTATCGCCATAAAAAAGGCGCTCTCTGTGATCCATGTAGTTTTGGCTGTTGACCCCAAAATATTCGAAAGCGCTTAAGGTGCCGAAATTGCCATCAAGTTCCCGGTCGAGGAATTGATAAAAAGCAATCGCCCGATCTTCATCGGGGAGTGAGAAAAAGAGGTCGAGATACTCCTTGGGGCGCGGGGCAAGTTTCAAGGTGCAGCCGGTAACCAAGCCAAAAAGACCTTCGCTGCCGATAAACATGTCGATCAAATCAATTTCACCGTTAGGAGATGAGAAGGGGCCGCTGGCATTCTTGATCTTGGGCTGTGGGTAGGTCGGCACCGGCCAGCGTCTTTGCTGCTTTTTATCTTCCAGAATGAACTCTCCGTTTTCAGAGATATATTGACCGCGTACGGCTTGGATTTTCAGACCATCAGGCAGGATGATGTCGAGACCCACAACCCAGTCTCTGGTCGCCCCGATCTCGCCGGGGGTAAAGCCGGAAGCGTTACAGGCGATGGTGCCACCAACCCAGGCATCGCCCCGGCTGGTGGGGTCAACCGGGTAGTAAAGGGCTTTCCCTGTATCTTCAAGAATCTTTTCACGCAACTCTTCAAGGATAATATTGACCGGACTGGTTACCTGGAGTTTTTCTCGGTCAACAACAATTTCTGTTTCATCCAGCTTGGCTGTCGAAATGACAATTCCACTTTCTGCGGTTGCGCTGCCGGTCAGGTTGGAGCGGCCGCCGGAGAGTGTCATCGGAATCTTTGCCGCCCGTCCGGCTCTTAAGATGATGGCTGCCTGGCGCTCGCTATTCGGCCGACAGAGAGCTTCGGCCCGGGCCGGGAGGTTGGAGCTGTCTGATGCGAATCCGGCGACGATCTCTTGATCCAGAACCAGCGTCAAAGAGAATTTTTCCTGCAGGAATTCAGCGATTTCAAGAAGACTTTCAATCCCTTGATGGGCGTTGCAGAAATCATCAATTTCTTGATATTCAAGATCACTCAGAACTTTAGTTAACGGTATGGTGTTAGTACTCATGCTTAAAACCTCTTTGATTTGTTTGTTTCATTGTAACTATTCAGCATAATGTAGTCCTCAAACTATCTCGATGCGGGGACATTGCTCCAGGCGGCGGCAAAGCCGCTTGCCGGTCTGAGCTGTGTCCCCATCGAAGCCGGGCGAAGCCAATGTTCACACCATTTGTAGTGGCTTTAAGGTTATTACGCTGAACAGTTACGTTTCATTTTAATTGCAGGATCAACAAAGGTCCGTCGGGTACTACGGCCCAGCGGGCTTTTTGGCCATGTCGATCGAGTAATTCAGCTATCGCTTTTTCCAGGGAACTAACCGGTTTCATATGGTAACTTTCAATCTCGACCGGGCTCAAGCCGTCGCTGTAGAGCCAGACCGGATGATCAATCATAACCTGGTAGGTCTCTTGCGCGCACCACTGGTCGGGGATAAAGAACTCTCTCGCTAAAAGGCGTTTGATAAAGTTTTGCGGAGTGTCAATCATCTGCAAAATTTCAATGTATTCGGGACTGCCGGCACCCTCGCTGCAGGCGCTGGCAATCAGAATCTCGCCGCCCGCTTTGACCACCGGTGCGGCTCCGGTGATGCCTTTAACGGATTGGTAGAGGTTGCAGTCTAAGGGTGCACCGGAGTTG
The DNA here is from genome assembly GCA_034659215.1 of Pseudomonadota bacterium. Taxonomy (GTDB): domain Bacteria; phylum Desulfobacterota; class Anaeroferrophillalia; order Anaeroferrophillales; family Tharpellaceae; genus Tharpella. The sequence continues at coordinate 10,275 of JAYEGS010000238.1, read as the reverse complement.
GTTGTAACTATAAAGTCGAGCGGTTCTTCAAGTTTCATGGTACAAAAAGGGGCGAGAAAATGACATCCCTCAAGGTGAGCTTTGACCGGGTCGCCGGCAAAAACCTGAGTGATTTTTTTGCTGGTGTCAAGGGTGACGTTAACCATAAAATCGGCCCCGGCCTTCTTCATGATACTCAGACCCGCTTCATGAAAAGGATTTCCTGCAAGAGCCCCGTAAACGGTCATTGGATGGGCAATCATCTCCGGGCCATGCATATACTCAAGGGTTTCCAGTGAAGAGATACCGGGCAGAATCGATTTGCGGCCGCCGGAAAAACCGGCCCACATATGGGGTTCGATAAAACCGGTCAAAATCTTAAGATCGGCGGCAACGTAGTGACGGTTGATCAGGGCCGGGACGCCGTCGTTAATTTCACCGACTAAAACCATATCGTCCGCCTCTTTGGAGAAGTGATTGATGATACGATAGTTTTCGGCAATCTCGGCCCCGACCAAAGCGATCAGCTCATCGCCCTCATTGGGACGATGGATACCGGTGGCAATCAGGATAGTAATCTCTTCCCTTTTTATGCCGGCGTTCTCGATTTCGGCGAGCAGGGGAGGGAGGATGGTCTGGTTAGGCACCGGGCGGGTTATATCACTGATAACCACGCAGGCGCATTGTCGACCTTTAGCGAGATCAGCCAATGGTTTTGCCGCAATCGGTTTGCGCAGGGCTTGTAAAACAGCTGCTTCCGGGTTTTCGGCGGCTGGCGCTTCACGAGGTCGTAAAACGCCCTGAAATCCCGGGCTTTCAGTTATTTCAAGGGGTAAACCTTCAGGGCCGTAGCTCAGTGTGATGTTCATAGGTTCTCCTTTACGGGTTTCCTTAAACAAACGGTCGTTGTCTGAGTACACCGATTTTGTATATCATGAAGGGTGTGTAAAAACAACACTTTATTGTGGAGTCTTCTGCGACAAGGTTTCATCTTTTTAGTTGAAATATCGTTTTCATCTCTTTTTTTCTTCTCTTTACTCTTTTATGGTGGTATCCTTTCGTATATATTTTTTCCCTTTTACAAGGAGATTGCTTGATGGATTTTATAGGTACCGACATCGATGGTGTCAGTTTGATAAAACCTGATATTTTTCGTGATAATCGGGGTTTTTTTATGGAGACCTTCAATCATGTTAAATATAGTGAGGGGGGGGTGCCTTACAACTTCGTTCAGGATAATATGTCATATTCGGGACGGGGTACGGTGCGCGGCCTTCACTATCAGCTCAAACAGCCGCAGGGGAAACTGGTTTTTGTTTTAAAGGGTGAGATTTTTGACGTGGCCGTCGATATCCGGCGCGGTTCGCCGACTTTCGGTCGTTGGCTTGGATATAACCTGTCAGAAAGCAATCGACACCAGCTTTTTGTGCCACCGGGTCTGGCCCATGGCTTTATGGTATTGAGTGAAACCGCTGAAGTCTACTATAAATGCACCGACCTTTACTCTCATGGAGATGAGTACGGGCTGCTTTGGAACGATCCGGGAATTGGTATAAAGTGGCCTGGTCAGGAGGTTGTCCTTTCGGAAAAGGACACCTCTCTGCCGACTTTGGCCGCGATTAATCAGGAACATTTGCCGCTTTGGTCGGGCTCTAAGTGATTTGGTAGCCGGCGGCTTTCCAAGTACTCATGCCGCCAATAACACTGTAGACATTTTTATAGCCTTGCTGTTTAAGAATTGAGGCGGCGATGTTGGAACGGTAACCGGACATGCAGATGACACTGATATGTTGATCCAGATTGTGGTTAAAACCTCGATTGATAAGTTCCGGCAGAGCTAGATGCTCAGCTTTTTCGATGTGACCGGTTTGCCACTCTTGCTCATTGCGGACATCTAAGACCATATGATTGCTATATTTTCCGAGCACATGGTGCAGGGAGTGGACGGTGATCTGGGGTAGAAAACCGGTCTCTTCAGCCGCTAAAATCCAGCTGCTTAAGCCGATGATGTAACCTCTGATATTGTCGTAGCCGACCCTGCGGAACATGGTTGTTGCAACTTCAATCTCCTGATGATTATTGGCCAGGAGCAGGATTTCGCTCTCCGGTTTAACTACATTCCCGATCCAGGTCGCGGAGTTGGCGGCCATGCCGATATTGAAACTGCCGGGGATATGGGCACCGCCAAAGGCGGTTGCCTCCCTTAAATCGATGAGCAGCTTGTTCGGATCACTTTCAAGGAATCTTTTACAGGTTAAGGGTTTGTACTCGCTAATTACCGGTAACTTTTCAGTAAGTTTCGATCCTTGCAGGTTGGTATTTATAATATGGGTGAAGTTAACTGGTCGATGTGGCGTATTTTGGCTCAGTTGGATTTTGAAATCTTCAAAATCGAGTTGCATAAAGGGGTTAGTCAGTCGTTCAAAGCCTAAGGTCGATGAAGGTTTGGCACTGATTCCGGCACCGCAGAGAGAGCCTGCTCCATGGGCGGGATAAACTTCTACATAGTCAGGAAATTCATCGAGTTTTACGCGCAGGCTGTGATAAGCGTTTCTAATCTGTTCTTCTATAAGTTCACCGCCGGCCAAGTCGGGACGACCGATGCTGCCGACAAAGAGCAGGTCTCCGGTTAACAGCATTTCGACAAGGTCGCCGCGAACCAGGTCGGTGAGTGCTAAAGAGATTGAGTTGGGGGTATGGCCCGGAGTTGCAATTACCCTGATTTTAGCATTACCGATGACAATTTCATCACCGTCATGTAGGGGCAGGTGATCATAACCAACCGGTGAACCGGCTCCGATATGGATTGGAGCTCCGGTTTGGTGTTTGAGCTCGGCGGCCCCTGAAATGTGGTCGGCATGGACGTGGGTTTCAATAATCCCGGTGATTTTCAACTTGTTGATCTGGGCTGCCTTCAAATAGTCGTTAATATCTCGTTTGGGGTCGACAATAATAGCGCGACCATCTTGCGGGCAGCCAATCATATATGATAGACAGCCGAGACCTTCGACTTTAAATTGCTGAAAAAACATATCTGCCTCCATGGAGTTTTTTTTATGTACTAAAGTTATCGAGTTTAGGTTATTTGTATTTGTATGTTAAAAAAGATGGGCTGTCAAGAGTTTCTTTAGCTTGCGCTAATGATAGCTTGATAAAAAAGGAGATAGTTATGCACGTTGCTGGACATGAGGAATGTTTCGTTTGTCATAACAATTTTTGTTTTTCTTCAATTAATAGTTGCGATCTAGGAGTTGAGACGAAAATGGTTTTCAGCCTGGATCATGAAGGGTGGATGGGCATTCCGCATGGCGGCGTGGCGATGACTGCCCTGCTTGATCTGGCAGATCATTGTTGGCTGCAAAATAAAGGAGAGAACCTGATTTATCCTCTGGAGATTGACTGGCGTTTTGCCGATGCCGTGCGTATTGGTGATGAGATCTCTTTGAAGGCGGTTGTCAATGATGATGAAAACAGTTTGCTTTTGTCGATGCATCGCTTGGGCAGTGAAAAAATCTATCTCCAGGGTGAGGCTCGCCTAGCCGCAGAAGTTGCCGAGGTGGATTTTCCCCTGTTAGAGCCGGAGCTGCTCCAAAAAATGAGTGCGCAGCACCAGCCTCTGGCAATTTACGATAACTGTTTTGTTTGCGGTCGAAAACGGCAAAAACCTGGTTTGCAGCGGCGTTTCTTTAAATTTGGCTCGGCCGGGAATGAATCGCCTGCAATTGATGAAGCTGCAATTATTGTACGTTTTGGTGGTGGGCCTGAGGGGTTGCAGTTGGCATCATCATTTCAGCAGGCTCCCGGCACGCTCCATCCGGGAGTGTTGGCTGCCCTTTTGGATGAGCTTTGTGGTTGGAGTGGAGTGTTGGCTGATGATCTGTATGGTTATACGGTGCGTTTCAAACTTCATATCAATCGTCTGCCGGCTATCGGTGAGGAGCTCTTCGGGATGGCACCGACGCCTGTCGTACGGGGGCGCGGGAGCCGGAAATTTTACCATCCAAAAGGTGCACTTTATCAAAAAAAGGCCGATGGCTCGCTTGAAACAGTTGCCGTTGCATCCGGTCAATGGCTGGCCCGGGATGAGTTACGTCAGCAGTTTGATGATACCCAGATCGTGGAGGATATGTCGGGGATTACTTTCTGATCGGGTCGCGGTTTAGCTTTAGTATTGGATGAAAAGGGTAGCGGAGTTCAACTTCGCTACCCTTTTTTACGACGTTATCATTCTTTCTTCTGAAAAATTCGGGATGCAAGATCGATGTCTTCGGGGCAGAAGATAAAGAGGGTTTTACTATCGGTCGGCGAAACTGAGCCATAGACATAACTGATGTTGATGCCGGCGTCACCTATTTTTTGGGCGGTTGCGGCTAAGGTGCCAGGCTGATTATCAAGCTCAATCGCCATGACCGGTGTGATCTCGTAGAGATAGTCGGCCTGAGAGAGTAAATCAATGGTTTTATCGGTATCATTTGTCAAAAGACGAACCAGAGCGAACTGTTTGGAGTCTTCCTGAATCATACCGTAACTGGCGGCCGTGGCGTGGCGTTTTAAAGCTTTGCCCCGGGCTTTGAAAAGTTCTTCGACATAGCTGGTTGCATCCTGGATAGTGATGGCATCGACATTGATTTTGTTTTCAGATAATAGCGATGTGAGTTTAGCCAACTCGCCGGGAATGTTTTTCAGAAAAAGGGTGATTTCAGTACGAACCATAGTTTTCTCCTTCACGAAATTTATAAGAGTAATTCAAATTTAAAAGTATTTCTCAGATTATTATGATTGCCTACCGCTTGTCAAGAACTTAGTAACTTCACACGTGATGGCTAAGCAAAAATTTCGATATACCAGGAGTAGTGATTTATCAGGCGCGAGACCATACAAATAGTATGTCGAGTGTCTGATAAATCGCTACGCCGCAGAATATCGGACTTTTTGCGACGCCATCAAGGTTTGATCTCTAAGGCGAGTAGGGAGACATCATCGCCACATCCTTGTCCCGCTGTCCATTGATCAAGCTCATCTGTAAGTTGATCAAGGCTGTCATTAAGAGATAAAGTTCTTGAATTATTGAAACTTGCGAGAAGACGTTCGACTCCAAACTGCTCTTTTTCCGGATTCATGGCTTCAATAATGCCGTCCGAGTAGAAGTAGAGGCGGTCACCATCTTTCAATTCAAGCTTCTGTTCCTTATAAACTTTACCGACACCAACCATGAAACCGATCGGCATACTGCGAACCTGGATGGATTGACTGCTGCCGTCGGCCTTAAGGTGAATCATCGGCGGATGACCGGCCGAGATGAAAGTTAGGGATCCCGATTTAATGTTTAGCTGGCCATATTGGATGGTGAAATATTGCTCTGTCGTGCTGTCAAGCGGGAAGCGTTGATTGAGGCGGTCGGCAACCTCTTCGGGCGCTACCAGATGGTAGCCGTGGGAACCCGGGATTTGCTCTTTAAGGAGGTCTGATTGTCCCGGGTTCGGATTAAGAATGCGGGAAAGATTAACTGAGAGCAGGGCTGCGGGTACGCCATGGCCGCTGACATCGAGCAGGTAGAGGCCGATATGATTCTCATCGAGGTAAAAAAGGTTTAAGGTGTCACCGGCGAGCTCGTCGCAGGGGACATATTTCCAGGCAAAGTTGACCTTTTCGCAAACCGGTAGTTGGGTCGGCAACAGGGATTGTTGAATTTTAGCCGCCGCCTGCAGGTCACGACGCATGCGATCGTTGATTTTTTCCAGCTCCTGGTTGCGTTGGGCCAGATTTCGTTCAAGATCGGTTATGCGGAGGCCGACTTTAAGTCGAGCCAGAAGCTCATCTTTGTCAAAAGGTTTAGCGATGAAATCATCAGCCCCCGAATCCATACCGGCCAGAAGATCCTCTTTCTCGGTGCGGGCTGTTAGTAAAATAGTATAGACATAACCGGGTCGTTCGCTTGAGCGGATGCGTCGTAACAGTTCGAGACCATCCATTTTGGGCATCATCCAGTCGCTGATGACCATCGGGAAATACTCCTTTTGGAAAAGTTCCCAGGCCTCTTCACCATCTTCAGCGGCGGTTACTTCATAGCCCCATTTTTTCAGGCGACTCTCTAAAAGACGTCTCGATACCCGTTCATCTTCAGCAATCAGAATTTTCATATTTTCCCTGTCCTAGAAGTAATAACGGCCCATTGGAGTGAGTTCAATTTCGTTTACAGTCAGATACTCCTGTTCCAGACGGTTAATAAACTTCAGCGTCTGGCCCTTGAAATTTTGCCGCCCTTCTTCAAGGAGGCGATAACCTTCATCGCGGCAGCGTTTGCAGGCGTCAATCGGAATTTCAATACCCATGCAGGATGAGTTGCGCTGGGTTTTTGAGGTTAGATGGCGCACTCCGGAGCAGTTTGTACAGACCATGATCTGCTCAATTTGTTGGTCGTTGATGCCGTCGGTATCGTAGTAGACTGATTTGGAGCGGACATCGTATTGATTGGGCTTGACTTTTAAGGGCGGCGGCTGGAAATAGTTTTTCAGGGTCAGGCCGCAGAGTTTGTCAATATAGTTAGTGATTTCACGACTTTGGCGCAAGCTCTCAGGATTATAGTCGGGTTCGCGAACTTCGCTGTAATCGAGACCGGCCATCGCCAGAACAATACCTAAGTTGACATAGGGCAGAGCCCCCTGGATCGAGTACCCCCCTTCGAGAACGGCAATATCCGGATTAAGTTTTTCATTAAGCCGGGCATAGCCTTGAGCCGAGAAGTTCATGTTGGTGATCGGGTCACCGTAATGATTGTCCTGGCCGGCGGAGTTGATGATCAGGTCGGGTTTAAAATCATCGAGAATCGGTTGTACCAGATTGTCGATGACATAAAGAAAACCCTCATCGGAGGTGTTGGGCGGCAAGGGGATGTTGATCGTTCGTCCCCGGGCCGTGGGCCCGCCGAGCTCATCACTGAAACCAGTACCTGGATAGAGGGTGCGGCCATCTTGATGCAGGGAGATAAATAGAATATTAGGGTCGTGCCAATAGATATCCTGGGTGCCGTCGCCGTGATGGCAGTCGGTGTCGACAATGGCAATTTTCTTGTTGCCGTAGTGCTCCCGGATAAATTCTATGAGAACGGCTTCGTTGTTGATGTTGCAAAAGCCCCGGTTACCGTGAACCACTTTCATGGCGTGGTGTCCGGGAGGTCGAACCAGGGCAAAGGCTCTGTCAACATGCTTTTCCATCACCAGGCGGGCCGCCTTAATGGCTCCGCCGGCTGCCACCAGATGGGATTCAGTGCTCACCTCTTGCGGGCCGGGAAAGCAGAAATGGGTTCGTTCAATATCGGCATAAGTTGCAATCTCGGGCTTATATTCGGTAATATTGGGGAGATCGAAAACCCCTTCTTCGCGGAGTTGATCCTGGGTGTAGAGGAGGCGTTCTTCACGCTCCGGATGGGTTGGGCTGATGGCCCAGTCGTAAGCCGGAAAAAAGATAACGCCTAAATTTCTGGTGTTTTTCATCTTAGCTTAATCTCCTCTTCAAGACCGGGACGTATCTGGCAGCTTACGCGGATGGTTTTGCTGCCGACGGCATAATCGTCGACCATGTTAAAGGCTTCGGCCTCGACCACGGAAATGTCCTGGTCGGCGATTTCAGGATGACCATTTTCTCTAAGATGTTTTGCCAGTGCGCCGACCCCATCTTGTCGGGCGTCGTTTAACGAATAGGAGCTGCTTACTTTTCGTCTGATATCGAGGTTAGGGATAAGCATGGTTTTTTTGCCCGTATCAGCGAAAAGCTCAACCTCCATGGTCATTTTAGTCAGGGCCGCGCCGATGGCATTGGCAACCGCATAATTGTCCGGGACTTCAGTTTCAAGGTCAAAGATTTTGCCCAGAAGCGGGGCTAAAATTGCGGCCGGACCACCCATGACATAGAGTTTTTGCGGGTTAATTTTTTCACCATGAACAACTTCTTCGACCGTATAGACCGGCCTTTGATTGATCGTTTCCAACAACTTGTCGGCCTCGTCCCGAATCGTTGTCAGGGCTAAATCAAGAGCTTTATCAGCCAATTCGACGACGGTCAGATGGTTTTTTTCGGCTAGTTCTTTGAGTCCGGCAAAAGAGTTGTCGTAATTGCCGAGACGGCATAATCCTTTAACATTGCAGGCATCAATCAGGGTTGGCTTATGGCCGTCAAGAGCCAGGGGTGCGCCTTGCCGCTGAGGGCCGACCATTAGTTTGCCCTCGGGGCTGATCGTGATGGTCGAGTCTCCGCCAATCCCGATCGAATGCGTGTCGATGGCCCGTACCGAGGTTGCCCGGCCACCGAAACTAACCCCCTCTTTTTCAAGTAAAGGGGCACCATCAGCGAAGATGGCGATGTCGGTGGTGGTGCCGCCGATATCGAGAATTATGGCATCTTCAGTAATCGAACTTAAGGCGATAATTCCCATAACGCTGGCTGCCGGGCCGGAAAGAATTGTCTGGATCGGGTTTTTACGGGAATTTTCAAAGTCAATCGTACCGCCGTCGGCTTTAAGGATGTTAAGGGGGGCGTTAAGCTTATGTTTTTTGATACTTTGCGTGATCGCGTCGGCAAAAAGGTTGTAACGGCGCCAGACAGCCGCATTGTAGTAAGCGGTGGCCAGACGTCTAGGGAAATTGAGTCGGCCGGAGATGCGATGACCGATAGTCGTAAAGTCGGATTGGGCTGAGACAAATTCGGCCAGGGTCTGTTCAATCTCGGGGTTGCGGGGCGAGAATTTGCTGACAACGGCAAAAACTTTCAGGTTGTTGCGCTTGCAGTCAGCGGCCGCATCCAGCGCGCAAGCTTCATTTAAGGGCTGTTGCAGAGTGCCGCGATGGTCGATCGACCCTTCAATCAGATGGAAATGTTCACCCAGATCGCTGCTAAAGGAGCTTGGTGCCAGTCCCGGCCCGGAAGCCGCGAGAACTCCAACCTCCTCAAGTTTTTTTTCGACGATTGAATTGGTAGTCAAGGTCGTGCTTAGATTGATCTTGCTGATGGGTTGGTCGGGTTTTGCACTTAAAATTTTCTCTAAAACCGCATCAATCGATGTGATCAGGTTGCTCTGGTCAGTTTCAACCTTGGCCGTAGCCGTTACCTCTCCACGATCAATAATAACCGCATCCGTATGGGTTCCACCAACATCTATTCCCAGCAACATAATTTTGCCCCGATTTATTCATTATACTTGAAGTTGATGAAAATTGCATAGCACAAACTCAACGCTTGCGTCCAGTTTAATGTCGCAGTTTAGTCGGTTTTGCTGTATATAGAGAACTTAGTTTTAAGCTATATAATTTAAGGTTCTAAAGTAAATGTCCAAATTAAAAAGAGTGGTCTTAGGTTTCAGTGGTGGTGTTGATAGTGTGGCAGCCGCGGTTTTACTTGAACGCAGTGGGTTTGAGGTGGTTCCGGTAGTCCTTGATCTGGGTGGCGCGGATACCCCTTTTCTACTGGAGCGCGCCGGGAAAATGGCCGCCCGGCTGGGACTTGAACTGATAGTTGAACCGGCGGCCGACATTTTTACAAAAGAGGTGATTGACGACTTGGCTTTTGCCTATAGTCATGCCCAAACCCCGAATCCCTGTATTCGTTGCAATGCTTTAGTTAAATTTGCCCGGCTGGCGGCGGTGGCCGACCGTTTGCAGATTGAAAAACTGGCTACCGGCCACTATTTTCGGCAGATTATTGAAGCTTCAAGAGATGTTTCAAGCGACACTTCAGTTAAACCCGAAGTTACTTATCATAGAGCTTTTGACCAGCGTAAAGAGCAGAGCTATTTTCTTTTGTCAGTGCCGGAAACAGTCTTGCGCCGTACTGTTTTTCCGTTGGGAGAGATCGATAAACCTGAAGCCCTGAGGCTGGCGGCTGAGGTGGGCTATGAACTCGATAATTACCGCGAGAGCCAGGAACTCTGTTTTCTCAACGGTGAAAAATACCAGGAGTTTCTCGTTCGCCAAGGGGTTGTTGGCGGCCGAGGTGAAATTGTCAATAGTCAGGGGGCCGTATTGGGGGAGCACCGCGGACTGCAAAATTATACTGTAGGTCAGCGGCGGGGGATGGGAATTGCGCATCCTGAACCCCTCTATGTGATCAAGATTGATTATCAAAATAACCGTTTACTGGTGGGCGAGCGGGAAGAGGTCTATGGCACCAGGTTGCAGGTGAACAAAATCAACTGGCTGGTTGTTCCTCCATCGCAACCGCTTAAAATAAAGTGTCAAATTCGCTATCGCCATCAGCCGGCCCCGGCAACTCTGACCCCGCTGGCCGATAACCAGGTCGAAATAG
>JAYEGS010000237.1:0-2395 GCA_034659215.1 Pseudomonadota bacterium | reverse complement strand
CCTTGCCCTTGCCGCGAATAGTCACATAATTGGGGGCAAAATCACCCTCGGCGGAGATATCAATACCCAGCTCCTTCTTGGGCAGATCTTTTACATGGCCGACGGAAGCTTTAACATCAAAACCCTTGCCCAAATATTTTTTAATAGTCCTGGCTTTTGCCGGAGACTCAACAATCAACAGCGATTTTCCCATATGATTTCACTTCCATTCATGCAGTTTTTTTCTGATTTTCCGGTAACCGGTAAACAAATCGGCATCGTTTCACCGTAACTAAACTTTCTGACTTGCATCGCCAGGGACATATTGTCGGATGTTCGGGCTTGGCTCATAGCGGTATTGGCCGCCTGGGTCGGGACAGTTTTTAAAACTGTCCCACATTGTGATTCGCGGCGGACGCGGGGACATTGCTTTAGCGGTGTCCCCACAAGCCGGCCATGGACGGCCGGCGAGAATGAGCGAGAGCCATGCCGGAACATCCATGGAGATTCATTTTCAGCTATTTTTAGAGCAACTCAGAAAGTTGAGACCATAATTAAAAAACAAAGAGGCGCGTAACCCGCACCCCCTACTCTTTTCAGCAAACTCAAACTTCAAGAAACAGTGCTATAAATGAACTCCTCCTGATCTCAGGACTTTTTTAATGATACATCACTTCAGCATCTGCTTCGACAAAACGTAAAAAACGGGTTTTGGCATCAGCGCCGCTTTGGCTGAACATAACCACCATGGTGGAAATCATCTTGATTTCCTCCACTCCCACTGCCGGGGTATCCAGCAATATTGCCTGGTCGATAATTTCTTCCAGCAAAGGAGCATTAACCAGATCAAGGTTATGCAGCTTCATCAGGTAACCACGAGCAGGGTTGGTCAACAAACGTTTTTCCTCGGCGGTAAAGATTCTCACATACCGGCCCAGTTCTTCGGCGTCCAGGGCTTCGTCTCCCCGTTTGGTTCCCTGAGAAAGATTAGCTATCCAGTTAAAGGCAGCTTCAATCTCACCGGTTTCAAACCCCAGTGACATGAGATCCTCGACAATTTCTATTTCCTGATCAAAAATATCTATATCTTCAATAAGATACTGCGATATGATACTGATAATCGCTATAACCCGCTCAAACATTCAAATCCCTCCTTAAACCGGGTGCCATTACCGGTCAAGTGGCCCCAATTGTTAAACACTCTTACAATTGCCTGAGAAGACAATCGTAGTCAGAGTGAGAACCAATCCAAAACCAAATAATTTTCACATCCTCTAATATGCCGATCGCAAGGATCATTCTGAAACTGCCGGTACATTTCCACTGCCTTTTTTTGTAACTCTGCAGGCAATGCGTGGTAACATTTCCAAAATTTAGTTGTAGCTTTAGATTTCACCGTTTATCAGCATGCAATTCGCTGGTGATTTCTTTGTTTTCTTCTTTCAAAGCCTCAGCTGCCAATTTAGCCAATGTATCTTCTGATTCTGCAAACAGCTTATTCCATGCCTTATCCGAATCAATTTCGTCGAGCATCCACCGAGCTAAAACATTTTGTTCAATTTCTGGAAGTCTTGAGGCCTCACTAAATGCTTTTTCTAACATGACAGTCATATCAAATTACCTTTTGACCTCTTCAATGGAAAGAAATTTTGCTTCTCCTGAATCAATCCTTTTCCGCCGGGATTCCAGTATATCCCGGTGCCACAACGGTGAGTCAGGAACCCGGCATTCTTCAACCAGGGAAGACCATATCTCTTCCATAGATTGAAAGGCGCTGATTTTTAGTCATTTTTCTAATTTCATCCGCTTTCATTTATTTTTCCTCTATGGGTTAACTTCCGCTCAGTAGTGGAGGCTTGCTGAATTTTCAGAAAAATACTTCAGACAAGCTTTGGATTCAACTGAAATTTACCATTTGTGGTCCGCCAGATCATCCCGGCAATTTCCATTTCCAGCAATAGAGAGCTTACGCGGTCATGGGACCAACCCGAAATCTCCATCAACTGATCGAGAGAATACTCTGTGGAGTCCAGCTTGGCAATCAATTCTTCCTGTTCCTGAGAAACCGGATTCAGCAGCTGGACATCGCTTTTCTGTTTCTTCCCCCCGGAAGCTGCCGGCAGCAGACGGGGCAAAGCAGAGAATATATCATCGATACTTTCCACCAGCTGGGCACCCTCCTTGATCAGCCAGTTACTGCCCTGGCTGGCCGGACTACCGGGCAAGCCGGGAACGGCAAAAACCTCACGCCCCTGCTCCAGGGCACAACGGGCAGTTATCAGGGAACCACTCTGCAAGGTCGCTTCCACCACCACAACCCCTTCGGCCAAACCGCTGATGATCCGGTTGCGGCGGGGGAAATTATGCTTTTCCGGCTGACTACCCAGTAGAAATTCACTGAACAAAAGACCTTCTG
>JAYEGS010000236.1:0-2410 GCA_034659215.1 Pseudomonadota bacterium | reverse complement strand
ATTCCGAGCCAGACCGCCGCAGCTATCCTGATTGAACAAGAACTGTCAGCAGAAACCGATATTGATAATTTTGACCGTCATCCGGCCTGCCGGGAACTTTTCACCCTGCTCGGAGATAAAGCTGAAGACCACAACTCTTCATGGATCTCTTTCCCCGGAGACCTAAAACATATGCAGCGCATTCTCGATTTCCGCCACGCTATTCCAGAGAGCGTCAACCAAAAACTGCGCTATGAAAAGATGGGAACCGACTTGATTGCGCCAGCCAGAGAGCTTGAAAAATTTGTTCGTACCTGTGAAGCAATCCCCAAAGAACACCGGGTGCCCCACGCTATCTGGGGACACATCTCAAAATGCCAACTCCATGTCAACCTGATTCCCGGCAACGATAGCGAATATGACAGAGCTTTAGAAGCCTACGAAGAACTCGCTTGGGCGGTCACGAAAATGGGCGGCAGCGTAGCCGCCGAGCACGGCATCGGCAAGACCAAACACCGCTATCTTGAAATTATGTATGGGGAAAATAGTATTGCCCAGATGAGGTCTCTAAAGAGAAGCATTGACCCGCTTATGCTGCTTGGGCAAAACAATATTTTTACATGTGAGTCACAAACTTGATAAAAATGGTTGACAAAAGATTTAAATCAAGATAAAAAAAATATTAATTAGTCTCTTGCCAAACGAAAAGAGAAGCGTAATAATCGAGGCCCCCCAAAAGTACAAAGGAGTTTGATTATGACTACTGCCAATGAAAAAGTTTTGACCGCGTTAAAAACCGCTATGGAAGCCGAGATGACCGGGCACCATTTCTACAACAATGCCGCTGCAACCACTGAAGATCCTCAGGGTAAAGCAACCTTCAAACGACTTGCGGAAGAGGAGCTACTCCATTTTAACTACTTGAAAAAACAGTTCGGCAGCGTTCTGGAAACCGGCAATTTCAACTTTTCCGTACCCCTCGAAGTTGATCCCAACGCCGAAGTCAGCGGCCCGATCTTCAGCCCCCAGCTGAAAGCCCGTATCAAACAGAGTCACTTTGAAATCAGTGCCTTAAGCGTCGGCATGCAACTGGAACTCAACGCCGTCAATTTCTACCGTCAATGCGCGACAGAGTCCGATAATCCTGAAGTGAAGGCTTTTTTTAACCACCTTGTCAAATGGGAACAGGGTCACTACGACGGTTTTGCCCAGGAGCTCGACAGCCTCAAAGAGGACTACTGGCAAGCCAACAACTTCGTCCCCATGTAGTGAGTTGAGACTTACAACCCCCCTGAAAAACAAAAACCCGAAGCAGAACCACCACTTTGTGCGGTTCTACTTCGGGTTTTATTGGTAATGGGGTGGGTAAAGGGATTTGAACCCTCGGCCTCAGGAGCCACAATCCTGCGCTCTAACCAACTGAGCTATACCCACCATGCTACGAAGGCGTCACTAAATAATGGAAAAGCTCCCATCTGTCAACCTGAAAATTTAGATATTGCCATGAAGATTCTTCTGCACTGCTGTTGCGGCCCCTGCGCCATCTATCCGGTCATACGAATGCGCGACCAAGGCCACCAGTTACGGGCCTTTTACTACAATCATATCCACCCTTACACGGAGTGGCAAAAACGGCACGACACCCTGGCTGAATGGGCTCGGGAAGAGGAGTTGCCGCTGATTGTTGATGAACGCTACGAGCTCGTCAATTTTTTAAAAAACGCGGTCTTTCGTGAGGAACAACGCTGTCTCTTCTGCTACCACGACCGTCTTGAGAAAGCGGCCAAGATCGCCCATAAAGGTAAATTTGAAGCTTTCACCACAACCCTGCTCTACAGTAAATTCCAACAACATGAAAAAATTTGCGAACTTGGCCGGGAACTCGGTCGCCGCTACGGGGTTAAGTTCCATTACGAAGATTTTCGGGAAGGATGGCGCGAAGGAATTGATCTATCAAAAAAGAAAGAGATGTATCGCCAACAATATTGCGGTTGCATCTACAGTGAAGGGGAACGCTACCTGGGAGCTAAAAAACTTTATGGCTAACTTATTTATGAAAGTTTCAGTTAAGTAGATTAATCGGTGGCTGTCCCCAATTTAAAAGCGATAAAACGGCAGAGGTTAGTGTGAATATTGCTTCGCCCACTTCGAGGGGGACAGAGCTCAGCCCGGCTAGGGCTAAAGCCCTGCCTGGCGGTCTGTCCCCGCATCGAGATAGTTGGAAATTTTTCTTGTTTTTTTTACGACAGCTTCTCGACCATAAATTACTAAAAATCTTCAAAATCGTCGTCGTCATCGAATGGAATGATCTCTTCCGCTGAGGGGTTTTTCGTTTTCCCGGCCTTTTGTGACGCCGGAGCAGAGAGGGCGGGAGCCTTCCTGGCAACCTTCGGTCTGGCTGGCGCCTGAGGCAATTTCCTTGTTGATCGGT
>JAYEGS010000235.1:0-12003 GCA_034659215.1 Pseudomonadota bacterium | reverse complement strand
CTCTTTTCCGCCCTTGATCGTAAGCAATCTTTAATCAGAACCTTTTTACTTTATGGGGCTGCAAACTATTCAGAACTGGTTCTGCTCAACGAACTGACAGCCGCCGATGCTTTTGGGTTGCAACTCCAGACAATTACCGATGACGGTAGTTGCGGCCGTCAGGGTTTAGTAACCCAACTCCTAAGCCATGAGCTGCAGAATCATCCCCAGAGCCAGGTTTTCGCATGCGGGCCCGAACCTATGCTGAAAAGTGTGCAGAAGGTTTTGCTGGAAAATGACTGCGATGGCTATTTAAGTCTGGAAAACCGTATGGCTTGCGGCTTTGGCGTCTGTCTTGGATGTGTGCAAACGATGATTAACAATGATGATGAAAATAACGTGAAAACGGCAAAAGTGTGTACTCAGGGGCCGGTTTTTCCGGCTCGACAGGTGATTTTCTAATGGTAGATCTTAAAGTCGAAATTGCCCCCGGAGTGATTTTAAAAAACCCGGTACTGACAGCTTCTGGAACCTTTGGCTATGGCCGTGAATATGCCCCCTATTTTGACATATCTAAACTTGGGGCAATCATAACCAAAGGCTTGTCCTGGCAACCCAAAATCGGTAACTCGGGAGTCAGAATTACCGAAACCGCCTGCGGCATGCTCAATGCTATCGGCCTGGAAAATATTGGCATAGAACGTTTTCTAACCGATGAGCTGCCGATTTTACAAAAATTGAACGCTACTGTAATCGTCAATATCTTCGGTAATAATCAAGATGACTACGCAAACCTGGCCGCTAAATTGGATGGGGTTAGCGGAATTGCCGCCCTTGAAATCAACATCTCATGTCCCAATGTTAAGGCCGGGGGGATTCAGTTTGGAATCGATCCTCAAGCTGCCGCTAAACTGGTAGCTGCAGTTCGCAAAAAAACCTCGCTGCCCTTAATCACTAAACTCTCCCCCAATGTCAGCGATATTGTCATGGTCGCCAAAGCGGTGGAGGAGGCCGGCAGTGATTCCCTTTCTTTAATCAATACGTTGATTGGCATGGCCATCGATCTCGACCGAAAATGCCCTGTTCTGGGAAATGTTACTGGTGGTCTTTCCGGTCCCGCCATCAAACCTGTAGCCCTGCGTATGGTTTACCAGGTAGCTCAGGCTGTATCAATTCCGATCATCGGGATTGGCGGCATCTCAAACGCCCGTGACGCCTTGGAGTTCTTACTCGCCGGAGCCACCGCAATTGAAGTAGGTACAGCCAACTTCATCAATCCAAGAACCGCCAGTGAGATTGTCGACGGAATTGAAGAATATCTTGATGAACAAGGGTACACCAAAGTAACCGATTTCATAGGTAAGGTCAAAAAGGTTTAAGGGATTACACTCTGCGATGGGATTCGTAACGGTTCAGGTAGGCAACGATATCATTTTTAGTGGCTTTGTGAGGAAATTTGAATTCAACAGCAAAACGGTAACGTCTTTCAAGCGTAGAGTCACACAATCCGATCTCTTCACGAATCACCCGAGCCATGAAGTCTCCCGGCAACATCCCTTCGGGAAGTTTTTCCCTTTTTTCAGGTGGTATGAATTCGGCCAGAAGTAAGGTTCCGGGCTGGAGTAGGGGGCAGGTTGTGGCGAAATACATCCCTCCTCCCCCCAAATTAAGAGTTTTTCCCGAGTAGGGGCCGACAATCTCTTTCCCTTTGATTATCGAAAATGAGAAGGGGAGTTGAATGTCGCACCGATAAAACCCGCGTAAATTATCTTTTTCTTCAGAGCTCATAATAATCAGATCCGGTCAAGTCGGAACCCAAAAAGTATTTTGTGGTAAAATTATTTAACGCACCGCAATAGTGTCCCAGGTGGCACAACGGGGGCACTTCCAGACCATAATATCAAGCTGATAACCGCATTTTCGACAACGATAGGCTTTCTCGAAACGAAGTTGTGTGGAAAAAAAGTTGCGCACCAGTGAATCATAAAGCTCTTGGTCGAGATTACCGGAAGTCCGTATTTCATGTAACAGATTACTGACTAGATAAAATACTTCAGCGTCTCCACGTTTCTCAGTCATTACCCGTTTCAACCGGGCTCCGGCCTCCAGCAATCGTCCCGATTTAATCAGCCAATTGATATAGGTAAGGTTGAACTTCCGTTTTTCGCCGTACTCTTCAAGATATCGAGAGAAGAATTCTTCTTCGACTTTATCTCTTTCCTCTTCCTCTAGCCCGGAGAAACGACTTGTTATCAGGTTAACGAATTCAGGATTTAATATGAAGGCCTGTTCCCAAGCGGCCAAGGCTTCCGGAATCTGTTTCTCGCTCTTTAAAAAATCTCCATAATGGAGCCAAGCATCAATACAGCTATCATCCAGTTCTAAGGCCTGCTGAAAAAAAATCAGGGCTTTCTTGCGATCCCCTGAGGCCTCTGCCGCTTTAGCCACCTCTGTGGTCAAATGGGCGATGATGTTGATCTCATTCTGTGTGGATGGTGATGAGTTGTATAGGGCGAGAGCTTTTTCCCACTCTTTTAAGCTCTCATAGAGGGAAGAGAGCTCCTTGCAGGCGGCAGAATTTTTCGGGTCTCGAACCAGAATCTCCTCAAAAGTCCGACAGGCCCGATCAAGCAGACCCGCCCGTTTATAGTCAAGACCGATTTCAAAGAAGGTTTGCCTGCGCACCTCGTCGGGGAGATTAGGGCGTAAGAGAATGTCCCGATGAACTCGAATAGCTCGTTCCATTTCACCGGAGTTGCGAAACAGCTGTCCTAAAGCCAGATAAATTTCGGCTGTCGTTGTATCAATATGGGCTACTTTGACAAATTCGGCAACCGCCTTATCAGTTTCATTAGCAATAACATAAGAGAGCCCCTTGAAATAAGTTCGCAAAAGTGTCGACTCTTCGCCGGATAGTCGATTTTCCTCGATTATCTGGAAACTATCTTCACTCTTCTGTTTTCCAAAACAATGCCGACAGAACGCAGTGGCTCTCTTTCTCCCCAGAAACAGAAGAAGAAGGATCAGCAGAGACAGTAAGGCCGCAAAGAGCAAGTTCAGTAAAGGCATGCAGGCTTCAATTTATTAGAAAGGTCAATGAAATGGATCTTAAGACCAGATCAGGCGATTTTGCTGGAACTGTCAACCACTGACGGTTCAACTGAAACACTGCTTTCGGTCAGCGGCTGATTACGGAATTTAGCCAGTTCACTCTCAAGTTCACTGATACTTTTTTTCTGTTTTTTGAGCTGGCGACGGTTTTTGAAAATGATTACAATATCCAACATTGCCACCATGAAGGCTCCAAGAAAGAGCGCACAGAAGATAACAATATAGAGCGGAGGTGATTTCTGTAAAACATATTCACCAAATCCGTATTTCAAATCAATACCAACCGACAAAGCGGCGTTATTTTGAAAGATAAAAACCAGAACCAACAACAGGAAAACCAGGATTACAGCAATTTTTAAGTAACGCATCTGTAACAATCCTCTCCACAAATCAAAAGTTAATCTCTAAAAAAAAGGCTTCAGTATTTTATATGATGATTCAAGCTGTTGCGGCATTACCATAGTATCAGCAATAACCGGCATAAAATTATGATCTCCGGG
The DNA here is from genome assembly GCA_034659215.1 of Pseudomonadota bacterium. GTDB lineage: Bacteria > Desulfobacterota > Anaeroferrophillalia > Anaeroferrophillales > Tharpellaceae > Tharpella. The sequence continues at coordinate 8,413 of JAYEGS010000235.1, read as the reverse complement.
CCAACGGGGAACAATATGGAAATGAAGATGGGCCGCAATCCCGGCTCCGGCGGCGGCTCCCATATTAAGTCCGGTATTGATACCGGGCGGTTGAAACGCTTTCTGTAAGGCCTTAATTGATTTTTTTAAGAGCAACATTAAATCAATATAGGGCTCGGCCTCAAGTTCATCCAGATCGGCAACATGCGCTGATGGCAGTACCAACAGGTGCCCGCTACTGTAGGGATAACGATTTAAAAGTACGTAACTATACCTAGTTCGTTCCAATATGAGGTTGTCACAATCATTATTTTCTTCGTGGAGACGGCAAAAAAGACAGCCTGACATGCTCTTTTCGGTTTTGTCTTCAAGAATGTAGTTAATGCGCCAGGGAGCCCAGAGAGTCGATTGTGACATATTCTATCTTATCCTTCAAAATTCCGACACTTGCAAAAATAGTTATTAACGATTATCATGTTTAGTATCTCTTTGCCACAATTTTTTTGTTGGCAGCAGATAAAAAAAATTTGTAACTATTCAGCGTAAGTAGAAAAGCACCGAATATTGATGGATTTCAGTAAATCCTGGGGACATAACCTGATTCTCCGAAGGAAATCGGGATTGTGTCCCCAGAATTTACGGGTTAGTTGAATAGTTACAAAAATTTTAAATTAGTTACGAGGATGAAAAATGATTACATTCGACAAAGACCTGGAAAATGAAGCAGTTCTGGAGGTTGGCCGGCTGATGGCCGCTGCGGCCCGTACAGCTCCTAAAGGAAAGGGAGCGGACACGATTGTTACGGCCTTGTTGACAGCTGACGAGAAGGATCGGGTTGCTAAAAGAATGGAGAAGATTGCCGCAGAAGAAGATATCCCTTTCTTTCAGCGGGACGCCAACAATATCTATCAGGCACCAGCGGTTCTGGTAATCGGTACAAGTTTTAAACCGTTAGGAATACCTCGCTGTGGGGATTGCGGTTATGCTGATTGCCAAGCTTGCAGCCGGGAAGGTGAGGGGCGTTGCAACTTTAATGTAATTGATCTTGGTATTGCTTTAGGCAGTGCTGTGTCAGTTGCCGCTTTGCACCACATTGATAACCGGATTATGTTCTCTTGCGGCAAAGCGATTCTTGAACTGGGCATGCTGCCGGCCGACGTCAAGATAGCTTATGCTATTCCTCTTTCAATTACAAGCAAGAGTCCTTTCTTCGATCGTTAGTCATTACTCTGCACGGGGCGAAAATCGACTAGATTAATGCGAATTTCAGATTTCCCTTGCCAAACATTCTCTTCGGGGGTGAAGGCAAGGTCAAGATTCTCACCGGCCTGCGGACAAGTGCCGGTGAAATTGAAAGCAATTCCCGGCAAACGGTGATCTTTTTTATGGTCGGTAAAAATAAATTTCAGGTGTCGCCGTCCGCTCTGGCCGATTGTTGTCACTTTGACCAATTGCATTGATGGCAAGATAAAGGCCGGTTCCGGGTTGCCCTGACCAAAAGGTTGCAACTCTTCCAACTCTTTGAGTAATTTACGGTTAACCTCGCCCGGTTTAAGTGCGCCATCTAGCAGGAGTTCAGGAAGTTCGGCCTGCAAGGGGCCGCAATCGGCCAGATAATTTTCAACATGGATACGTAAAGTTGAGATATTTTCTTGAGTAACCGTTAAGCCAACGGCTTGCGCATGGCCGCCAAAACGAATCAAGTGCAATTGGCAATGCTCTAAAACCTTAACCAGGTTAAGACCGGGAACACTGCGTCCCGAACCTCTCCCCACGCCATTTTCCAAAGCAATCAAAATTGCCGGTTTACCATAACTTTCAGCAATTCTTGACGAAACAATCCCGACAACCCCGGGATGCCAATTTTCTGAAGCTAAAATAATTGCTTTAGCCGAGAGTAGACTCTCATCTTCGGCAATGAGTTCATCAACCTCAAGCTTGATATCTTTTTCAATCTGACGACGACGTTCATTACATTCTTCAAGATACTGAGCCTGCCTCGTGGCCACGGCTTGATCTTTGGTTAAAAAGAGCTCGACTGCAGTTCCGGCGTTGGCAATACGGCCAACGGCATTTACTCTCGGAGCTAGGCGAAAAGCGAGATCGCGAGCTTTAATCTGTTGGCCGCGCTGGAAACGGCAGGTCGCAAGTAGAGACCTGAGCCCGCGGCGATAGGCCTTATTTATTTCGACTAGACCAAAACTTACAAAAATACGGTTTACACCGGTTAAAGGCATCACATCTGCAACCGTCCCCAGGGCCACCAGATCAAGATATTGAAGCAGATTTACATCCTTGGCCAAACCGGCTTGACGTAAACGTTTTCGTAAAGCCATCATTAGGTTAAAAGCGACCCCGACACCGGCCAACTCCTTGTATGGATAGCAACAATCATTAAGGTTAGGGTTGATAATAGCACAGGCCGGGGGTGTGCTTTCAGGGATTTGATGATGATCGGTAACAATAATATCCAGCCCCAGAGAATTTGCCAGAACAATCTCTTCATAATCGGAGATCCCGCAGTCAACCGTGATCGCCAGATCAACCCCGGATGCTTTAGCCTTTTTCACGGCTTCCGGATTTAAACCATAGCCGTCGTCAAGCCGTGAAGGTATTGAATAATCGACTTGAAAACCGCTTCGCCTGAGATAATCTACTAAAATAGCGGTCGACGAAATACCATCCATATCATAATCACCAAAAACAAAAATTTTCTCTTGGCGACGAAAAGCCAGAAGAAGGCGATCGACGGCCTTTTCCATGCCGGCCAGAAGAAAAGGGTCAGGTAAGTTATGCAAGGATGGATGGAGGAAATCATGGGCACTTTGAGGATCATCAAAGCCCCGATTAATCAGAATTGTCGCCAAACGGGAAGAGATATTAATTTCTTCACATAGGTGCTTATGTAGCTCAGGCTGAGATGGTGCGATCTTCCATTCTCTAGAATGATTATCTATTATACTCATGTTTGTGATCTCTTTCTAAGGCCGGTAATCAAAGCACCGGAAAACAGGATTGACGCTCCACCCATCCAGGTCGACCATGATGGAGCTTCATGAGCCAACAAAAGACCCAAAAAAACTGCCGATAAAGGTTCAAGATAACCGATAATTGCCGCATATTGGGCTTTAATATGACTTAAACCTGAGAGGTAGAGCAGGGGAGCCAGAGCGCAATGAGTAAGGCCAAGGCCGATTAGCCAGAACCAGGATAAAGTGGGCAAGGAAAACAGGAAATTAAAAGCAAAAAAAGGTGATAGAGCCAATATCATAAAAAAACTTTGTCCGAACACCAGGGCAAGAGGTGAGAGCTTAGAAGTCAAACGTTTTGCAAAAATAAGTGTAAAGGCATAAGCTAAGCCGGAAGCAACTCCATAGAGAGCTCCTGCCGCATCCGTCGCCGAAAGGTTGAAATTAAAATCCGGGGCCAGGATAATCGCGAGACCGAGCAAAGCGACAGTCAGCGGCAACATAAGCCGTTTTTCAAATTTTTCTGCAAGCAGAAAAGGGGCTAGAAAAGCAACAAAGATCGGAGCCGTATAATGCGTAAAGACGGCAATGGCAATTGATGTGTGATGAAACGCGGCAAAATAGAAATAGTTGTTGAGGAGTAAACTTACAGCGAGAAGTATCAGGAGCGGGTAGTGTAAACGAATGCCGGAAAGATTTTGCTGAAGAGCTCCGGGCCTGCAGGAAGAGATAATAAAAATAGGGGGTAGAGAAAAAAGAGTCGTAAAAAAAACGATATGAAGCGGGTTGAGTTGCAGCTTTTTGACCACAACCCCCCAAGTGCTCCATAAAAAAAGAGCCCCGGCAACTTTGTAATAGTTTTTCACAGTACTGTCCGGTTAGCAACTTGCTTTGCAAAAAAAATCTAGGGATATCAGGTTGCAATTAGCAAACCGGACACTGCTGGTAAAAATCACGACGAAGACGCCATCAGCTTTTTACAATAGTGCCGTATTTTGCTTTAATTTCTTTTTCAACCAGCGGATGAACCAGATCTGAAACATCTCCACCCAAAGAGGCCAGTTCTTTGACGATTCGAGAGCTGACATAGGTGTAGAGAGCACTGGAGGTCATGAAGAAAGTCTCAACATCAGGAGCCAGTTTCCGATTCATCAAAGCCATCTGGAATTCGTATTCAAAGTCGGAAACCGCCCTGAGCCCACGAATAATAACATGCACTTCTCTTTTAACCAAATAATCGATCAGAAGACCGCCGAAGGTTTCAACTTTAACCCGTGGGTTATCGGAAAAAACTTTTTTGATCATCTCAATTCTTTCGGCTACCGTAAAGAGAGGGGTTTTCTCCTGGTTGCAGGCTACGGCAACAATCACCTCATCAAATACCGCAGTACTTCTTTCGATCAAATCGATATGACCAACCGTTACCGGATCAAATGATCCCGGGAAAATAGCGGCCGAACTTTGATGAGAAATTTCGCTTGAAGTAAGTGACAAGGGGCTCTCCTGTTATATCTGCCCGAAAACCGCCAATTTCCTCGATTCATGCCTTGCACTCAAGAAAATTGTCAGGTTTTCGGTCAGGCGCTAGATCATCATTTTCAACTTTTTCGGTTATAAAAAGTCAGCCTCGAATGACCATACTTTTTTTGTTTCCAGATCGACATTTCCCGGCTTTGCGGAATATCTGTTTTGGCTTGATGTTCCAATACGGCAATGGCATCCGGCGTTAAACACCCAGATGCCTTTGCTTTATCTATGGCATCTATACCGAGCTCTGGGGCGGCATAAGGCGGATCTAGGTAAATCAGATCAAAAACCACCCCCAAAGTAGTAAAGTGTGACAAGGCTTGATCGACATTCAAATGAAAAAGAGTGTCAGCGCAGGAAGCATTCAACAGATTGAAATTTGAGCGAATAAGGTCGCAACTTTTTATGTCGGAATCAACGCAATAAACAATTTGAGCACCACGACTTAAGGCCTCAAGAGCCATAACGCCGCTACCCGAAAAAAAGTCACCAACAACCTTGCCGGTACAGTACCCAGGCCCCAATATTGAGAAAAGTGCCTCACGAAGCATGGATTTACTGGGCCGTACAGCCGGGTTTTTGAAGGGGTTTACTTTTTTACCCTTAAAAATTCCACCAGTAATTCGCATAAACTAAAAAAATTTAAGGCAAGAAGACCCTAAGCTCTTCCTGCCTTATAATCATGTGATAAAATAATCAAATCGCAAAGAGTAATGTTTATTTAGCTGCGAATACCCTTTTTGGATGCTTTCAAAGGGTTAATCTTCTTCTTGATTTGTTCAACGTCACGTTTGATATGTGTGGCCATTGTGCAGGTTCCATTAAACCATCTGCTCTCCGGATCCGGGAAGCAGATACAGTAACTTTTTTCATCGACAACACTAATTTTTGCACAACCTTCACACTTGTCAATAATCGGTTTACAGCTGCCACCGGCAAAAGAGCACCCGGAAGCCTTCATCAAAAAACATTCATTTCCTTTTCTTACAGTCTGGCAAATCATGCGCTAAAATCCTCCATTGGGGTATTATAATTTTGCGCGAATCCCTACTTGAAACAGAGAAGATTGTCAAGTTAAAAAAGGAAAAAAGGGGAGGGCTTAGTTGTTATATAAATCTCTCGATAGCTTCAAGAATGTCGACACGATCAACCAGGTTAGTGGCAAAGTCAAGCTGTTCAGTATCAATTATAATGACCTCAGATAGATCATAATCAGCTATCCAGTTAACATAGAGACGATTCAGACGTTTGAGATATGTGTTAGAGATACAACTTTCATGGGGGTCAGAGCGCGCCTTCAGACGTTTTCTTGAGGCTCCAACCGATGAATGGAGATAGATTAGGAGATCGGGAGCCGGCAAAACAGAGGAGATGCTCTGATAAAAATCGTAATAGGTTTTAAAGTCGGTTTCACTCATGTTGCCGGACTGGTAAAGATTGCGGGCGAAAATTTCAGCATCTTCATAAATAGTACGATTTTGAATGACGGAATGAAAAGTCGTAGCAAGTTTTTGGAAGTAATGAAATTTTTTGGCGAGGATAAAAATTTGCGAATGAAAAGACCAGCGCGGCATCTCTAAATAAAAATCAGCAAGATAAGGATTTTCATCTTTAATTTTATACAATGGCGCCAGAGGATAGCTGGCACAGAGAAATTCGATGAGTCGAGATTTACCGGATCCGATATTACCGGCAACTGCAATATTTTTTTTCATAACATTGATCGTAACAGGATTGTCGGAGCGATGTCCAGTATAAAATGAAGCTGGGTATTAGAGGATAGATCTTTGTGGAAGGTAATGATTGGCGGAGGTGTGGACGTTATTTCGACTCATCTCAAAGTTAACATAATACATCTTATCGGAAGTCATTGCCGGGAACAGATTCACACCGAGTCCCATCCGAGAAACATATATTTTCACAAAAAAAAGAAAAGATCTTTTGATTTTAAGGTGTTAGCTAACGTTATATATCTAAACATACCACATACGTTCTTCAAAGTCTGAGTCAGGAACTATGAAATGAAGATAGCCGCCTGAGGGAATGCGTTGAACCTCGTGACCCTGCTGTTTAATCGTAATGGAAAAATTCAGATCGTCCCCCGCCTTGAGCCCAAGTGATTGAAATGGAATTTCGGTCTCAAAAATGGAGTCAATGCCAAAGCGTATCTCTTTTTGTTCTTGAAGGTTTTCACCTACTTGAAACTGCTCACCGGAATCAAAGTTGTCACAAACCATAAACAGACGTTTAGCATCATGCAGATAGCAAATTTCGCAATCAACCTTCTCCTGGTGGCCATTAACAATATTAATTAGCAGACGGTAACCGTCTTCAATCAGTAATTTACGTTCGACATCAATGCGGAGGAAGAATTTTTCCAGATTAAAGCCGTAAAATATACCTTTAACCAGGTATTCAGACCGATGCATGGCGCCGCCCAGCTGAGCAACATCATAAAAAGCGGACGCTTGCCATTCATAATAGCTACTTATATTTCCATCAATTTTCGGATTGATAAAAGCACTGATTTCGGTTTTTGGGTGCAGGGTTTTGTCGGCTTGAATGATTGACAGGTGAAGGTGTTCCGGCACAGCCTCGCCCAAACAACGATAAACGGTCATCAGGTGACGCCGAAAGAGCTCGTCAAAATCGGCATCATTTTCTGAGCTGTGGTCATCGCCATACCACCAGCACCAATCACTTCCTTCTGCAATATAGATATGTTCCCAGGCTTTCTTAATGTTTTCCTTTAACTGTTCATCTGAGTCGATCCGTTTGCTATGCTGCTGTTCATAAAGAACCAGAGTACGCCGGGCCTGACCGAGATATTCCCAGGCCAGATTATCCTCCTGATGTCCTATCCAGATTCTGAAATTGTGATTAATCCATGATCCCGGAAATATTCGTTTAATAAATGGGGCCGGCTCTTGTCGCTGGGAAAGATAGTCGCCGATGGTAGTTGCGTTAAGTTCGGGGCTGTCATTTAGACGACCATAAAGTTCACGTAGAAAAGGCGCGCCATCACCCGGATAGTGCTCCCAGGCATTTTCTCCATCTAAAATTACAGCCACGGCCCGATCTTTGACCTGGTTCCCCATGGCTTGTTTGATCTCCAGCAGGCGCCGGATAAAATCATCTGCGGCCTGCTGTTCATTCCAGCGCGAATAGACGAAACCGATGAGATCAGAGAGCAGGTGATCACGGAAAATAACATCAACTCCATGACTCCCCTCTTCGACTCGGTAAGAACGATACCATGAGGCTGGATCTTTGACGATTTCAGCTTGGTTACGTTCAGCCCCACGACCAATGGAGTTAGCTAAAATCCCTTCATCGGTAGCAATCCACTTAATCCCGGCCTCTTGGAAATAGGGTATAATTTCCTGACAGACTGAACCCTCGGAAGGCCACATCCCTGCCGGACGGTTGCCAAAATAGAATTTGTGCCGCTCCATCGCTTTATTGATTTGGACTGCAACATCTTCGGGGTGAGAGAACCTGAGATTCGGCAAAGGGTCATGCGGCTGTGAAATCGCCGCCAAATTAGTGTCGTAAAGCAGAGGTAGAATGGGGTGGTAATAGGGAGTGGTTGAGAGCTCAATTTGACCGCTTTCCTGACGACTGCGGTAGGCCGGAATAATCTTGCTTAAGATCTGCTGTTGCAGCGTTACAAGACCCTGTTTGTCGGTTTCCGTAAAATTGCGCTCACGGCGAATCAGGCTGGGCAGCAGGTCATAGCTTTTGTGAAAAACCGGATCAATCCAAACCAGGTTGTACCAGACTTGCAAGTCAAGAAAATCCTGGTGTGAAAAGTAACGCTGAACCTCATAAAGAGAGCTTGGTGCCGGATGAAACCCCCGCATTTTGAGAAGCTCCCAATAGCGCGGATAGGGTTTAACCATATTATCCCAATGCGCATGAAAAAAAGAGCCCAGCAG
>JAYEGS010000234.1:0-12016 GCA_034659215.1 Pseudomonadota bacterium | reverse complement strand
AAATAAGCAGGATCAAAACTGCCTTAAAAAAAAGACCTCTGCGCACCTTTCCTCCGTTAACGTAAACTGTCAGGAGCACCACAAAATCAGCTCATTGTATTGAAATCGATTACTTATGGTTACCGCCATAGCATACCCGACCTTTACTGTCAAGCATACTGCCACCCCCCACACTTCTCTGAGGTAACTCAGAATTTTTTACAACGCCATCAATCTTTGATGAACTCGTAAAGTCACGGGATGGCTAAGTAAAAATTTCGATAGACAAGATGTTGTGGTTTTCCAGGCGCGAGACCATACAAGTAGTATGTCGAGTGTCTGGAAAACCACAACAACGCAGGATATCGGAACTTTTTACAACGCCATCAATCTTTGGTAGAATGACAAATGAAACACCCTTCTCCACTACTTCCACCACCGGCACTGATCTGGCTGTAGTCCCAGCGCAGAAGATCCGGATAGTTAGAACCATGGGCAAAGTGGCAGGAGAGACAGGTAACAACGTCGGTTCCCGGGGTAACCTCATCGCTGACAATATCGGGGACGATTACCCGACCGACTGGGGCATCGATATTATAGGTTGTATAATCAGCATATTCGCCGGTATCGGGGATAACTATGTCAGCCGGGTGCCGGATCCAGATACCGTCTCCACCATCTTCTATCTCATGCATGGACGGGTGACAGGTATTACAGAGATCAGTAATGGTTGAGCCAGCCGGTAAATGACCTTCACCACCCGCCATATTGTGACAATCCTGGCATATCGGAGGTCGCGGAGTAGTTTTGCCATAATATTCATTATGATGGCTACTACTACTATTTTGCCAGTCAGCCACTTCCAAACCGATAACTCCATAAAGAAAGCGGTAGCTCTTTCCCACTGAAGCCCCGTCGAGAGTGCTGTCGATGGTATGATGCGCACCGGATATTGCAGCCATCGGATCTTGATCTTTAAAGTCAGCTGTGGATCCATGGCAACCATAGATCCCGGAACAGGTAAAGGTTTCAACCTCCGGCTGACACACTGGGTTTCCCCCTCCATGATTCCATCCGCCCGGAGGCCCAGTAAGAGTATCTTCCAGATTGCCGAAATCAATTACGTTATGCCCTTTGGCATCACTGGCACCTCCCCCTTTTTCACCCAACATATAGGCAAAGTTACCTGCCGCCAAGTCGTTAGCGTTCGTATGGCGAACCTGAGGAATTCCGTCAACAAGTAATTCCGTCCCTCCCTGACCGTGACAACCAATACAGGTTCCTCTGGTCAAAAACGGGTTCGGGGTTTCGCTGTCATCGAAATTCATTGGTGAACCGCCCTGAGAGTTGTGCATGGTGTGGCAATCTGAACAGGGACCGCTGACCATCGCCATGACTGGCACGGTTAGGGCAAAACAGAAGGAGATGCTCACAATAAAGATTATTATATATTTCACAATAGGCCTCGAAGAAATTCGCAAAAAGAACAGGGTGACTAACGGGGTATTTCACGTAACCGGGCCATATCCCCCAACCATAATGCGCTCAAAAACGCAAATAAAGCCCCTTTACGACTCCCCTGAAGAACATCTACCTATCACTTCATCTTCGTAGGCATATCCAGCAATTCTTGTTCCGTCCAACAAAAAGTAACTTCTAAAAGTTTTGTAACTATTCAGCGTGAGTAGAAAAGCACCGTATATTGATGAATTTCAGTAAATTCTGGGGACATAACCTGATTCTCCGAAGGAAACCAGGATTGTGTCCCCAGAATTTGCGGGTTAGCTAAATAGTTATAAAGATTTATACTGCTCACGCAGTTTGTATTTCAATATCTTCCCGCTGGCACTACGCGGCATTTCGGCAATAAAAAGAACCTTGCGCGGCACCTTATAAGAGGCAATCTCCCCCTTACAGAATTTTCTCAACTCCTCCTCACCAACCTCGGCTCCCGCTTTCAACTGAACAACAGCGGTTACCGCCTCGCCCCATTTTTTGTCCGGCAAGGCAACAACTGCGGCCTGAGCTACTTTTGCGTGGCGATAGAGGACGTTTTCAACCTCGGCCGGATAGACATTTTCACCGCCGGTTATGATCATATCCTTCTTCCGATCAACAATATAGATAAACCCTTCGTCATCAACCTTACAGAGATCGAGAGGATAGTACCAACCATCCCGAAAAACGGCCTTGGTTTCGGCCTCTTTACGCCAATAGCCGATCGTATTTCCAAGTCCGCGCACTTTAAGTTCCCCGACAACACCGGGGGCCACCGGATTATCATTCTCATCAACGACAACACTCTCCATATCGGCAAAAGAACGACCACAGGAGGCCAAGATTTCACTCTTGTCGGCGGCCAGGGCCCGGGCCACATCAGAGATTTTTAAAATAGTTGTTTGGCCCACGGTTTCACTGGTACCAAAAAGATGGATAAAGACATTACCATAGAGTTTAATCGCTTTTTGAAAAACTACCGGGGTTACCGGAGCACCGGCAAAATAGATCTTTTTCAAACTGCTGAAATCATATTTTTCCGGCTCGCCAAATTCGCTCAAAAAAAGCACCATAGGGGTTGCCAGCATCCCGGTGGTAATCTTGTATCTCTCAACCAACTCAAGAAATAGAGCAACATCCCACATCGGCATAATAACCGAGGTCGTACCACTGTAGATATGGTTCATCAAAGTAACTTCGCCGGTGGCATGAAAAAGTGGTGAAGCGATGATCCCGACATCATCTTCATCCATCATCAATTCCAGGGTCAAGCTGCGACCGACATGATAGAAGTTGCGATGAATCGCCATACAACCCTTGGGGGCTCCGGTCGTCCCGCTGGTATAGAGCAGGGCCGCCAGATCATCCTCAGACAATGGAACAGCGGGCAAAGTTGGAGAGGCTTTGGCAATAAGCTCTTCATAATGATGCCAACCAGTAGGAGTCTTGGCCGGATCCCCAATAAAGATAACTTCCCTGACAAAAGGCAGAGCCTCCCGGATTTCTGTAAAATGACCAAGAAACTCTTCATTGACCATAACTACGGCCGGCTCGGCATCAATCAGGATATCTAACATCTCTTTGGGCGCCAGACGAAAATTGAGCATAACCAAGACCAGACCGGCGCCCGGGATACTGAAATAGGACTCCGCATTTTCGATACTGTTTTTACTTAAAATTGCGACCCGCTCCCCCTTTTTCAAGCCGAAATTGAGCAGAGCATTGGCCATCCGGTTACAGCGCTCAACCATTTCAGCAAAAGTATAACTTCTTGAGCCTTCAATAAGCGCAACTTTTTCAGGATTAAATTCGAGGTTACGCTGGAGCATATTGCGTAGTGTACAAAAAGTTTCCATCTAATTCCTCCCGATTTTACCATTTCAAATTAAACCATGGCGTTGATACCGATCAGCTCTCTGCCGATCATCAGTTTATGCATCTCACTGGTGCCGCCCAGAATAGTGCTCAAAACCGCGTCCCGATAATGGTGTTCGAGATCATACTCATCCGTACAACCGTAGGCACCATGCAGGCGAATCGCTTCGGCGGCAGCTTTGACTGCAAGTTCGGAAGCCAGCCATTTGGCGCTCGAAAGCTCTTTGCCATGAGGTTTGCCCTGGTCTTTGAGGTCTGCTGCATAGTAGAGCTGCCAACGCAACGGCTCAATCTCGGCCGCCATTCGGGCAACAACCTCTTGCACCAGCTGAAAACCACCAATCGCTTTGCCGAATTGAGTTCTCTCTTGAACATATTTAATGCTCGCATTAATACAACCCTGAGCCATCCCCAAAGCCCCAGCTGTAATAAACACCCGAGCCGTGTCAATTCCGTGAAAAGCGCCATGCAGACCACGGCCGACTTTGCCGATAACATTTGCCGCCGGAACCTGACAATCGACAAAAGCCAGATTAACGATATCACTGGTGCGGCCACCCACCAACCGAACCTCTTCAAAACTGATACCCGCCGATTTACTATCAACCAGCAAGAGCACCATTCCCTTATTACCAAGCTTTTTATCGGTTTGCGCCAAAACCAGAATATAGTCGGCCAGCCCGCCGCCGGTAACAAAATTCTTGGTCCCGTTGAGAAGCCAGTAATCACCTTTTAAAACTGCGCTACTCTCAATCGCACCAGGGTCACTGCCGGCGTTAGGTTCCACCGTGGCCGTAGCAAACATCAACTCGCCGCGACAAAGTGGGGCCAAGTATTGCTCTTTTTGCTCCGGAGTAGCCACCTTCGACAAGATGGTACCACTTAAAACCGCATGCCCGAGGGTACCAAGAGCCATCGTCCAGCTCACTTTACTAAGCTCCTCCCAGATAATGGCGGAAGAGATATAATCGAGAGCCGAACCGCCATACTCTTTGGGCAGATGGGCTCCGAGGAGGCCCAGATCAGCCAGTTTTTTGACTATAATTTCCGGAGTACGACGCTGGTCTTCATACTCACGCAACAGCGGACGCATCTCGTTTTGCGCAAATTTTCTCGCCATATCGCGCAGCATCAACTGCTCTTGGGTAAATGAAAAATTCATTAGGGTAGCTCCTTTTTTAAATAAAAATTATTGTAACTACAAAGGCATATTGCCGTGATGGCCGGGACGGCGAATACGTTCTTTACCGCGTAAAAGACGTAGCGACCGGGTCAGGCAACGACGGGTTTCGCGAGGCTCGATAATGTCCTGAACATAGGTCACCTGCGAAGCCAGAGAGAGTGAATCAGCGTATAGTTCTCGATATTGAGCTACCTTTTCAGCCTTAAATTGTTCAGGTTCATCTGCTTCTTTGAGCTCTTTGCCATAAAAAAGACCCACCGCCTGTTCCGCTCCCATCGCCCCGATCTCAGCCGTCGGCCAGGCGTAAATAAGATCAGTGCCAAAACCCGGTAAAATCCCCATCCCCAAAGCTGCGCCGCCATAAACTTTACGCAGCAGAACTGCGACTTTTGGCACTGTTGCCTCTGAAAGAGCATAGAGAACCTTGGCGCCATGCGTGATGATGCCGGCATGCTCCTGATCTTTTCCCGGCAGATAGCCTGGAGTATCAACCAACAACACCAGAGGAATATTGAAACAGTCACAAAACCGAATAAAACGAGCCTGCTTGAGAGAACTTTGAATCGTCATGCAACCGGCTTTGACCAGCGGCTGATTAGCGACAATCCCCACCGTATAACCGTCAACACGAGCAAAACCGACAATAATCTCCTCCGCAAATCCAGCCTTTACTTCACAGAAATCACCCATATCAACGAGTTCGGCAATCACTTTGTGCATATCGTAGGCTCTGGTGGTACGAGTCGGAACCAGATCGTTAAGACGATCTGCCAAGCGTTCAGGATCGTCTTCATTTTCCCGCCGGGCAGCATTTTTTTGCCAGTTATCCGGCAAAAAATCGAGCAATCTTCTGATTTCAGCGAAACAGTCAAGTTCACTTTTGACCTTGAAATCGGCGACCCCGGTTTTAGAGCAGTGGATATCCGCGCCCCCGAGTTCAGCCATAGAGATCTCTTCACCAGTCACTGATTTGATCACTTTCGGCCCGGTTATAAACATATGAGACTGTTTATCAACCATAAAGATAAAATCCATCAGAGCCGGTGAGTAGACCGAGCCTCCCGTACAGTTACCAAGGATCGCGGCAATCTGAGGAATCACGCCGGAACTTAAGGTATTGACATAAAAAACGACCCCGGCATGCTTTTCATCGCTGACCCGATATGGATCATCACTGCCCGCCAGTTCAGGACGCACCACCCGGGCTCCGGGTGAATTATTGAGCGCGATGATGGGCACCCCCATATTCAGCGCCATTTCATGAATTTTATAGAGTTTGCGACCGTGCATATAGCCTTGAGAGCCACCCAGAACCGTGGCGTCCTGAGCATAAAGACAGATTACGCGCCCGCCAATCGTTCCATGACCGGTAACAATGCCATCTCCCGGAGCCCCCTCACGATGTTTGATCAAACGATTAAATTCAACAAAACTCCCCTCATCAAGCAGGGCCGCAATCCGTTCCCGTGCCGTCAGATGACCCTTGGCATGCTCTTTATCAATCTTTGCCTGCCCGCCACCTAAAGCGGCTGCCGCTTGAACTTCTCTTAAACGTCTAATTTTTTCTTGCATCGCATTTCACCTCATAACAATAAATTCCGAACGGTCGTTAGATTTCTAAAATATAGTTAAACAAAAAACAAAATAAATGCAAGCTTAAAAAATAGGAACTATTTAAGAATCCAAAACCCTAGTTTTAAGTCGTAGCGGATAACAGCTAACTTTGCTTCGCTCACTTCGAGGGGGACACAGCTCAGCCCGTCGCGGGCTAAAGCCCGGCCTGGAGGTATGTCCCCGAATCGAGACAGTTTGAAAACGAAACCTGGATAGCTACAATAGGTGCTCGCGGCGGATTGTTTGAATCACTTCGTCGAGTTGGTGGAGAAAACGTGATCGGTCACGTTTCCGGAGTGGCGGCGGCCCGCCGGTCATCTCTCCCGCCCCTCGAAGTTCAGCTAACAGATCTCTGGTTGCAACGGCACTGCCGATGTTGTTTTCCGTAAACAACTTTCCGTTTGAACCAATTACCCGGGCGTTCTTTTTCAAGCAACGATCCGCAAGCAGAATGTCCGCTGTGACCACGATATCGCAAGATTGCACATGGTCGACAATCCAATCATCGGCCGCATCGGATCCGGCACCAACCACTTCGAGAGCAATCAATCGTTCATGCGGAATTCGCATCCAGGAGTTAGCTACCAATGTAACCTCAAGCTGGTAACGACCCGCAACCCGATAGACTTCCGATTTGACCGGACACGCATCCGCATCAACAAAGATTTGCAACATACAAAAACCTTCAGCCTCACTAAAAACGCTCGATCAGTTTGTTGATCAAATAACCGCTCTCGCGGATCGCCTGATCACTGAAAGGGCCGAACCATTCGGCAATTTGTTTAAATTCGGTGACAAATTTTTCCCGACCGCGACCACTGTCCGTATTGTTATCAGCGAGCATTTCGAGATTGTTTTTAAAGCTCTCAAGGTAGTCCCGCAGGAGGTCTAAACGTTCAGGCGTGGCGAAGATGATTTCGCTATAGAGTTCGGGATCCTGGGCAAAGAGGCGGCCGACCATATCGAGTTCGAGACGATAAATAGGGCTGGAAAATTCGAGGGTACGATTGAGATTGATCCGCCGCTGATAGAGAAAACGACCAAATGTAAACGTGGCAAAATGGCGCAGAGCCTGGACTATGGCCATAATTTCATCGTGCTCTGCGGCCTCGGCCCGCACCACAACCCCGCCCCAGGCGGCAAATTGTTCAGCCGGCCAGCGATCTTCGGGCCGCTCCCGCCCCGGGGTTACGACCATGATTTGGCGTTCCATAGTCGAGGTATCGGGACCGAACATGGGATGAAAACCAAGCACCGGGCCGGAAAAATTATCCAGCATGGCTTTGACGGAGGGATCCTTAACACTGGTCAGATCAGCCAGGATACAATCATCAGGCAGATATGGAGCCAGTCTGGTGATGGTGCTGACGGTTGCGGCAATCGGCACACTGACAATAGCCATATCGAGATTAGAGCAGAGTTCAGCTACCCGATCCCAGTCATCAACCTCTAAAATCCTCACCTCATAACCCGAAGCTGTGAACCAGCGGTTAAAGAGTCGCCCCATAGCTCCGCCGCCGCCGACGAGCAGAATTTTGGCTCCCGGCTTGACCCCGACACGAGATATCTCGGCCGTCTGGGTGGAGCGTGAATAACGCATGATACCGCGAAAGATCTCTTCCAGGTAGTCGGGATCAAGCCCGACTTCACGACCATGATGCCGCCTGATATCGATCATATCAGCTTCTCTGGCGGGGTGGTAGACCGACAGTTGCCGCTCTTTTTTAAAGGCGACAACTTCGGCCACAACCGTTTGACGACGGGCCAGCAGTTCAATCAATTGGTGATCAAGATCGTCAATCTGCCCGCGCAAACGGTTCAGCTGCATTTGTTCCTGACTGTTTTTCTCTGTGGTTGACATTACTTCTTATCCTTCTAAGCAGCGCCTCGGTTTTAAACTTTGTGCCTGTGTGCCTTCAACCTTTGTACCTGCAATCATGCTATTGTATCATAACGAGAAGACTTCATGGCAAAGCTGCCGCGACCTTTGGTGGCGGATCGCAAAGCCGTAGTGTAACCAAAAAGGCGCTGCAGGGGGACGTCGGCGGTAATTCGACTAAAATGTTCCTGGCTGTCGATTTCATGGATTCGGCCGCCGCGGCCATTGAGCTCTCCGATAACATCACCAAGATTTTCTTCCGGCACGACAATCTCGGTCTCCATAATCGGTTCAAGCATGGCCGGATGGGCCGCCTCAAGAGCTTGACGTGCGGCATTGGCTCCGGCAACCTTGAGGGCAACTTTGGTAAAATCATTACGTTCACCTTCAACCGCGACAATTTTGAGTTCGACATCGACCAGCGGATAACCCTGCACCGGTCCGGAACTTAAAACCTCCTGCAATCCTTCAACCACAGCCGTCCGCAGAGCCTCGGAAAGCGTTGCCCCAGCATCGTCCTGCCAGACAACTTTATTGCCCTCGTCCCGCTGACGCGGGAGCGCCCGAACCGTCAGACGAGCAAACTGGCGCTCTTTCTCTTCTTCATCAACCCGTTCAAACTCAGCGGTCATTTCCGCCTCTTTAGTAATCGTCTCCTGATAGAGAACCTGGGGTTTTCCGAGATTACTATCGAGGCTGAATTCCTGCCGTAAACGCTCATGAATAATCTCCAAGTGAAGTTCACCCATACCGGAGATCACCACCTGACCGGTCTCATCATCCATTTTGATCTGAAATGTGGGATCTTCGTCAGCCAGTTTATCAAGACTCTCCCAAAGCTTATCCAGATCGCTGTTGCGCTGCGGTTCAATCGCGGCCGAAATTACCGGCACCGTAAACTCCATTCCCGGCAAAGTAATGGGATCGGTTGAAGTGCAGATCGTATCCCCGGTAGCCGAATGTTTAACCCCCATAGCGACCACAATATCCCCGGCAACCGCCTTTTCGATACGATTCTTTTTGTGGGACTGCATCTGAAAGAGGCGCGATACTTTCTCTTTTTTCTTGAGCCGGGGATTAAAGATATCCTGACCAACGGCCAGGGTTCCGGAATAAATACGCAAAAAAACCAGCCGTCGGCCCTCCATCATCGCAACCTTGAAGAGCAGAGCCGCAAGCGGCTCACTGTTCTTGGCCTCCCGCTCAATATCCTCTTTTGATTCAGGGTGCTGACCACAAACCGCCGGAACCTCGGCCGGGGAGGGCAGAAAATCGACGACCGCTTCAAGCAGAGGCTGAATACCTTTATTTTTGAGACCGCTACCACACAAAACCGGAATCAATTGACCAGCAATAGTTTGCTTGCGTAAGACCTGACGAACCCTTTCATCGGGCAAGGCTTCCCCGTCAAGAAAGAGCTCCAGAAGTTCATCATCTCCTTCAGCTACCGCCTCCCAAAGATTTTGTCTGGCGGTTTCAACCGCGGCCTGCATTTCTTGAGGAATTTCAGCCTCTCTAAAATCGAGTTCCTGATCATCATCCCAATACAAAGCTTTGTCGGACAACAGATCGACAACTCCGCAAAAATCGGCCTCACTGCCGATCGGCAGCTGAATCGGCACCGGACAAGCTCCAAGCTTTTCCCTCAACTGCGCTACAACTCCGTCGAAATCGCTGCCCAAACGATCCATTTTATTAACAAAAACCACTCTCGGTACGCGGTAGCGATCCGCTTGCCGCCAAACCGTCTCGGACTGCGGCTCAACCCCGCCAACGGCACAAAAAACCGCCACCATCCCATCAAGTACCCGTAAACTACGTTCGACTTCCGCCGTAAAATCAACATGGCCGGGGGTATCTATAATAGTTATCGTATATTTATGCCATTTACAAGTAGTCGCCGCCGACGTAATAGTAATTCCACGCTCCTGCTCCTGTTCCATCCAGTCCATTACGGCGGTTCCGTCATGAACCTCACCGAGCTTATGGGTCTGCCCGGTCGCAAAAAGGATGCGCTCGGTAACCGTAGTCTTGCCCGCATCAATATGCGCGGCGATACCAATATTCCTGATTAAATCTATTTTAGCCATTTTTTATAATGTTTCCTCTAAAGTATGCAATTCACTCAAAATGAGCTGTTCGAGTCTAGTCAAAGGCAGAGCGTGACGTTTAGCTAAACTGACCAAGTCATCATGCTCCGGTTTTATATTCATCACTTTACCCTGTCGGTTTCGGGCAATTTTACAACGGATTCCACCAAATGAGGTCTGATATCGGCGAATCTCACGCTCAAGAAAGTAGCGTTCACTTAAACACCGCCGAATTCCTAACGTCGGGCTTTCACTAAAAATCCGATCGACAACAGCAGATTCGTCGGCTTGACGCAGGAGAACCTGGAGGATCATCCCGCAACGCCCCTTTTTCATAACCACCGGCCAGGTTAAAACATCCAACGCCCCTTCAACCAACAAACGATCCTGTAAAGCCGCCAGTTTTTCCGGCGTCAGATCATCGAGACTGACCTCAAGCACAATCAGGGACTCTAAAGCATAAGGATTGTCGTCAACCGTCCCGGTAGCCGGATCAACCTCTCCCAGGGTGAGACGGAGAAGATTAGGCAGCTTTTGATGTTGACGACTACCGGCTCCGTAACCACTGCATCCGAGTCGATATGCCATCTTATTAAATGTCGGGAAAAGTTCGACCAGCGTCTTAAAGATAGCCGCCCCGGTCGGGGTTACAAGTTCGGCTTCAATACCACTTTCGACCACCGGCAAACCTTCAAGCAAAACCATCACCGCCGGCACCGGTATGGGCAAACGTCCGTGCGCACAATCAACAAAGCCGGTTCCCAGCGGAACCGGCTTGATGCTGACCGATTCCGGTTCACACCAGTCAAGAGCAACCGCTACCCCGACAATATCGGCTAAAGTGTCGTAATCACCAACCTCATGAAAATGAACTTTTTCAATAGTACGGCCATGCACTTTAGCTTCGGCGGCGGCCAACCGGCGAAAGATTTCAAGGCTTGTTTCAGTAATCTTTTTCGGTAAATCGGCAGCCCGCAATAAATTTGTCACCGCTGCCATTGTTTTCGGAGCCGGATTAGCGGCAGCCGCAGCCAGAGCCGGGAAATCGACTTTACATGCAGCTATCCCATGGCGTTCGACGGAAGTGGTTTCAAGTGAAAAAAAACGACCTAAACCAACCTTTTCCAGATTTTTCTGCAAAAGTTCAACGGGCAGACCAATATCTAGAAAAGCTCCGAGAAACATATCACCACTGAGACCACCAAGAGCCTCTACAAAAAGAATATTCTTATTCATTATCATTCAACCTTTAATGCATTTGTAAAAAAATCACGGAATGGCTAAGTAAAAATTTCGATAGACAAGATGATGTTGTTTTCCAGGCGCGAGACCATACAAGTAGTATGTCGAGCGTCTGGAAAACAACATCATCGCAGGATATCGGAACTTTTTACGACGCCATCAACCTTTCACAAGCTGCTATAATCTCTGGTAAAACCTGATCGGCCGGGCCCAGGATTGTCAGGTCGGCTACCGGACCCGAAAGATCGGTTGGTTCGAGGTTGATCTCGATCACCCGGCCACCGGATCTTTTAGTCAAAATCGGCATCTCGGCAGCGGGATGGACGTTGGCCGAGGTGCCAATGACCAACATAACTTTAGCTTTTTCTGCGGCCGAAGAGGCTTCGAGCAAGGCCCATTTAGGAATCTGTTCACCAAAAAAAACGACGTCAGGTTTAAGGATAGATCCACACTCTTGACAGCGAGGCGGCAGACTTTTAGACTCCGAGATTTTAAAATTGACCCAGCGCCAGTCACAGTCGAGACAGCAGAGATGCCGGGTTGCCCCATGAAATTCTATCACTTTACGACTACCGGCGGCCTGATGCAGGCCATCGACATTTTGCGTGATCAAAGATCGCAAAAGTCCTTTCTTTTCAAGTTCAGCTAGAGATTTAT
>JAYEGS010000233.1:0-12027 GCA_034659215.1 Pseudomonadota bacterium | reverse complement strand
ATCTTGATTGTCGTCGAGCCCAGAAAGAGCTTGGCTGGCAGCCGCAATTTAGTTTTCGAGAAGGCCTGCAAAGAACCTGGAAATGGGTAGTTGCTGAAGGGTGACGGATGAAGGGTGAAGGGTGAAGGGTGAAGGGTGAATATTGGGTCTCTGATTTAGTGCCGGAGTGCGTAGGTAAAAGAGAGGCTGCGCCGGTTTCAGTTATTATTCCCTGCTACCGGGCGGCGGCAACGATAGCCAGAGCGCTAGCTTCGGTCGCGGCTCAGAGCCAAAGTCCTCATGAGGTGATTGTTGTCGATGACGCCAGTGATGACGATACCTGCAAGATTCTAAAGGGCTTGGTAAAAGAGTACACTGAGGGCTGGCTAAAGGTTTTCTTTCTTGAAAAAAACCGGGGCCCGGCCGCAGCCCGGAATTATGGTTGGGAGCGGGCGAGTCAGCCCTGGGTTGCTTTTCTTGATGCCGATGATACCTGGCATGTTGACAAACTTGCTCTGCAGCTTGGCTTTATGGAGGAGCATCCTGAATTTGCGCTCTCCGGCCATTTTTGCGGGACTGCACAAGCTTCTGCATCCGGATTGCCGCCACGTTTTCGGGTCTTTGAATGTTCGCTCTCCGGACTTCTTTTTCGCAATATTCTGCGGACTCCGAGCGTGATGTTGTGCCGCGATATCACTTTACGCTTTCCCGAAGGGCAGCGTTATAGTGAAGATTACCATCTCTGGCTCAGTTTCCTGGGCACCGGCGGCCGGGCCGCTTTTTTAGACCTGCCTCTGGCCGCAACCCATAAACCGGCTTTCGGGGCCGGTGGCCAGAGTGCGGCTCTCTGGCCGATGGAAAAAGGGGAGCTTACGGCTTTGCTTGCAGTCAGGCGTAAAGGGCACATCTCATGGCCGACATTTGTCACAGTTGTCAGCTGGTCACTACTTAAATTTATCCGCCGCCTGCTGATAACCAGGTTGCGTTGAACGAATCATTCAGCCGGGCCTGTGAGCACGACGCATAGAACGTTGCATGGAAAATGATTCCATGCTAAAAATTGAAATCAAGGTCGAAAATCAAGATTGAATAGTAAATATTCAGCGTAATATACTCTTCAAACTATCTCGATATGGGGACATTGCTCCAGGCGGCGGCTGCTAAGCCTTTATGCCGGTCTGAGCTGTGTCCCCCTCGAAGCCGGGCGAAGCCAATGTTCGCACCATTTGTAGTGGCTTTAAGGTGATTCATCTGTGGTTAAAAAAAGCGGAACCACAGATGGACACAAATGAACACAAATATTAGAAATATTTTTGGTTCCGGCTTGGCCGGGTTAGGTTAGGTCATATAGTGAAAAATATTATCAAAAAACCAACTATTCTTTTTCTGGTAACCGATGACTGGTTTTTTCTGCTTCATCGCAAGGCTCTGGCCGTGGCGGCGCAAGCGGCCGGTTTTCGGGTTTTGGTGGCGACGGCCCCGGGGCCTCGGGTGGCGGAGATCACCGCTTTGGGTTTTACCCATTACCCCCTTAAAATGCGCCGCGCCAGTCGTAATCCGCTGCGGGAGCTGATTGGTCTTTTCGATCTGGTGCGTCTCTATCGGCGGCTCAAACCCGATATTGTCCATCAGGTTTCGATTAAACCGATTATTTATGGGTCGCTGGCGGCTCGGTTGGCCGGGGTTCCGGCAGTGGTTAATGCGGTGACCGGCTTAGGCTTTGTTTTTATCGACGGCAGCCGCTGGAAAAAATATCTTAAAAAAGTTATCGAGAGTGCCTATCGTCTGGTCGGCAGCCGGGCCGCAATCAGGTTTCTTTTTGAAAACCCTGACGACCGGGATCATTTTCTCAAGCAAAAAATTATCAGTCCGGAAAAGGCAGTGCTGATTCTGGGCTCCGGGGTTGAGGTTGAGCGTTTCCAGCCGGATCTGTCGGGGCACAAGTCGGAAGTTCCTGTGGTTCTGCTGGCGGCGCGGATGCTCTGGCACAAAGGCATCAAAGAGTTTGTCGAAGCGGCCCGGATTTTGCGAAATAAAGGTCTGCAAGCCGAATTTTGGTTAGCGGGGATGCCGGATATGAGTAATCCGGCGGCCGTACCGGTTTCCCGACTGCTCTACTGGCATCGTCAGGGGAGTGTGCGTTGGCTGGGCATGCAAAATGATATGCCGGCTCTTTATCAGCAAGTCGATATTGTCTGTCTCCCGACCCGCTATCGCGAAGGGATTCCGGTAGCCCTGCTGGAGGGTGCGGCCTGTGGCAAACCTTTGGTGGCGACCGATATGCCGGGCTGTCGGGAGATTGTTCACAGTGGCAAAAACGGATTTTTAGTGCCGCCCGGTAACGAGACGGCTTTGGCCCAGGCTCTGGAGAAGTTATTGCTTGACCCGGCTCTGCGCCAAGGTTTCGGACTTTATGGCAGAGAGTTGGTCGAAAGCCAATTTTCCAGCGCTAAAGTTATTGCGGATACCTTTGTTGTCTATAAAGAACTGTTGGGTGAAAAGTGGTTAAACCTGGAAAAATCCTGATTACCGGGGCGGCCGGCTTTGTCGGGGTCGCGCTCTGTCGTCATCTCAAACGGCGCAAGCTGCCGTTCAGAGCGGTAGTTCGTCAGGGGGGAACCTCCCTGCCCGCCGATTTGCAAGCCGATCTTGTCGATGTGGTGGCTGTGCCGGAATCGGCCAAGGCCGAACTCTGGGCCGGTTTGCTGACCGGGGTTGAGGTGGTTATTCATCTTGCGGCCCGGGCGCATCGCAGTGAATCCGGGAGTTTGGCCGGTGACCGGTTTTTTCGTGATAATCTGGATATGACTTGTGCTCTCGCCCAGGGCGCGGTCAGGGCCGGGGTTCGGCGGTTTATTTTTCTTAGTTCAATAAAAGTTAATGGGGAAGGCGTGCTCGCGCCGGGGCATCGTGCCTATAGTGCCCGAGACCGACCGCGCCCTGAGGATGCTTATGCCGTCAGTAAATGGCGGGCTGAGCAGGAGCTTGAACGGATCTGTGCTTTCGCTAAAGGTCCCAAGTTGACGATTATCCGCTCACCGCTGGTCTATGGGCCGGGGGTTAAAGCCAATTTTGCGACCCTTCTGGCCTGGCTTGATCGGGGCTGGCCGTTGCCGGTGCCGCGAGCCGGTAACCGGCGCAGTCTGCTCTATATTGATAATCTCATTGATCTAATAGATTATTCTCTTTTGCATGAGCAAACTGATGGTGCTCTGCTCTTTCCGGCTGACGAACAAGATTACTCAACGGCGGAAATAGCGACTCTTCTGGCCCGGGGATTGGGACGCCCGCTACGACTCTGTCCGCTCCCATCGAGCCTGGTTAAGTTCGGAGCGGCGTTGTTGCGCCGGCCTCAGTCAGCGGCTAAAATATTTGGCAGCTTACAGGTTGATAGAAGTTCAGTTGCCGGGCTCGGCCGGCAGGTGCCACAGCGGGCCAAAAGCGGATTAGCAGAAACTGCGGCCTGGTGGCGGCAAGTTAAATAATTATGATTAAAGTGACTGGTCAAAAACATTATTTACGTTCTCTGGGCATCATGTTTATCTTGATGTTCGGAGTCCTGATTATCTATTGGCAAGTGATCGATTTTGCCTTTGTCAGTTTTGATGATCCGGATTACGTTTATGAAAATGAAATTGTCAGACAGGGCTTAAATTGGCTCGGTATGAAGTGGGCTTTTAGTTCATTTCATGCCGCTAACTGGCATCCGTTGACCTGGCTTTCTCACATGTTGGATGTCTCCTGGTTCGGGCTTGATGCCGGAGATCATCACTTTGTGTCAATGGGCTGGCATTTAGCCAACACCTTTCTGCTTTTTGTTGTTTTGCGGCGTTTGACCGGCGCGATTGGCCGCAGTGCTCTGGTTACCGCCTTTTTTGCCTGGCACCCGTTGCGGGTTGAATCGGTCGCCTGGATTGCAGAGCGTAAAGATCTTCTCTGCGTCTTTTTCTGGCTCCTGACTCTGTTAAGTTATCACTATTATACTTTGCGGCCCGGTTTTAAGCGTTACCTGCCGGTTATGGTTGCCGCCGCACTGGCTCTGCTGGCCAAACCGATGGCGGTAACTCTGCCTTTTCTTTTGCTGGTGCTTGATTTCTGGCCGCTCAAGCGTCTCAACCTCAAATCGTGGCGGCACCTGGCCCTGGAAAAAGTGCCCTTGCTGGGGTTGGTGGCAGCCTCCGTAATAATGACTTTGATAGCTCAGAACCGGGCCGGGGCTATGGCTTCGACTGCGGTTTTTAGTTATGGTCAGCGTTTGGCCAATGCCCTGATTTCCTATCTGAAATATATAGAGCTTACTCTCTGGCCGCAGAATTTGGCGGTTTTTTATCGTTACCAGGGTTTGCCGTCGCTGATGATCCTGCTCGGAGGGTTGTCATTGTTCGCTCTGGTGACCTGGTGGAGTTTCAGGCTGCGGCATAAAGCGCCTTTTCTATTGGTCGGCTGGTTGTGGTTTCTTGGTACCCTGGTTCCGGTTATCGGTCTGATTCAGGTTGGCGGCCAGGCTTTGGCGGATCGTTATACCTATTTTCCCGGTATCGGTCTTGCTCTGATCCTGGTTTGGGGCCTGGCCCGCTGGTGCCCGTCGGCGCACTCCGCAAAAGTGTGGGTGGCGGCTCTCTTAATGATTATGCTGCTGATTCCCTTAAGCTATTGGCAGACTGGTTTCTGGCGCAATAGTTTTACGCTTTTCTCTCGCGCCGTGGCTGTGGATCCGCTCAATTATAATGCCTATTCGGATTTAGGCGTGGCCTTACAGGCTGAGGGCCGATGGTCTGAGGCGTTCAAGGCTTTTACCCGGTCGGTTGCGATTAAACCGGACTATCTGAAGGGGTTGTTGAACCTGGGCATCGCTCTGAAAAAAAAGCAGCGTTATGATGAAGCCGATAAAATTTTTGCCCAAGCCCTTAAAGTTGATCCCGCATCGCTCAGAACCTATATTGTCTGGGCTGACAGCAAGTCCGCCCAAGGCGCTCTGCCGGAGGGGTTGGAGATTTTGCAAAAAGCTCTGCTCCTGGCTCCTGAAGATCCGGCACTTAACTATAATCTTGGAGTTTTACTACTCAAAAGTAATCAAATCAGAGCCGCCCTTAAGCCTTTAAAGTTAACCTTGCGTTTAGAGCCCGATAATCTCGAAGCCCGGGTTAATCTCGGCGTTGCCGAAGCCCGACTTGGCGACTACGGAGCGGCCATGCAAGAGTTTCGCCGGGTTCTGCAAAGCGACCCTGACCATAATCAAGCCCGTTATAACTTACAGCAGCTGGAGCGCTTGTCAAAATAGTTACTTATCATCTTTATTGTAACTTATAGGTAATTTATGTATAAAGACCAGAAAGTAGTGGTTGTCATGCCGGCCTATAATGCCGGGTCGACATTAGTGAAAACTTACAATGACGTTATGGCCCATGGTCTGGTCGACCATGTTATCATCGTTGATGACTGCAGTCATGATAATACGGTTGAAATTGCGGCGGGGTTGCCGCACTCCGAATTGATTGTCCATCAGAGTAACCTCGGTTATGGGGCAAATCAGAAAACCTGTTATCGGCGGGCGCTTAAGGCCGGTGGTGATATTATTATTATGGTTCACCCCGACTATCAATACACCCCGGATTTGATTCCGGCGCTGGCGGCAATGGTTGGCAGTGGTCATTACCATTGTGTTCTGGCCTCTCGGATTTTGGGGGGGCGGGCTTTGGCCGAAGGGATGCCCTGGTGGAAATATTATGCCAACCGTTTTTTGACTTTGGCGGAAAACCTCATGCTGGGAACCAAACTTTCCGAGTTTCATACCGGTTATCGGGCCTTTTCGCGATCCTTGTTGGAACGTTTGCCCTGGCATCGTAATTCGGATGATTTTGTTTTTGATAACCAGATTTTGGCTCAAATACATGGCTTTAGTTATATCATAGCCGAAATCAGTTGCCCGACAAAATATTTTCCCGAGGCCTCGTCAATAAATTTTTGGCGCAGTCTTAAATACGGTTTGGGTTGTCTGCTTACCGGAATCAGGTTTCGCCTGCATCGTTGGGGACTTTTGCGTTCGTGGTTGTTTGCGCATGAAAAATAAAATTTTTTTTCTTGGTTCGGCCCTCCTTTTTTTCTCTCTGAGTCTTGGCGTCGCCTGGTATGGAAGCATGAGTGTCGGCAAACAGGCGGCCATGGTCACCATGCGGGCTTGTTTCGAGGGTGCGGAAAAGAGTTTGAAGGCCGGTCGGCGACAAGAGGCGGCTGCCGCCTATCGGGCGGTAAGCGTTGATTATCAAAAGGCGATTGTCAAGCCCGGCTACTATATCGGAATGGCGGGAGATTTTTTGACCGCCGGTAATTGTTTTTGGCAGCAGGGGCGATTTCGATCTGCTCTGGGCTCCTATCGCCGGGGGCTTAAACATGATCCTAATTCAATGAATTTACTTACCAGTGCCGGTTTTTGTGCTTTACGCCTGGGTGATTCCGGGTTGGCGACCGGTTTTTTACAACAGAGCCAAAAACTCTATCCGGCCAACCGGAAAGTCAATAAAGCCTTGCGAAAATTGAAATATCGACGGCAAAAAAAGGATCTGAAATAGTGGCCGGATACGCAAAAAAACGGAAGCGTCAGCCGACCGCAAAACCTTCCCGGTTAGCATCGGTAAATTTTTTTCAAAAACTTACCGATGCTCTGGTCTTTGCTTTTTTTGCCCTTTCACCACTGATTTTTTTCAGTGGTCTGACTCCCGATGGTCACCCTTTCTTTACCCTTTATGATCTGCCCAAGTTCTATTTTATAATTACCTTTACTTTTTTGTTGGCCGGTTTTTACTTCTGGTCAATAGCTAAAGACCCGCTTCAGGCAACGACTCTGGTAAAATTTTTGTCTACAAACTCAGGGCTCAGACTGCTGGTTTTGTGGTGGCTGGTGCTCTTGGTTTCAACTTTTCAGGCCCTGGTTCCGGCAGCCGCTTTTCTGCATCTCTTTTCCTATTTTTCTCTGCTCGTGCTCTATCTGGTGCTGGCTCGGCTTTTTTCCCAACCGTCCCGGCGCTGGGCGGCGGTTTACGGCCTGGTTGGGGCGTTGTCGGTTTTCGTCCCTCTGGGAATATTTCAGTATTTCGGTTTTCAGGTGCCTCTGTTGAAGCCCATTTTAGGGCCCGCATCGACGTTGGGTTATCGTAATCCGGCGGCCCATTTTCTTGCTCTGGTTCTACCTTTTGCCCTTTTTGCAGTCTGGCGTCATTGGCGCTCGTGGCGGGCGCACGGCAGTGTTATCCGATTGCTCCTCTTTCTCGGCTTGTTGTTAGTGGCTCTGGCGGCTCTGGCTCTACTCTTTATGAATTACTCCCGGACGGCAATTATGGCCTTGCTGGTTGAGGTCTTGGCTCTGCCCCTGGTCTGGCTCTTGTCAAAAAAAGATGGCGAATCTGATCGCGGCGGCAAGCGTCGGCGTTGGGGCCGGGCTTTGCTTGGCAGCCTGCTATTGGTGGTGCTGATATCCTCATTGATAATGGTTTTTCCTGATAGTCGTAAGCGGGCTGTAAGTAGTTATCATAAATTTAAACGGGGTGGACTGTCCCGGGTGCTTGAGGCTCGTTACTATCATTGGGGCAATACTCTGGTGATGATCAAAGAGCGGCCGCTTTTGGGGCTGGGGCTCGGCAACTGGCGTTTCTCCTATCCCCTTTATGCCGCAAGTTTCAAGAGAGACCCTCTGCATAACTACAAGGTGCAGATTCGTAAAACTCATAATGACTATTTGCAACTGGCGGCGGAATGTGGTATCCCGGCCTTGCTCCTTTTTTTACTGTTTTGGGGGCGGCAGTTCTACTTGTTGCGTTACTCGACACCGGAGAGTGATGGCGACCAAGATTGGCGCTTGCCGCTGGCCGCCTCACTTCTGGCCTTTTCGGTGATCATGTTTTTTTCATTTCCCATGCAGATGGCCTACAGTCGTATGTTCTGTTTCTTTCTGCTGGCTCTAGGGGAGGCGCGGGCATGGCCGGCATTATCGAAATAATGGTTGAGCGGGGGCTACTCTCCGCAACCGAACTTAAGAAAATCAAGCCCAGTGGCCGTGAACGTGAAGCCCTGCATCGTTTAGCGATCAGAACCGGTCTTGTCTCCGAGGATGATTTTCTCGCTCTCGCTGCCGAGGAGCTCAAGCTGGGTCAGATCAGTGAACTTCCGGCCGACTATGATATTGGCCCTTTTGCCGATATCTCCCCGCTTTTTTTAGAAGAGCATCGCTGTTTTCCTCTGGGGGGAGCTGAAGCTCTGGTCGTAATCGTTAATGATCCTTACGATTATCTTGTCGGGGAGACCTTCAGGCAGCTTTTTCCCGGGCGCCGGATTGAACTGCTCCTGGCTCGTGAGGAGAAAATATCGGCTTGGATTCGGGAGCATTTTTTGGCAACCGCCGATGCCGAAGATTCTGAGGCGGATGAGTTGGCCGGCGTCGCCGGGGTTGAGCTCGGCGATGATGCTGATCACTTGCGTGATCTTGCATCCGAAGCGCCGATTATCAAACTGGTCAACCAGTTTCTGACTAAAGCTGTTGAAGAGGGGGCTAGTGATATCCATATTGAGCCTCTGGCCGAAAACCTTCAGGTTCGCTTTCGGGTTGATGGGGTTTTACGCGAACATGCGACGCCGCCTAAAAATGTTCAGGCCTCAATTATCTCCCGGGTCAAGATTATGGCGCGTATGGATATCGCTGAACGGCGCCTGCCTCAAGATGGTCGGATCCGGATCAAGATTGCCGGTAAAGATATCGATTTGCGGGTCTCCTGTCTGCCGACGGTCTATGGCGAGAGCGTGGTTATGCGTATTCTTGATCGCAGTAATATCTCTTTCAGTCTTGACACCTTAGGCTTTCCCGAAGCCGAACGCCGTCGTTTTGAAGAGATGATTCGTCTGCCCTACGGCATTATTCTGGTTACCGGACCAACCGGTAGTGGTAAGACGACGACCCTCTATGCCGCCCTGAACACGATTAACGCGATTGACAAGAAAATTATTACGATCGAAGATCCGGTTGAGTACGAGCTTGACGGGATTAATCAGGTGCAGGTTAACAGTAAGGCGGGGCTTGGTTTTTCCAATGGCTTACGTTCGATTGTGCGCCAAGATCCGGATGTTATTTTGATTGGTGAGATCCGCGACCGGGAAACCGCCGATATCGCCATTCAGTCGGCCTTGACCGGGCATCTGGTTTTTTCGACCCTGCATACCAACGATGCGGCCGGGGCCGTAACCCGAATGGTTGAGATCGGGGTTGAAGATTATCTGCTCTCATCCTCGCTGGTCGGAATTATGGCCCAGCGCCTGGTGCGGGTTCTCTGTCCCGCCTGTAAAGAGGCTTTTGTGCCCGAACCCGCTTTGGTCGAGCGCTTGCAGCTGCCTTTTACGATCAGCAAAGAGGAGCCGATCTATCGGCCCAAAGGTTGTAAAGAGTGCTCCTTCAGTGGTTTCCGCGGGCGGGTTGGCATTTTTGAGCTTTTGCCGGTGACGGATGCGGTTCGCTCTCTTATTCTTGAGAGTCAAAGTTCTCTGGTTCTACGTGAGCATGCCGTTAAAAACGGCATGGTTCTACTGCGCGAAGATGGCTGGGCCAAAGTTCAGGCCGGGATTACTGCGTTAGAAGAGGTGGTTCGCGTGAGCGGAGTTTAAAAGATGCGAGAGTTTAGTTATAAAGCGACCAATGCTTCCGGTGAGATCAACTCCGGCCGCCTGTCGGCTCAAGATCAACGTCAAGCTGCGGCCCAGTTGCAACGGCAAGGCTTGACCCCGTTGCAGATTGTGGCTTCTGATGGGGCGCGAGACAACTCTTTGCCACCAGCGGCCAAGGCGGCCTCATTGAAGTCTAAGCCTGGGTCTAAGTCTAAGCTGAAACGCAAACCGTTAACGGTTTCCGGGGGCCGGACTTCCTCTCTTTCCGGATGGGCTGATAAACTGCCTTGGCGTCGACCCGGAGTTAAGGAACTCGCCGGCTTTGCCGAAGATCTTGGACTTTTACTTAAAGCCGGTGTGCCTTTGAACCGGGCTTTAGTTATTCTGGTTGAGTTGATTGAGAAACCGCTTTTCAGCCGGGTTATGGAGAGTTTACGCGAACAGGTCAAAGAGGGCAGTACTTTCTGGGGGGCCTTGCGCTTGCATCCCGACATTTTCCCGCCGGTTTTTATCGGGATGGTGCGGGCTGGTGAGAGCGGCGGGATTCTCGATGCGGCCTTAAATCGTCTGGCCCTCTATCTCAATGGTATCAGGGAACTCAAGGAGTTTCTGGTCGGGGCGATGATCTATCCGTTGATCTTGACTCTGGTGACCGGGGCTTCGATTGTTCTGCTGTTAGCTTTTGTTTTGCCCAAATTTGCCGCGATCTTCTCCGATATGGGCGTGGCTCTGCCGACGGCCACCAGAGTGATGTTGGCTTGCGGTAATTTTATGCAAGCCTGGTGGTGGGCTTTGGGGTTGGGTCTGGGCGGTATAATCTTCGCCTTTCGTCGTTTTTACAGCCACCCTCAAGGCCGTTTGCTGGTCGATCGTTGGATTTTGCGGCTGCCCGGGTTTGGTACTATCCTGATTAAAATAGATCTGGCCCGTTTTTTTCGGACGCTGGGCTCGATGTTGTCTAGTGGGGTGCCGATTCTTGAGTCTCTGCAAGTGGTCAGCGGAGTCATCAATAATCAGATTATTAAACAGAAGGTTGCTCATCTCCAGGAGGAGCTTCGTCAGGGTGCGGTAATCTCGCAGGTCTTAGCCGCCGAGCCGCTTTTCCCTTCGCTGGCCGTACATATGATCGGCGTTGGTGAGGAGACCGGACATCTTGACGAAATGCTCGAAAAACTGGCCGAGATGTATGATCGGGAACTGAAAGTGACGATCAAAGCCCTGACCTCGCTTTTCGAGCCTTTGGTTATTTTGTTTATGGGTCTGGTAATCGGGGCGATCGTGGTCTCGATGCTGATGGCGATATTCAGTGTCAACGAGCTCGGCGGGTAAGGAAATTATAAAATATTAACTTGTAATTAACCTGTAATTGGTTATTTAATAGAAGCGTTTGCACATATAATAATCATCGATAAAAGATATTTAAGGAGAGAAAATTATGCCGGAGTCTATTGCTAAATCCCGGAGAGATTTGAAGCGTCGGGGTTTTACCTTGATTGAGTTGTTGATTGTTATGGTTATTATCGGCTTGCTTGCCTCTCTGGTGGCCCCAACCATGTTCAAAAAGGTTGGCGGAGCCAAACGCAAAACCGCCAAAGCCCAGATTGCGCTGCTGGGTACCGCCCTTGATTCCTACCGACTTGATAACGATATGTATCCCACTACCGAACAGGGTATGGAGGCGTTGCGGGTAAAACCGGAAGGGGCAAATAATTGGGATGGGCCCTATATGCCTAAAGACATTCCCAAAGATCCCTGGGGTAACCAGTACGTTTACAAGTGTCCGGGTGATCATGGTGACTACGATCTCACCTCCTACGGTGTTGACGGTCAGTCCGGCGGTGATGACGACAAAGCCGATGTCAACAGCTGGGAAAACTAACCTACTCTATGAAAAAAGTTTCTCACTCCTCCCCTGATTCAGCATTTACGCTGGTTGAGCTGATTGTCGTGGTTGCAATTATGGGTATGGGGTTGAGTATCTTCTTAGGGATTAATTATCGTCAGCGCGAGGCCTTTCACTGGCGAGCTAATCTGCGCGAACTCCATGTTTTTCTTAAGGTGGCCCGGAGTTATGCGGTTTTGGAGCGGCGCCGTAATGATTGCCGCTACAACCTTAAGCAACGTAGTTTCAGTGAAAGCCTGCGCGGCAAACGGGTGGAGCTGGCCTCCGGTGTGGAGTTCGTTCTGTCGGATGAACAGCAGGCGCTGGCCGAGGTTGATGAAAATAAGAGTGAGGTTGCAGAGGTTGAGGCCGAAGAAATTGAGGCTGAGATCGTCATGGTAACTTTTTATGCTGATGGCGGCGCTTCCGGCGGCCCTCTTGAGATTAGCAGTGATCGACGAGGAGCTTTTTTGGAAGTTGATCCTTTGACCGGTGCGGTTAAGGTGGAAGAGCGGGACGTG
>JAYEGS010000232.1:0-12029 GCA_034659215.1 Pseudomonadota bacterium | reverse complement strand
TTTAAAAGATAAATCGACCTCGGGTGCATGGATGCTTTGGGAGAAAATAGCCAAGACAGACAAGGCCTTTGGTAATCCCGGGGTATTCAGTAACAATATCGATCTGCAAAAATGGTATTCGTTTACCGCAACCCTCAAAAGCAGTACGTTCCATGATTACATGGAAAGCTTTTCCGGTAATGTAGACGGAACCGGTGGATTGGTAACGATGACGGATTCAAACTGGTTGATGTCAATTGTCATAGCTCGCCAACCGCATTTTCCGAACCAGCCGGAAGATGTAAAGATATTCTGGGGATATGCTTTACACCCTGACAGAAAAGGAAATTACATAAAGAAAAAAATGTCTGAATGTAATGGAGAAGAGATTCTTGAAGAACTCTGGTATCAGCTCAAGATTCAAAATTTAATGAAACCCGTTGTAGATTCCGGGAAGGTCAACTGTATACCGGTTGCCATGCCATTTATCGATAGTCTTTTCATGCCATACGCAAAAGGTGATCGTCCGGATGTCTTGCCCAAAGGAGCAACAAACTTTGCTTTCCTTGGCCAGTTCGCGGACGTACCAAATGAGTGTGTTTTCACGGTTGAATACTCTGTACGATGCGCCCAGACTGCAGTTTACGGACTCTTTAAAACAGAAAAAAATGTACTTCCAATCTATAATTCAATTCATAAGCCTGAAGTGTTAATTAAGGCGCTGAAAGCTGTTAACAAATAGTAAACGTAACTATCTCGGAGTGAAAAGATGGCTCACGTCGGCATCATTAGTCCAAACGCATCAGGTCATCTTAACCCGATGATAGCGCTTGCCGACGCAATCCGTAGCCGGGGGCATCGTATCACCTTTTTTCTGCTGGGAGCCCCGCCCTCGTCGGTAAGCGCCGCCGGATTTGAGGTCGTTCAGCTGGGAGGGGCCATATTTCCGGTTGATGAATATAAGGCTGGAATCCAAAAACTCGGAACACTGTCCGGCCGGGCCGCACTCAGCCATACAACCGCCTTAATAGCCCGAGCCACCGAGGCAATTTTGCAGGTGGGGCCGTCCCTTGTCCGAGAAACCGAGGTTACGGCCCTGGTTGTTGATCAGAGCTCATTCGCCGGTGGTACCGTGGCTGACTATTTAGGCCTGCCATTTGCGACCGTGTGTAATGCCCTTCTTCTGAATGCCGAGCCGAAAATCCCCCCTTTTTTTAGCTCCAGACAGCCGCGCAACAGCTGGTGGTCGCGACTCCAAAATAAAATTGGCTGGGCCGGACTCAACCGACTCTACGCTCCGATCACGAAACAAATTCAAGTCTATCGCCGCAAGCATGGCCTTGCCGTACCAGCTCAAATTGCTGACACCTGGTCGGACAAAATTCAAATCAGCCAGCAGCCGGCCGCTTTTGAGTTCCCCAGACAGGAGTTGCCGCAGCAATTTCGCTTTGTCGGACCAATGCGACGACCCAATAATAACACGCTTGTACCGTTTCCCTGGGATCAGCTTGATGGTCGGCCCCTGATCTATGCATCACTTGGCACTCTCCAAAATCGGGCCGCTGCTGCTTTTCGCGTTATTGCCGAAGCCTGCGCCGGACTGGATGTCCAACTCGTAATGACCACCGGGCGCGGACTTGCACCAAAAAATTTAGGCGAGTTATCGGGCCGTCCGATTATTGTGGCCTACGCTCCACAAGTTGAATTGATTCACAGATCCGCCCTCGTTATCACTCACGCGGGTTTGAATACGACTCTCGATGCATTGAGTGTCGGGGTGCCAATGGTAGCAATACCAATCACTAACGAACAGCCGGGCATTGCCGCACGGATTGCCTGGACGGGGACAGGAGAGACGCTTCCAGCTAAACGCGTGACCACAAAGCGCCTGCGTTCACTGGTTAACCGGGTATGGAAAGAACCCTCATACAGAACTGCGGCTGAACGTATCCGCCAATCAATTCAAACCGGCGGCGGGGCTCCGCTTGCGGCTAAAATCATTGAAAAGAGCTTTTTTTAATTGGGGTCAGGGTAAAATTAACCTTCGGTTAATTTTACCCTGACCCCAATTAAAAACAAAAAAGCGGCACCTTTTTGGGGTGCCGCTTTTTTTAGTTACTCGATATTTTAAGATAAAGGGTCGGTTTTATTCCGAATCCATTCCTTTGCGGGAGAGGCGGATTTTGCCCTGGCGATCAACTTCGATCACCTTGACCATAACTTCGTCACCCTCTTTCATGTAATCGCGAACGTCGCGAACCCGCTCATCGGCGATCTGCGAGATATGAAGCAGCCCGTCAGTGCCGGGGAAAATCTGGACAAAAGCGCCAAAATCCATAATTCTCTGCACCGTGCCGAGATAGACCTTGCCGACTTCAGCTTCCTGGGTCAAATCACGAATCAGAGCAATCGCTATCTCAGAGGCCTGTCCATCAACTGAAGCGATTTTGATTTCACCACTATCGTCAATATCAATTTTGGCCCCCGATTTTTCCGTAATTGCACGAATATTCTTACCGCCAGGTCCAATCACGTCTCTGATTTTGTCGGGATCAATCTTAATCGTCAGAATCCGCGGAGCATAATCGGAAAGTTCAGCCCGGGGTTCAGTCAGAGCTTCGTCCATTTTGCCGAGGATATGCAAACGTCCGGCCTTGGCCTGGGCCAGAGCCTTAGCCATGATCTCCGGGCTGATGCCGTCGATCTTAATATCCATCTGAATCGCAGTAATACCATCTTTAGTACCGGCAACCTTGAAATCCATATCACCGACATGATCTTCGTCACCAAGAATGTCACTTAAAATGATAAACTCGTCACCCTCCTGAACCAGTCCCATGGCGATTCCGGCAACCGGGGCTTTGATCGGCACACCGGCATCCATCAGGGCCAAACTACCTCCGCAGACCGAAGCCATCGAAGATGAGCCGTTCGATTCAGTAATGTCGGAAACGATACGCACGGTATAGGGAAACTTATCGGCTTCCGGCAAAATCGCATGCAAAGCCCGACGCGCCAAAGTTCCATGACCGATTTCACGACGACCCGGACCTCTCAGGAAACGGGCTTCTCCGACGCTGTAGGGCGGGAAGTTATAATGCAGCATAAAATTATTAAAGGTGTTGCCCCGCAGGGAGTCGATCCGCTGTTCATCGACCGAAGTACCCAAAGTTGCGGTGACTATAGCCTGGGTTTCACCCCGGGTAAAGAGGGCTGAACCATGCACGCGAGGCAATAAAGAGACCTCACAATCAATATCACGAACTTCATCCACCCGGCGACCGCCGATCCGTACTTTTTCGGTACTGATCTGGCGGCGGATAGCCCCGCCCAGCAGGTCTTCAAAAACCTCACCCAGATCATCCGCCGGAATTTCGGCTTCGGCCAGACGCACTCTGATCTCATCTTTGAGCGCACTGAAATAGTCCTGGCGCTCAAGTTTATCGGTAACCTTGATACCCTCTTCAAAACGGTCAGCAAAATGCTCATTGACCAAAGCCAGGAGATCACCGTTGATAACCGGCGCAATAACGACCCGTTTTTCAACCCCGATCTCTTTGGCCATCGCCAACTGGGCATCAAGAAAAGGCTGGGCCGATTTATGACCCAACGCTAAAGCTTCCAGCATAATCTGCTCATCAACCTCTTGCGCTCCGCCCTCAACCATAACTACAGCTTCACGACTGCAAGCCATAATCACATCAAGATCACTCTCATCGATCTCGGCAAAGGTCGGATTAACCACCAACTCACCATTGACTCGAGCCACCCGGACGGCGGCCACCGGCCCGGCAAAAGGGATCTCGGAGATCATCAGGGCGGCTGAGGCTCCGGTCAGCGCCAAAATCGCCGGATCATGAATATTATCGGCCGACATTACAGTCGCGATAATCTGGGTTTCACAAGTAAAGCCCTTGGGAAACAGGGGCCGCAAAGGGCGATCAATAAGCCGCGAAGTCAGAGTTTCACGATCACTCAAACGACCTTCACGCTTAAAAAAGCCTCCGGGAATCTTCCCGGCGGCATAAGTTTTTTCCTGGAAATCGACAGTCAGAGGAAAGAAATCGATCCCCTCACGTCCTTTGCGAGCCGAAACCGCCGTCACTAAAACCACGGTATCACCTTGACGAACCATGACCGCGCCATTCGCCTGTTTAGCAATCTTACCACTCTCAAAACTTACGTTGCTATCGGCAACGTCTACCTTACAAAATTTTTTCATCTCTTCTCCACTTTCCGCGTCAACCTACAATAACTTTCAGAACTCTCTCCAAGTAACCGCTAGGAGGCTGGTACATTCCAGACAACCTTGATTCAACGCTTTCGTATACGCATAGGAATAAAAAAAGAAAACTGCCTTCAGCCTATGCCCTGAAAGCAGTTTTCAAAATTAATCTTGATATTGACTGTAATGATTAGTTTCCGACCTGTTGCTTAACGCCGCAGACCCAGACTACCAATCACATCTTTATAACGCTTAAACTCTTTCGTTTTCAAATAATCGAGCAAACGACGTCTCTGACCAACCAGTTTCAACAAACCACGCCGTGAATGAAAGTCATGTTTATGAACTTTGAAATGATCTGTCAGATAGGTAATTCTCTCGCTAAGGAGGGCAATCTGAACTTCGGGTGAACCGGTATCACTTTCGTGCAGCCTGAATTTCTCAATAATATCATTTTTTTGACCACTTACAAACGCCATTGGAACTTCTCTCCTCTTTCCGGCTTCTTAAAAAATCCATCTGCTTCGTTCCCCTTCAACCTTCGTCACTGCAGCGTACTTTATGTACGCCTCTTTCCTCAGGTTTCGGGCGCCTCACAGCTGAACATTTTACTTTGCCATACCTTTATTTAAAATTTCTAACTATCGTATAAGTATATTTACAGCTTAATAGCCGTTAACTATTTTACAAAGCAAGGCATGCTACCATAAAAGCCGGGCCTTGTAAAGATTTTGTTTTATTTAACTGGAATTTTGAGGCATCATTACGCGAGACATCCGTAACTCTTCTGTCTCACCTTCCAAGCTCAGACGAGCCAGAGCCAACAAGCTTCCAGCTTCATCTATCAAGGCAATTTCCTCTTCTGTTTCCAACTCCGCCGAGGAGGCTGATATTTTACTAAGAAGCACCGCCATGCCATGGGCGATTCGCTCTTTTATTTCGGCTTCGCGAATCACAAGCCGAGGCAGATGGGTGAGAACTTCAAGCGGAGTCAGCATGGGCAAACTTTCACCGGCATCAACTTTTCCAAACAGTTCGTCCAGAGGAATCGCCTGATCGAGCCTGAATGGCCCGCTCGCCTCGCGGCGCAACGACCAGATACGAGCCCCACAACCAAGATCGTGCCCGACATCAGCGGCCAGCGATCTGACATAGGTTCCTCTTGAACAGATCACACGAAAAGCAACCAATGGCGGTTTGTAGGACAAAAGTGTAAAAGAATCTATTTCGACCTGACGCTCAGGCGGCACCACTTCGACACCGGCACGAGCATAAGCATAAAGCGGTTTACCTTTACGTTTAATCGCCGAATAGATCGGTGCTACTTGGGTCTGCCGGCCAAGATAGCGCTTAAAAACCTCAGCTATCTCTTGCTCACTACAGGTAAGTGGCCCGTCATGACGGGCGACAACCTCACCATCGCGATCAAGGGTATCGCTCTCGATTCCGAGTTCAATCTCGCCGCTGTAAACCTTACGACTCTCATCAAGGTATTGAATCAGTCGCGTAGCCCGGTTAATGGCCAGCGGCAACACTCCGGTCGCCAGAGGGTCAAGGGTGCCGGTATGTCCGACCTTGCGACACTTAAGCCGACGTTTAACCCGCGCTACCACCTGCTGCGAAGTCAGGCCCTGCGGCTTATCGACAACCAAAAAGGCATCGTCGGTCATTTGCAAACAGAACTCTGCAAAGAGTTATCAATAATTGTAAAAACCTGCTCAATCAGCTCCGGCAAACGGCCCTGCAAACGACAACCGGCGGCGTTGTGGTGACCACCGCCACCAAATTCTGCGGCCAAAGCGGCAACATTAACCGTACCCCGGGAACGAAAACTTAACTTATACTCTTGAGGCCCGATTTCACGAGCCATAAAGGCAACCTCAACTCCGGCTATCGAACGAGGATAGTTGACCAAGCCGTCACTATACTCACTGTTGGTACCGGTCTCAGTAAAAATTTTCCGGGTCACCCAGACCGCTGCAGCCTTGCCGGATGTTGATATCTGTAAGGTATCGAGGACGCGGCCGATCAACTTGATCCGTCCAGGCGGCTGGCTTTCATAAACCTGCTGGGTCACACTCCAGGGTTCAACCCCACGAGCGACCAGATCACCGGCAATTATAAAAGAGCTGGGGGTTGCATTGGAGTAACGAAAAGATCCTGTATCAGTCAGAATGGCAGTATAAATATTTACCGCAACATCAAGCCCGAAAGCAGGATCGAGACAAAGTGCCAACTCGTAGATCAACTCCCCGGTTGCACTGGCCCGGGAATAGACGAGATTTATGTCCGCTGCCGAATCTGCAGTCAGGTGATGATCAATACACAATGATTGATCATAGCCCCGCCATTCGGCCAAAACCTTACCTGCACGTTCAAATTCACTGCAGTCGAGCAGGCAGAGGAGGTCGCAGGTTTCAGGCAAGCGATCAACAAAGAGTTCAGCTCCGGGCAAAAATTCATAACTGTAGGGAACTGCATCTTGATTATAGACAACCACCTGTTTACCCAATTTCTTGAGTATCAGAGCCCAGGCCAGAGACGAACCGACGGCATCGCCATCAGGATCAATATGGCCGGCAATAACAATGGTCTCAGCTTTCTGCACCGCCGCCAAGGCAAGAGCCTTCTTATCAGCTTCAATCAGGCCCATTTAGATTTTCATCTTCCTTTTCTATACGAACAAAGAGATCGTCCATGTGCGCCCCTTTATCGGTTGTTTTATCATAACGAAAATGGAGTGCGGGAATTCTTTTCAAATGTAGCCGCCGCCCCAATTCACGACGCATAAACCCGGCCGTACTCTGGAGACCGGACAAGCTGTCAGCCTTTTCCTGATCACTGCCGTAAACCGTATAATAGACGGTCGCCTGCCCTAAATCCGGCGAGACCTCAACATCCATGACCGTGACAAAACCGATGCGCGGATCTTTAATATCGCGCAACAACATAGAGGAGATTTCACCTCTCAGTTGATCTCCGATACGCTGACAACGCTGGCTGCGTTCTTTCATTTATATGTCCGTTTTTATAACTGCCGACTATAACTTGGCGGCAATTTCTTCTATTTCAAAGGCCTCGATAACATCGCCGGCTTTGACATCATTGTAGTTCTCTATACCGATACCACACTCAAAACCGCTAGCCACCTCTTTGGCATCATCCTTGAAACGTTTCAGGGATGAGATCTTACCCTCAACAATGACAATATCATCACGCAGTAAGCGAATCTGAGCGTTGCGTTTTATTTTGCCATCAACCACTCGGCAACCGGCAATCGTCCCGACTTTGGAAACCATAAAGGCCTGACGAACTTCGGCTCTACCCATATAGACTTCACGCATTTCAGGAGCCAGAAGCCCCTCCATCGCCAATCTCAGGTCTTCGAGAAGATCATAAATTACCGAGTAGAGACGGATATCAACGCTCTCCTGTTCCGCCAGGTGCTGAGCTTTAAGATCAGGGCGTACATTAAAACCGACGATGATCGCTTGTGAGGCTGCGGCCAACATGACATCCGCTTCCTTGACGCCACCGACCGCAGCATGCACAACATCGACTTTAACTTTGGCGGTTGCCTGCTTCCGCAAAGCCTCGGCAACAGCTTCGACCGAGCCCTGAACATCACCTTTTACGATAACATTAAGCTGCTCGACTTCGCCCTCTTCCATCTGTTCGAAAAGATCTTCTAATGAAATCTTACTGGTTTTGGAGATCTCCTGTTCACGGGC
This sequence comes from Pseudomonadota bacterium, assembly GCA_034659215.1. Classification (GTDB taxonomy): domain Bacteria; phylum Desulfobacterota; class Anaeroferrophillalia; order Anaeroferrophillales; family Tharpellaceae; genus Tharpella. The sequence continues at coordinate 4,094 of JAYEGS010000232.1, read as the reverse complement.
TTTATGCTGACGGTTTGAAGTCAGCTCTTTAGCCTGTTTTTCTGATTTGACAACATTAAAGTCATCACCGGCTGAAGGTACTCCGCTAAGACCTAAAATCGCAACCGGGGTTGAAGGCCCGGCACTCTCTATCTGTTCACCCTTATCATTAAGCAGAGCTCTGACCCGACCACTATAAAGCCCGGCGACAATAAAATCACCCGCTTTAACCGTCCCATCCTGAACCAGAACCGTGGCCACAGGCCCTTTACCCCGATCAAGCCGCGATTCAAGGACAACACCACTGGCCACCTTGTCGGGATTGGCAGTAATCTCCATCATCTCCGCCTGGAGCAGAACCATCTCCAGGAGGGTGTCAAGATTGAGCCGTTGTTTAGCTGAAACCTCAACAAAAATGGTCTCGCCGCCCCAATCCTCGGAAAGCAGACCATGTTCGGATAACTGACGCCGAACCTCGTCGGGCCGGGCGTTCTCTTTATCAATTTTATTAATTGCAACAATTATCGGCACATCAGCAGCTTTGGCATGATTGATCGACTCAATCGTCGTCGGCATCACCCCATCATCAGCGGCAACCACTAAAATAACAATATCGGTAACCCCGGCTCCGCGTGAACGCATAGAGGTAAAGGCTTCATGACCCGGGGTATCGACAAAAGAGATATCTCCCTTCGGCAAAGACACCATATAGGCCCCGATATGCTGCGTGATGCCACCAGCTTCGCCATCGGCTACCTGAGCTTGACGAATGGCATCTAAAAGTGAGGTTTTACCGTGATCGACATGCCCCATAATCGTCACTACCGGCGGTCGGTTGACAAGATCCTCGGGATTGTCAACCACCTGCTCCAGCACCAACTCTTCATCAAAAGCGACATTCTCGACCGTGTGGCCAAACTCCTCAGCCACGAGAACGGCAGTATCAAAATCGACCATCTGGTTGATGGTAACCATACTCCCCATAATCATCAGCTTGCCGATAACTTCTCCAGCTTTGACACCCATCTTTTTAGCCAACTCACCAACGCTTATGACATCGGTGATCTTGACCACCCGTTTGATCTGTTTGGGCATCGTGATCTCGGTTTTCTGGCCGCCTCTCTTTTTAGCGGCCCGACCCCGGCGACCCTTACCCCCACGATCATCAGAAAAATTGAGGTTTTTTATAACCGAACGACGCGAGCCTCTTCGACTGCGATTTTCAGTCGAAGGAGTACCATTATCAGCGGCCGTCTGGGCACCATCCTTTTTACGTGATTTACGACCCTTTTTGCCACTTACCTCTTTCTCTGCTACAGGGCCGGGAGTTCCGGCGGCTGCCGGCGCACCCGCAGCCGGAGCGTATTTACTCGGAGCCGCATCCGCAGCTTTTCTTTTACTTTTACTCCGGGGTGGGCGAACATCCGGACGAGCCCCCAAATCACTCAAAGCCACCCGACCGATAACCCGCGCTCCGCGGGGCCCGGTCTTGCCACTTTTCCCACTTTTTTCAACGACAACTACTTTCTCAACTTCATCACTGTCGCTTTGAACCACCTCGGCCTTAACCTCGGCAAGACTATCCTTTTCGGAAATAACCGGCTCCGTCACAACCGGAGCCTCTGCCGCCACGGACTCATCTGCAATCGAAACTCCCTCTTCGGAAACTTCTTTTGTTGATTCCTGGTCACTAACGGCTTCAGGTTCGACCTCAGGTTCAACCCTTGAAATGATCCTCGCATCGGCACCTGCAACCGACTTTTTCGGAGCTTTAGTTTTAGCCTCCGTTTGCGCTTCGGTGACTTCCGTCACCGCCTCAGCAGGTGCAGTTTCGACGGCGGCTGCAACCTCAACATCGGAGACAACCGGTTCCGTAATTTTCGCAACCGGTTCTTCAACAGTAGGCAAATCGTCAACCGCTAAGCTTTCGGCTTTCGCTTCTTCCACAAGCTCAATAGCAGTGGGCTCCACAACTTCACTCTCAGGCTCACTGCTAATTAACTCTTCAGGCTCGGCTACCGGTTTTTCGACAACCTTTCGCCGACGACGACGAACGCCGGAACCGACCCGTTTTTCAACGAGATCGGGCCCTTGGTTCTGTTGACACCAGACTTTGACACGATCAACATCCTCATCGCTCAGTGGACTGAACTTGGTGCTGACCTCAATCTTCAAAGTCTCTAAAATCGTAAGAAGCTCAGGTTCCTTAAGTTTTAAGGTCCGAGAAAGTTCATAAACCTTGGTTTTCTTTTTTTCCCGCAGAATCAAGGTTGGTTACCCCCTAACATCAATCAGTTGTTTTTTTGTATGCACTCTATTTTACACACATTATGTAAAGATGCACGACTTTCCATATCCAGGGCCTCAGCCCCGACCGACAGACGGCCAAAACGACGCTTACCGGCAAGAAAGCGGCTTAAACATTCAGTTTTTCGACAAACATAATAACCCCTGCCCGGAGCCCGAAAGCGGCGATCATAGAAGAGCTCAGCCCCGACCATAACCAGACGGCAGAGATTTTTCTTTTCGGCCCGCAAACGACATACCAAACAGGTACGCAGCGGCACGGCCACAGCCTTACGCCTCCGACTCTTTCGTACTCTCAGGGTCAGGATCAGGATCGACCTTTTCAGCAGCTTCAGTTTCCGCCACCGGCTGGTCATCTTCGACTTGCGCTTCTACTGCCGGCGAAACTGCCGTATCGGCCTGAGCATCATCGTCTTCGACCATATCGACATCAGTCTCCGCCCTGTTTTCAGTTGCGGTTTCCGTCTCCGAACCCTCTTGAACCACTTCGGAATCAGCGGTTTTTTCTTGATCTTGCTCAACTGGAGCCGGCGGTGGATTTTCGGCAGCTTCTTTAAGAGCATGAAAAACTATCACGGCCCGCTCAATCAACTGTGCAGGATTAACCCCTTCGGTTCCGATAATATCGCCAAGTTCAGCTACAGTGCTGCCGGCGATATCCTCTATTTTGCGAAAGCCGTTATCATAAAGCAGCTCCATGGCCGTATTATTGAAGCCTTCGAGATCGGCAAGTGGCGAAAAGAGCTTGTCAAAATCACTCGCCACCCGGGATGCCGACTTAACATCAAGCTTCCAGCCGGTAAGCTTGGCCGCGAGCCGCACATTAAGACCACGACGACCGATTGCTAAAGAGAGCTGCTCGTCAAGAACAACAATCTCCATCATATGTTTCTCTTCGTCGAGAATAATCTTGTTGATCTCCGCCGGCGAAATGGCATTACAGACATAACGAACCGGATCCGGATTCCAACGAATGATATCGATCTTCTCGCCTCTAAGCTCCTGAACCACGTTCTGAACCCGAGAGCCTCGAACCCCGACACAGGCACCAACCGGATCAACATCATAATCGCTGGATGATACCGCAATCTTGGCCCGGATGCCGGGTTCACGAGTAGCCCCTTTAATCTCAATTACACCTTCGAAGATCTCTGGAACTTCAACCTCAAAAAGTCTGATCAAAAACCCCGGATGAGTCCGCGAAAGAACAATTTTGGGCCCCTTCACCGTAATCTCAACTTTCAACAGATAAGCACGAATCCGCTCACCCTGGCGAAAATTCTCCCGCGGGATAGTCTCGGAACGAGGCAGAATAGCTTCGGTGGAACCTAAGTTAACAATCAGGTTACCGCGTTCGACCCGCTGCACCGAACCACTAACTATATCCCCGACCTTTTCGTGATACTCTTCGTAAATACTCTCCCGCTCAGCTTCCCGAATTTTCTGCATGATAACCTGTTTGGCGGTTTGTGCTGCAATCCGGCCAAAGTCATCGGTCTCAAGTTTTAAGCCCAGACTGTCACCAATCTCGGCCTCCGGATCAATCTCTAAAGCTTCATGCAGAGAGATCTGGTAGTAGGAGTTTTCCACATTTTCGACAACTTCAACAAATTCGAAGAGTTCAATTTCCCCGGACTCTTCATCATATGAAGCCTCGATTTCACGAGCCGCACCCAGCTTCTTCTTGGATGCGGTAACCATCGCCGATTCAATTGCTTCGATCAGAATCTCTCTAGGAATATTCTTCTCTTTACTGACCTGATCAAGTATGAAGCTCAAACTTGAAGACATAACCTTATTTATCTCTC
>JAYEGS010000231.1:0-2426 GCA_034659215.1 Pseudomonadota bacterium | reverse complement strand
ACCCCGGCAACCGGGCGGTCGGCAATGTCTCGTTGGTGCAAGGCTCAACCGCGATTATGGTACTGCATGACCCGCGAATCACTATCGGCACAACCCTGGCGGTCAAAGGCAACAACCTGCCCGGAGTCCCGCTCCCTCTGCAGGATAATATTGCCCGGATTCGGATTACGCAAATCAATGGCAATCAGGCTCGGGGTACTATTTTAAGCGGATCACAAACTATCCCGCCAAGGGTTCCGCTTTTCCCGCTGGGCCATAACCGGGTCTACGTTTACTCAAATCTGACGATGCCGCAGAATTTGCAACCCTACCAGGATCTGACCAGGGCTCTGCAGAGCAATAGAATCCCCTATGCCATCAAGTCCGGCTCCCAGATCGCAGCTGGCGACACCCCCGGCATTCGCCCTTTGATCATCGCTTTTGAAGCTGATCGAAACTTAATCAGCTGCCGCCTGACTGATCGCGAGCAAAATATCTTTTTTCAAAATAATTTTACGATTAATTTTGCCCCGCCGACCAACGCCCGGGCCGGAGCGAACTGGTCTCAACCCAGCGCTTTCAGCGCTGCTTCCAGGAGCGGTGGTGGTAGTGCTGGCGGCGTGCAATCTTTCACTCACGCCACCGGGCCCGCTCCCGGAACCCGGCCTGCGGGCAAAATCAAACTCAAAAGCGCTTATAAGCGGCTGGTTTTTGCCGACTATGATAAAGAACCCGGCCAGGAGCTGGTCTTCCTTAATGACAAATGGGTTGAAATCTATCGGCTCAAAAACTTCAAACTCACGCCTATAGGTCGCTATCGTCTACCTAAAGATGATATGATTCCTCTCCACCTTCACAACGGAGATTTCAACCACAACGGCATAGACGAACTCTATCTCACCCTCGGCCGTCCGACCCTGATTGAGGATAAACAGGATACCTTTCTCTGCTCGATAATTCTTGAAAAACAGGGAAAATCCCCCAAAGTTTCAGGCAAAAACTACCCCCATTACTTTCGAGTCATCGAACAGCGTGACGGCAAAAAGGTTTTAATGGTACAGGATATGGGTGAATTTAAACAATATAAAGCCCCGATCCGCTGGGGCGGTTACTATAATGGTAAGTTCGCGGTTCGCAAAGAGTTCCGCCAGGGCCGGGATGTTTTTTCACTCTACAATTTCAACTTAAGCCCCTTTAACAAAGAACATCTCTTGGTTTCCGATGAAGAGGGTAATCTGGCCGGCTTCAACGCCACGGATTCCGAAATGCTGATCAGTGCCGACGACCAATTTGGCATCTTTGATGAAACCCCCTACAATCAGAAACTTAAAAACATCGTCTATGAGGGCGGCTTTTCGATCACCCGCTCTTCCGAAATCCGCTACACGGCCCGCCGTTTTGTCAAACGCAACAGCTACGGTCAACAGATATTTCTAATTAAAAAGGGACGCGTTGTTAATCCCAACATGGTAGACCAGGGAATCGGGCTGGTGCTCGATGAAAAGATTAAATACGATCAGATTATCGGCCTGCAATGGCGCGAGGGTGAAATTCGCGAAAGTTGGAAATCACCGAGATTCCCCCGCGATATCATCGATTTCGGTTTTACCAAAGAGAACGGTAAAGAGATGATGGTGGTCCTCACTCGCAATAAAGATGGCAGATATGCCCTGGAAATGTTGCATTAGGCAACCTTTGATCAAGCTCGAGAATGCCGCGAACTTTGCAGGAGCTTTACGGTGAATAGTTACAATGAAATTTTCCGCCCTTGGGGTTCATTTCGGTCGCTGTTGTTGGCCGACAATCATCAGATCAAAGAGATCTTTGTCGGGCCCGGCCAACGTTTGAGCCTGCAATCGCATCAACAACGCAGTGAACACTGGATCGTTACCAACGGCCCGGCCCTGGTAACCATTGACGACCAGGAACTTATGCTCGAGACAGGTGCCCACATCTTTATCCCCCAGGGGGCCAAACATCGGCTGGCCAATCCCGGAACCAAAAAAATTAAAATTGTCGAAATCCAAATCGGCAGTTACTTGGGTGAAGATGACATCACCCGATATGAGGATGATTATCAACGCAACACCGATTGAGGAACTAAAGAGACAATGCCAAATATCTATGGAATAATTTTAGCCGGTGGTTCGGGAACCCGTTTCTGGCCTTTGAGTCGACACCGGAAACCGAAACAGCTTATCCCGCTGATTGCCGGGGGTACGACTCTTGAAGTTACCGTAAAACGCCTGCTGCCTTTTATTCCGGCCTCTAACCTGATGGTGGTTACCAACCAGGAACAATTCGCTGATGTCGTCAGTAGCCTGGCTCCCCATCTTGAAAAAACTCAGATTATCGCCGAGCCCAGAGGCCGCAACACGGCCCCGGCCATCGCCCTGGCGGCCCGGCTTTTGGCTGATAAAGTCGGCGATGATGCGATTATGATGGTT
>JAYEGS010000230.1:0-2427 GCA_034659215.1 Pseudomonadota bacterium | reverse complement strand
TCCAAGCCAGCGGCTTTGCGTTATTTAACCCGAGGTAGGAGCCGTATGAGGTAATTCTTCACGTACGGATCTGTGCGGGGGGTGCCGGGTAACCGGCATTCCTACCGCGATTGATTTATTGACTTGCCGGCGAGGTACATTTATTTTCCCTCACCTTAACAACTAAATCGGCAAGAAATCGCCGAACGAATCATTTAACGCTGACCCCAAGCAGCGCGGTTTTTCAAATGACCTCTATAGGTTATCTAAGCTCACAGCTTCGAATCGAGTTGGTCGGTAAAATGCTTGGGGCAGGTTAATTCAGCCGTTCGGTGACAAACTCAGAAATAATATGAACGTAAATGTTATATCTTAGCAGGTCTAAATGGGGCCTTTTGGTTTTTCGAAATACATGCTAAAAATTCAAATAAGGACAAGTACTCAAGGTGACACTCATGGGATCAGGAACAGCTATAAGTTTAGTCATTGGAATCGTAGCTTTAATAGCAATGGTAGCATTCTACACAAACGACCAAGTAGACAAAAAAATTCAAAAAGCCATTACTAGTCCAGAAGTCTTGTCTCAACTCGCTAAACAAATCCAACTACCCTTTATCATCATCGATGAAAAAGGCATTTATCGATATGAACATAATGCTATAAAACTTATAGAGAGTATAGATATAAAAATTGACGGAGAGAATGAACTTAAAAGCATAAAAATTATCCCTAAAACAATGCTCACTATACCTCCCATAATTGAAGCTATTAATTTTAGCATGGAATTCTCTGAACCGACACAGGAAAGACCTTACTCTTGGATATTCACTCCAGCAGAAAGCGAAGTAGCTCAACTTGTGTGCGGGGCAGTTCAAAAGCCCGATCCAGCCAAGAAACTGATACGGCAATTTAAAATCACCCTCATTGCCAAAGGGAATTAACCATAAGCTGCACAAAGCAAAATAGAAAAATAGGGAAAATAAGAAAACGCAAATCGGGAACCATGTTTTTAGTGCTTCCCCACAACAAATTTATCGGCAAGAAATCACCGAACAAAAGCATAGTGCGGCCGGGCATAGGTCGTATATTCAAGCGGGAGAGAACCCCGTCCCGGAAGGCTGGCCAGCCACTGGGTAGCGCGTCCTTGGATCGATGGGAGTAATTCCAGAGATTAAGCGTAGGATAGTGAGACGATAGGCCGTAAGCCGTAAGGTTGAAGGGATTGAGCCTCGAAAGTGTTAAAATTGAGAGAGACGACGTTGTTATGTTCACGGAAGTCAATATGTCTATTGGCGAATGGCAAGTCAATGGCATCTCTTCGGGGTCGGAGACCATGGCATGTCGGACATAGTGAATATGCGGCAACCCGGGAGATCCTCTGCTCTCTTGCAGTGATGTGAGTATGTCGGACAACCGATAATAAAGGGAGGAAGACAAATGGGGCAGAGGAAGTCGGATGGCGTCATAGTACCGGTGAAGGTTGGTAATTCAGCTGGAGGAAAGGACGTCACATGAGTAACAGTGTTGTGATGACACATCATCTATGCTCGGAAATAGAGAAATGGTGGAAACGAAATTACAGCGCATAGCGGAGAAGGCCCGCAAAGACTCTGGCTGCAGGTTTACCAGTCTCTTTCATCTGATGAATATCGAGATGATGCGGGAGTGTTTTCGGTCGCTACGGAAAGATGCGGCGGTCGGCATTGATAAGGTTACTAAGGATGAATACGCGGAAAATCTGGAAGAAAATTTGACAGTTTTGTTAGATAAACTTCATCGGATGGTTTATATTCCATTACCGGTACGCAGGGTTTATATTCCCAAAGCTGGTAGTGATAAGATGCGCCCTTTGGGGATACCTGCAATTGAAGATAAACTGGTACAAGCTGGACTGACGCGGTTACTTACGGCAATCTATGAGCAGGATTTCATAGAAGACTCGTATGGTTTTCGGCCCGGTCGAAGCTGTCATGATGCTTTACGCGCCTTAAGTAAAGAGGTTGAGAGTCAACGAACTCACTATATAGTGGATGCGGATATCAAGGGATTCTTCGATAACGTAGATCATGAATGGATGATGAAGTTTCTTGAGCACCGAATTGCCGACAAGCGAGTATTGCGATATGTGAAACGGTTTCTCAAAGCAGGTATAATGGAGGATGGGGTTGTAAGTGACAGCGACAAGGGCACACCGCAAGGTGGTTTAATATCGCCAATTCTTGCTAATATCTACCTCCATTATAGTCTTGATCTCTGGTATGGACTGATATTTCAGAAAAGCTGTCATGGTCGAAGCCGTATTATCCGTTATGCCGATGACTTTGTCGTGTGTTTTCAGAATGAAAAAGACGCGATCTGTTTTCGTCATGAACTTGATGAGCGACTGGCCAAGTTCGGCCTAGAGATATCACCGGAAAAGACCAAGATTATCGAATTTGGTCCGTTTGC
>JAYEGS010000229.1:0-12056 GCA_034659215.1 Pseudomonadota bacterium | reverse complement strand
TGAAACAGAAAGATGTCGTCGACGTCCTTTAATTGAAGGAAAAACAATGTATAATGATGTAATTATGGCTGGTTTTGGTGGTCAGGGGATCATGCTGATCGGCAATCTGCTGGCCTATGCCGCGATTCTGGAAGATAAAAATGTTACCTTTCTGCCCTCTTACGGGGTCGAAATGCGGGGTGGGACGGCGAACTGTTCCGTGGTTATTGATAAACGGTCGATTGGCTCCCCGATAGTCGGGCGGCCGATGTCGTTGATTATTATGAACCGGCCCTCACTGATTAAATTCGAGCCTCGAATGAAGCCGGGCGGGGTCGTGATCCTTAATAAGACTTTGGTTTCGGTTGATGTTTCCGAGCGTGATGATATCGACCTGATTGCGCTTGATTTGAATGCCCTGGCCGAAGAGTCTGCGGGCAATGTCCGTTTGGCTAATATGGTGGCTTTAGGGGCTTATGTGCAAAAGAGCGGTGTAGTTAGCGTAGCTTCGGTTTCGGCCGCTTTGCAAGATGCGTTAAACCCCAAGTATCATAAGATGATTCCCGCCAATCAGAAGGCGATCGAAGCGGGCGCTGCTGCGGTAGCCTAAAGGAGAAGGATATAAATGGAAGCGGTCAAGGTTGGCGAGAAAATTAAAGCACTGCGTCAGGAAGCGAATGTCTCATTGCAGGATCTGGCCGAAAAGAGTGGTTATTCAACCGCCGTCCTTTCGCAGATTGAAAATCATCTGGTTTCACCTTCGTTAGGTGTTCTTGTGCATCTGGCGAAAGCGATGGAGGTTAACATTGGCAGCTTTTTCGGCCAGGAAGAGACCGAGCCCTTTACCCTGATTCGCAAAGGTGAAGAGCATACGGTTTCCCGTTTTGCCTCGAAAGAGGGAGTGCGTTACGGATACACCTATAAATCTCTGGGTGCGGGTAAGAAGGATCGGCTCATGGAGCCCTTCATCATTACTCTGGAACCGGCGACGATCAAAAATGAAACCTGTTACGGCCACGAAGGTGAAGAGTTTCTCTATGTTCTGGACGGTCGTATTGATGTTACCCTGGGAGAGCATACCGACGTTCTGGAAGAGGGTGACTGCATCTACTATGACTCCACCATCCCGCATCGGGTCCAGTGCCACGGGGGCGAGACCGCAAAGATTCTGGCCGTAGTTCATCCTTAAAAAAAACGTAACTATTCAGCGTAATCACCTTAAAGCCACTACAAATGGTGCGAACTTTGGCTTCGCCCGGCTTCGAGGGGGACACAGCTCAGATCGGCAAGCGGCTTGCAGCCGCCGCCTGGAGCAATGTCCCCGTATCGAGATAGTTTGAAGAGTATATTACGCTGAAATTGAAGAACTCGCTCGTGCCTCGCTCAAACAGCTTCAATTTCGGGCGCTCTATTCGCTGGGAAAAACGACGAAATTTTACGAGACGTTCCGAGAAATCACCTGAACGCCCTCCAAGCTGAATAGTTACAAAAAAACAAGAACTTTTTTATCGCGGTTTTTATTCGATCTGTCTCGGCGGGGGTCATTGCTGGCAGTTTAAAACTATCGATATGCGGGGTCAGACCTCCAGGCGGCGGCCGCAGGCCTTTATGCCGCTCTGAGCTCTGACCCCCTCGAAGCCGGGCGAAGCCCATCTTCTAACTAACCGGTTTTAACTTAACTGCCCACTACGACTTAACCTCTGGATTATTTTTTTAAGGCGAGTCCCTGAGGCTCGCCTTTTCTGTTTTTTGTCTGATAATGGGAAATTCTTATGAAAATGCTACCTGAACTCCTGGCTCCGGTCGGCAACTTTGAAACTTTTATGGCAGCGCTTGAGGCCGGGGCTGATGCCGTCTATCTCGGTTTGAAGAAATTTTCGGCCCGGGCCCGAGCTGAAAATTTTACTTTTCCCGACCTCGAATTGATGACTCTTTATGCCCACCAGCGCGGGGTCAGGCTCTATGTTGCCTTAAATACGCTGATACGTAATGACGAACTTAGCGAGATCTATCGCACCTTAAATGAGCTCTCTCGCATCGGGGTCGATGCGGTTATTGTTCAGGATCTTGGTTTAGTTAATATCCTGCGTCGTGATTTCCCCGAACTTTCGGTTCATCTCTCAACTCAACTGGCGATTCATAATGCGGCCGGGGTCAATCGCCTGGCGGCTCTGGGTTGTAAGCGGGTGGTTTTAGGTCGTGAACTTTCGTTGGCAGAGATTGAGACGGTGGCCCAAAAAAGCTCTATCGAGCTCGAATTGTTTGTTTTTGGTGCCTTGTGCGTTTCCGTTGCCGGGCTTTGTCAATTCAGCAGTTTCTTCGGCGGTATGAGTGCAAACCGGGGGCGCTGCAGTCAGCCCTGTCGGCGGCCTTATCGCCATGCCGGAGAGGAGGGTCATTTTTTCTCGCCCGCCGATTTTAATGCGCTTGAATTTCTGCCCGAGCTCGTGCGTTCAGGGATTACCTCCTGTAAGATTGAAGGCCGGATGAAAGGCTCGCAATACGTCAGCGTGGTGGTTGGGGTTTTTCGTCGGGCTCTGGATGAAATTAAAAACAGCGGCGAGCTCGCTCCGGCCAGTCGCAAGGCGTTTGCCGAAGAACTTAAGGAGGCTTATGCCCGGCCGACGACGGCAGGAAATTTGTCGGGGCGCTATCCGGCAGCGATTATCGAACCCGAGCGAGCCGCGAGCATCGGCGTGGTCGTCGGCAAAGTTCGTCGGGTTAGTCAAGAAGGCCGGGAAAAGAAAGGTCGGCGTATTTTATTGCGTTCGAGCCGAGAACTGGCTGCCGGTGATCGTTTAAAGATTATTTTTCAAGGTAAGGATGGTCGCGATAACTCTTTTACATTAAAGGAAGGTTTTCGCATTGAAAAGAGACGGGCGGCCAAAGGCGGCGGCTTGATTGTCTCCCTGCCCGTGCCTTTCGCCTGTCAGGTCGGTGATCTTTTAGTCAAGGTCGGCAGTCGAGATCAGTATGGTCGTCGCGGCGGGGCCTGGTTCCGGCGACAGATTGAAGAGGCGGTCGGGGATCAGCTTAAAGCGGCGTCTGCTAAATCCAGGCCGCCGCAGGAGAGGCGTTATCAGGCGGCAAAGTGCCTGCTTCCGGCTGCCGGGGCGGGGGACAAAATCGCTCAAGATGGAAAAAAATCCTCTTCATGGCTGATCAAGTTGGCTGATTTCTCGGTTGCCCAACCTTTTTTGCAGCGTCGCGGCTGGCGCGTGGCGCTCGATCTTAACGGTAAACTTATGGCCTCGGTCGCGGGCCGTGAACGGGATCTTTTTCGCCGTTATCCTGAACTTGAGTGGTCTTTGCCGGCGCTTCAGTATCCGGGACGGGATGCACCTCTGGTCGAGATTATTAAACGTTTGACTAAAGTCGGCTTTCGTCGTTTCCACCTTAATGGTCTGGGGCAGCTCGACCTTTTTTCCGATTCTTGCGGGGGCCTGGCCGATTTTCAGTTGGCGACCGGCCCTTTTCTGCATGCCGCTAACCAGTCGGCTGTTGATTTCTATGCGGCCCAAGGTTTTTCCCTGGTTCACCTGACGCCGGAACTTGATGAAACAACCATTAACTCCCTTAAGGCGGGGCTGGGTATTGCCTTGGGCGTGACTGTTTTCAGCTATATTCCTCTACTTTTAACCCGAGTTCCCCTGCCGCAGAAACGGCGCAATGAAAACTTTATTTCTCGTCGTCGTGAAGAGATTACAGTGATAAAACGTGACGGTCTCAGTACACTGGTCGATTTAGTTCCTTTCTCGCTTATGGATCATCTTGAGCGTTTGCGTAATCCGGCAATCTCGCACAAAATTGTCGATCTTACCTGGGCTCCGAACTCATCTGTCGCTCGCCGTTTTATCAATTTTCGGCGCCTGCGTCTTGATGACCTTGAGGTCACAACCTACAATTTTCGTGAGTCGTGGTATTAAACTTTTCATCCGGTACAATTTTTTTTCTCCTCCCCCTTGATTTTTCATTTGGGCGTGAGTATATTCTCGCCTGTTAGCACTCCGATGTCTTGAGTGCTAAAACTTCGTAAGTCAGGTTGCCGCAAATATTGGCAGCCTTAGTTTTTATCTGTTAATTTAAAAAAAACATCTATTAAAAGGAGAATCAACGATGAATATCAGACCTTTACAGGATCGGATTATTGTCAAACGGCTCGAAGAGGAAGAGAAAACCGCAGGCGGAATTATTATTCCCGATGCTGCTAAAGAGAAACCGATGCAGGGTGAAGTTGTCGCTGCCGGTAATGGTAAAGTCTCTGAAGACGGTAAGGTTCTGCCGCTTGACGTTAAGGTCGGCGACAAGATTCTTTTCGGAAAATATGCCGGTACCGAAGTGAAATTGGATAGCGAAGACTACCTCATCATGCGTGAAGATGACGTTCTCGGCGTACTTTCCTAACATAACATTAAGTTATATAATTAGAAAAGGGTTCCGGTTTGAACCCGACAATAAATTTTGGAGGTTGATTTACAATGGCTGCAAAAGAGATTAAATTTGATCAGGAAGCCCGCCAGGCGATCCTGAGTGGAATCAATATTCTGGCCGACGCGGTCAAGGTTACTCTTGGACCCAAAGGTCGTAACGTTATTATCGACAAATCTTTCGGTTCTCCGACGATCACCAAAGATGGTGTTTCGGTTGCCAAAGAGATTGAACTTGATGATAAATTTGAGAATATCGGCGCCCAGTTGGTTAAAGAAGTTGCCAGCAAAACCAGTGATGTTGCCGGTGACGGTACGACTACTGCCACGGTTTTGGCTCAGGCTATCTACCGTGAAGGTTCTAAAATGGTTGCTGCCGGCGCCAATCCGATGGAACTCAAACGTGGTATCGACCTGTCTGTGGCAAAATTGGTCGCGGCGCTTGAAGGTATGTCTAATCCGACAACAACCCATAAAGATATCGCCCAGGTTGGGATTATCTCCGCTAATGGCGATGATACGATCGGTAACATCATTGCCGAAGCGATGGACAAAGTTGGTAAAGAGGGTGTTATCACGGTTGAAGAAGCCAAATCTATGGATACCTCGCTTGACGTCGTTGAGGGTATGCAGTTTGATCGCGGTTATCTCTCTCCTTATTTCGTAACCGATACGGAAAAAATGATTGCCGAGATGGAGAATCCTTATATTCTCATCCACGACAAAAAAATCAGCAATATGAAAGATCTGCTCCCGATTCTTGAGCAGATTGCCAAGATGAGCCGGCCCTTCCTGATGATTGCCGAAGATATTGATGGCGAAGCCTTGGCGACCCTGGTTGTCAACAAACTGCGCGGCACGTTAAACTGTGTAGCGGTTAAAGCTCCCGGCTTTGGCGATCGTCGTAAAGCGATGCTCGAAGATATCGCTGTCCTCACCGGTGGTCAGGTGATTTCTGAGGAGATCGGCCTGAAACTTGAGTCCGCTACTTTAGAAGATCTTGGTGAGGCCAAACGGATTCACATCGACAAAGACAACACCACGATCGTTGATGGTCACGGTTCCCAGGATATGATTCAGGGTCGCGTCAAACAGCTTCGGGCCCAGGTTGAAGAGACCTCCTCTGAGTATGATCGTGAAAAACTCCAGGAGCGTTTAGCCAAATTGATTGGTGGCGTCGCCGTCATTAATGTTGGTGCTGCTACCGAGACCGAGATGAAAGAGAAGAAAGACCGGGTTGAGGATGCTCTTAATGCGACTCGCGCTGCGGTTGAGGAAGGTATTGTTCCTGGAGGCGGCGTTGCTCTGCTGCGCTCGGGTTCCTGTCTCGATGATTTGACTGACTTGACCCACGACGAGAAGATGGGGGTCAATATCCTCCGTCGCGCCATCGAAGAGCCTCTGCGCCAGATCGTCAACAACGCCGGTCAGGAAGGTTCGGTTGTGGTTGCCCGTCTCAAAAATGAGAAAGGTGCCTTTGGTTTCAACGCTGCAACCGGCGAGTACACCGATATGATCGAAGCCGGAATCATTGATCCGACCAAGGTTGCCCGTACTGCTCTGCAGAATGCGGCCAGCATCTCCGGTCTGATGATTACTACCGAAGCGATGATCGCTGAAAAACCCGAAAGCGGTGACGCTGCTGGTGGCGGCATGCCTGGTGGTGGAATGCCTGGTGGCATGGGCGGCATGGGCGGTATGGGCGGCATGATGTAAGTTTGATCTAAAGTATACGCCCGGTATGGCCGTCAAATTTAGGCCGTCGCTTTTTAAAAAAACCAAAAAAAACCGCAAGCGGAGATTCCGCTTGCGGTTTTTTTTGGTTTGGTTGCCCAAGCTTGTTCAATATAAGAGAGCTGAAAAAATATCTTCTCAAATGGGCATACTCCCAATTTATCCGGGTGTTATACATGATTAATAGACTATTTGCTGAGCGTATATCGCAAAAATAGCTCTTGCTTTAGATTCAAGTTTGTGTTTAAGAGCTTGTTACGACAAATCTTTTAGTTTGCAGTTATGTCGTAGATTGAGATTACCAATGCTGAGATTAACCAATCTAACTTGACTTCCTTCTGGATGTCGAATATGATCTACATCAGATAGATACTTGTTGTGAAAGCCACTCCCACTGAAAGGCGGGGTCGGAAAACCACGGGTCTTGTCTCCAAAATCTAAAAGACAGCCGGGTTGCCTTTTTTGAAGAGCAGCCTGACTGTCTTTTTTTTGTGAAAAGTAAATGGAAAGAATATCCATAGACTTTACGACATACCTAAACTTTGCTGAATGGTAGCTTGAATTGCCAGCAGATGTTTTTGATAGAAAACTTACTTAATTTAAGGTGAAATCGTTTTGACTATGAAGATAATTCATTGTTACAGGCTGGTGAAGGGGGCTCAGATGTTTAAAGACACTGGTTTAAAGATATCTTTTCTGGTTGTGATGGTTTTACTAGTGAGCACAATTGGCACGAGTGTTGGTTATGCGGAGTTTTCGTCTCCCTTCAGAGAAGCAGATGCAAGGTCTTCAGCCGAGGCACAATTTGTGGTGACGGTCTCTGGTACAAGTGTCAATTTTGACTGGTCAGCGATGGTTTCTGCAAATACCTATACTATGGCGGTGGCCCTGGCTGATGTCAATGGCTGTATTGATATGAGCAGCCTGAATTTTCTGGATATGGGAGTCCAGAAGACCTTTTCAGCTGCTGACCTGCCGAGTGGCATGATTTTCTATGCTGCAATTTTGGCTAAGACGGCTCAGGGGCAGGTAGTTTCCAATACGGCTGAGTTTATGCCTTTTGCCGGAACCATCTCATTCCCTCAGAGTGGTGCAGTGTTGATGCAGGTTGATGATCCGGGAGGAATCGGGACTATTACAGTTTCTGGAATTATAAATGCAGCTCAAGATACTATGACAATAAGTCAAATATCGGGGGATACCGGATTCGGGCCGTTTGTTTTGACGGTGGTTGATGATAAGCCTGAAACCTATACAATGGGTGATTTGACTATGAATTTCACTTACGCTGCCGATGGTACGGTTATGGTTCAGAGCGTACGAAGTAGTGTGAGGTTAGAAGATAATCCTGACGATTGTCTGGATGCAGTATTAGAAAAGATAGACGATCTGACAAGTCGTTATAATACTGATAGTAAGAAATTAAAAAATTTAATCAGATATTTCTTTCGTCCAATGTGTTTATCTTTAATAGAGAGAGGTGAGATGGAACTGAGAAAGGAGCTCTTGGCTCTAAGCTATATTTTTCAATATGCTTTAGATGGCCTTAGGGACCAATTCAATGAAGATGAAGCAAAACTCACAGAGGAGTATGAAGCATGCTTTGATAACCCTGCCCCTGACCCAGATCCTGACCCGGATCCCACCCCAGATAATCCTGTGATTACCATCGACACTTCCTGTTCAATTCCGCCGGGGGCGGAATATCATGTAAGATACATTACAGATACTGGTTCATTAACTTCACGATTTTATACGCTAAACGGACATAATGTTGGCCCTTACGAAAATTGGTCTGTAAAGGCAGATGGCTCACCCTATTTGGCTGGGCAATCTTGCCGAAATGTAGATGGTCAATTAATTGGATGGCAAATATATTACTATATGGTGAATGGAAGCATGATGGTAGCTGTACCTTACGAAAATGGGGTTATTAATGGGCATCAGTATGAATTTTACGAAGATGGATCATTGCACATCGACCGTACCATGGTGAATGACATTGAGACTTACAGGTTAGTCTATCATGAAGATGGCAGCTTGAAAATGTACTGTGATTGTGATGGAGATGGTATTTTGCACTGGACGGATTGATCGAGTCATAATGTAATTTAAGAATGAATATTTGAGTGGTCTGTAATTCTTTAACCTTTTTAGGAGGGTGAGATGAAATATTTGAGTGTTTTATCTGTTTGCGTGGCTACAGTCTTGGTTTTTGCAACGTCTCCGGTTATAGCAGATGATGCTTTGTCGGATCTTTTTTCGCAGACTAAAATATACTTTTCCCATATCGCGATTGCTGACGGTTGGGAAACTGAAGTTGCAGTTTTAAATCCAACCGACAAAACCGTAAGTGGAAACTTTACTTTTTACGATATGGATGGCAATCAGCTTGGTGATACGATACCTAAAACCCTTAACCCGTACGGACGTTATCAAGTTGAGGTGGGATCGGCATTTGCCGGACGTGGAAATATTGAGTATATGATTTTTACTGCACCTACCTATGGTTTGAAGGGCTATTCAAAATTCTATAATAACCATGATGGAATCAGGGCGTCGATTATGGCCTCCACTCCGCAAACATCAGGTCTTTTCACAAAAATCGACCACGAGGGCTGGACCGGAATCGCTTTTGTTAATACAGCCTCGGTTATGGCCCATATCACGTTGACGGCTTATAGTGATGCAGGTGATCCGATAGCGATTGAACCGATGGATGTAAAGCCAGGAGAGAAGGTTGTGAAGACCGCTGAGAAGATCTTTGCACCACAATCGATCAGCAGAGCTTCTTATGTCAGCTTTACTTCCGATCAAGGTGTGGTAGGTTTCTTTCTCAACGGTTCTGAAGATAATTTAAAAAAACTCGACGGTTCTAAGGCTCTGTAGTACAATCAGATTGTTCGGAGAATTGTCTATTGGCAAGGTCTAAGTTCGCCGAGTCAGATTTTTGCAATAGCAAATAATTGGTTTAATGTTGGACTGAAAAACCATCTTGCCGAAGTCCTTTTTTGGCAAGATGGCTATTTTAACAATGATCAAGACCTGCACCGCACGTTAATATTGTCAGTGCTAAGGTCTCAATTGTGTCAATTCGTCCGACCTTAATCTTATCTGCGATAACCAAAGGACTCTATGGTTTTTGCCATACCCATTTATGAGTGAAGCTTCGTAACATCAGAACAAAAGGTCACCTCTATCAGGGTGGCCTTTTTTAATGTCGTAATTTTGATATTGTTTGTAAGAAATTGGACGATATCTGAAAATATCCGTTTTTAAATTGTCCCTACGCAGTCTCATATGCCGGTTTGATTATGAGCTAATATGGGGTATAGAGATAGTGAAAGAATAAAATTCGGAGGTGCATCAAAATGCCATATACATTACGCGCAAGCCAAGCCGATATTGCCGCTCTCGCAGTTGATGCCATCGTCAATGCTGCTAATTCATCACTTCTTGGCGGTGGCGGTGTTGATGGTGCTATTCATCGTGTTGCTGGGTCTGAGTTGCTTGAGGAGTGTCGTAGCCTAAAAGGGTGTAAAACTGGCGATGCTAAAATCACAAAGGGTTATCGATTGCCAGCACAATACGTCATTCATACTGTTGGTCCGGTTTGGTGTGGTGGCAATAATGCCGAACCCGAACTCCTTGCATCTTGTTATGGACGTTCGTTGGAAATAGCAGTTGCGAATAATATTCATTCGATCGCTTTCCCGAGCATTAGTACAGGCGTTTATGGCTATCCCAAAGATCTTGCGACAAGGATTGCAGTGGATACTGTCCGGTTAGTGTTGAAGGAGTTTTCTGGAGTTGTTGAAGAGGTGGTATTTTGTTGTTTTTCGGCGGAAGATTTGGTGGTTTATGAAGGGGTGTTGTCTCGGCTATCAGAAAAGCACGGCCGGAAAGACAGGTGTTAGATGTGGGAATTAATTGGGCTTCGTTCTCTTATATTTTCACATTTTGCATTACAGTTTAATAGTTTTACTTTCAGCTTGTCGGGGTAAAAAGTTGCTATAATAAACTATTTAAGTTATATCCGGGTTTTTGGTAAATAGTTGGATTAAATACGACTGTAACAGAAGACTGATGGCGGTAAGATGACGGAAAGAAAAAATGTAAAACACTCCTTTTTGCGGTTGCAGAGCTTTTTGCGGATTGTGCCCTGGCTGGTGCTGCTGCTTACTTTGGTGGTCTCTTCGCTGACGCTTTACCAGTCTTTGCAGGCTAAGGAGAGCGTTTTTCGGGCTTGGGTGACGGAGTTATCGTATAAAAAACGGCTGGAGTTTAAACGTTTCGTTGAACCGGTGGTTACGACCTTACGAATTGCCCGGGAGTGGGGCTCTGAGAGTGGACTGGATCTCGACAAAAGAGAGCAGATTAATCGCTATTTTATACCGACATTAAATAATGTACCGCAAATATTCTCGTTGATTATCGCCAATGGCCGTGGTCAAGAGTATCTATTGCGGCGTGATGGTGAAGGTTGGCAAAGCCGGAGCAGGGACCCTTTACGCTGGCCGGGAAAAATATTGCGACAGAGTTGGCAGGAAGGAGAGTTTGTTGGTGAGGATCATCCGGTCGAGAGTGATTATGACCCACGTCAGCGTCCCTGGTTTAAAGGGGTAATGGCAGCTGCCGGTACGCAGGATGTTGCCTGGACAGCTCCCTATCTCTTTTTTTCCACTGGTCAGACCGGGGTTACTGCGGCTCTGCGTTGGCCGTCTCCGGAAGCTGATCCGGGAATTAGTGGGGCGGGGTTGGATGGAGAATATATAATAGCCTTCGATGTGCTTCTTTGTGACGTACTTGATTGTGAGCTTGAGTTGGGGCAAGAGGGACGAGCCTTTATCGTCTCGGATGAGGGCAAGGTTTTAGGCGCTTCGCAGGAGTCCGACCGCGAAGGTAGCGAGGTTATGCCTGCAGTTGACGGGCTCTCTGGTGAAGGTCTCAAACCGGCGCTGGCCAAGTGGCAGCGCTCACCTGAGCAGCCCGAGCAGATTTTTTCTTTTCGGGTACAAGGTAAACCCTGGTGGGCCGGTTTCACGGCTTTACCCATGGGTGATCGTCATTTGTGGCTTGCGGTGGTGCTACCGGAAAAAGATATCCTGGAGGTCGCTGACTATCCTGTAGCATTTTTCCGCATCCCATTGACCATACTTGTGGTTGGTGGTTTACTTTTTTTCCTCTCCTTCTTTTTTGTTCGTCGATACCTGCACTCGCTGGAAGTGTTGCGTCGTGAAGGCAGCCGCCTGATTGAAGATGAGTTGCAGCGGGAGGCGGCTCTGGATGATCCTGCGCAACGGATTTACGAACTTATTAAGGCGGGAGAGAGTGAGCGCTTAGAGTTTAAATCGACCGTGCGTTGGAATTTACGTGAAGATCGTGCCGGTAAAGAGATTGAGATCGCCTGGTTGAAGGGGGTTGTCGGTTTTCTCAATACCGAAGGTGGGGTTTTGTTGATCGGGGTTGAAGATGATGGTACGGTGGCCGGCCTTGAACGCGATAATTTTGTCAACGACGACAAATGCCTGCGTCATATCGATAGTCTGGTCAGCACCCATATCGGGTTAGAATTTTCTCGTTTTATCCACTTTGCCATTGTTGAAGTCGGTGATCACAAAATTGTTGAGATCCGTTGTCAACTCTCCGAGATCCCAGCCTTTCTCAAAAAGGGGGAGGCGGAAGATTTTTTTATTCGTACCGGCCCGGCCAGCCGCAAACTCAAACCGAGCCAGATTATCAAATATTTGGCGAGTCGTAAAACCGATTTAGCAGAATAGTTACATCAATTGTAACTATTCAGCGTAATGTACTTTTCAAACTATCTCGATACGGGGACATTGCTCCAGGCGGCGGCGCAAGCCTTTATGCCGATCTGAGCTGTGTACCCCTCGAAGCCGGGCGAAGCCAATGTTC
>JAYEGS010000228.1:0-12125 GCA_034659215.1 Pseudomonadota bacterium | reverse complement strand
ATGTTTGTGGTGGAATCAAAGATGGTAAAGAGCTTAAAGCCGTACAGATCGGCGGGCCTTCGGGAGGCTGTTTGCCCGCCTCTCTGATGGAGACGGTGATCGATTTTGACTCCTTGAAATCGGTCGGAGCGATGATGGGTTCCGGCGGCCTGGTGGTCATGAACGAAGATACCTGCATGGTCGAGGTGGCGCGTTATTTTACCGACTTTACGCAAGGTGAATCGTGTGGTAAATGTACCTTTTGCCGCATTGGTACCCGTCACTTGCGTGACATTTTGCACTCGATCACGATTGGCGAAGGCAAAATGGAGGAGTTGGCTGACCTTGAGGAGATTAGTGAAGCCGTGATCAAGGGTTCGCTCTGTAGTTTGGGCAAGACTGCCCCTAATCCGGTTTTGACCACGTTGCGTTTCTTTCGTGATGAGTATGTGGCGCATATTGAGGAGAAACGTTGTCCGGCGAGAATGTGTCGTCCTTTGATTGCATTCTATATTGATCTTGAGCCGTGTGCTCGAGGTTGTGATGCCTGTGTTGCCTGTTGTCCGACCGACGCGATTTTTACGACCAGTAATCGCAAAAAAGCGATCGATCAGGAAAAATGTGTCAAGTGTGGGGAGTGTGTTTATGTCTGTCCCCCTGAATACGATGCCGTGCGGCGGGTTTCGCCCCCGGAAATGATTCCCGATCAGGGTGTAGAACCGCTGTCGGAAGCGGAAAAAGAGAAGGAAGAGAGTAAATAAGGAAGAGATAAATTAAGGAAACGATGAATTATGAGTGAGAATCTGATTACCATAACAGTTGACGAGCAAAAAATTACGGCCCCGGCCGGTTCTTATCTTCTGCCGGTCTGCCTGGAAAACGATATCTATATCCCTAACCTCTGTTTTGTCGAAGGGATGGATGATCCCCCGGCATCCTGTCGTCTCTGTTTTGTTGATGTCGAAGGCGAACCGGTTCCGGTGGCTTCCTGCCGTTGCCGGATTAGCGAAGGGATGGTAGTCAAAACCGACAGTGAGGAGATTCTTAAACTACGCCAGTTGGCCTTTCGTCTGTTGGTTTCGACCAATGACGGCAGTTGTCGTACCTGTATCGCCAATCACGGTTGCGAATTGCAGAAGATTGCCAAATTTCTCCATCAGCCCCTTAAAACCAAACGTTTGCGTCATATTGATCGCAACTATCCTGAACTGATTGATGAGCATCCTTTTATTGTTTACGAGCCCAAAAAATGTGTTCTCTGCGGTCGTTGCGTGCATGTTTGCGGGGAGTTAGAGAAAGGCTATAAACTTGATTTTGCCCAGCGGGGCATGGATACCGTGATCTCTTTTTTCGGCAGTGCTCTGGATCCCGCAAGCTTAGATTGTGAAACCTGTCTGGCTTGCACCGAGGTCTGTCCGGTTGGAGCTCTGAGCAGTAAATCCAAATGGACAACTTTTATGGCCGAGCTCGAGCTAAAGAAAAAATAGGGTTGTCTTATTGAATTTTCTTGCTTATCGAACTAGTGTATTGGCCGTAAAAATCCTGACGGCCTTTTCCAAGGCCCGGATTACTCTCCATAATGAGAAAGAGCTGCCGGAAGGCGGTTCGATCTTTGTCATTAACCATTTTACCCGCTTAGAAACTCTGCTCCTCCCTTACCATATCTCGAAACTCCTCGATAAACCGGTCTGGTCGCTGGCCTCTTCCGAACTTTTTGGCGGTCTCATGGGTCGTTACCTGGAACAGGTTGGTGCGGTTTCAGTCGGCGATCCCGAGCGCGATAAGTTGATTATCAAAAGCCTGGTCGGGGAAAGTGCGGCCTGGATCGTTTTTCCGGAAGGCTGTATGGTGAAAAGTCGTAAAGTTGTGGATCGGGGCAGCTTTATGATTACGGCTGAGGGGAACAAATATCCGCCGCGTACCGGGGCCGCCGCTCTGGCCTGGCGGGCCGAGATTTTGCGGCGGCGTTTGGGGGCTCTCAACGGTTCTGATCCGGCAGCTTACGCGGATTTAGCCAGCGTTTTTGATCTCGCCCCCGACGCTCCTGTTGCCGAGAGTATCAATATTGTTCCGGTCAATGTCTCTTATTATCCTTTACGTTTTACCGATACAATTTTAAGTCGTTTTTCAACTATGTTGGAGGATAAACTCTCTTCGCGCATGTTTGAGGAGGTGATGGTCGAGAGTTCGATGTTGCTGTCAGGGGTTGATATCGATATCCGTTTTGGTCAAGCCTTGCCGGTTGCCCCGGTGGCGGAAAAATTTTTTGGCGCTAAGCTTCCCGATTTTGTCAATAATAAAAAGAGTCGTCGGGTTTTGAAAAAAATGACTGACGACTCCATGGCAGCGATCTATGGATTGGCGACCGTCAATCTTGACCATCTCCTGGCGGCCCTGCTTTATAAATCCTCGGGGCGCAGTTTTAGTGAGATCGATTTTCGTCGTCGGGCCTATCTTGCCGTCACGGCTGACGGTCGGCTGCCGGCTTTCTTTCGCCATCAGGGTTTGAAGAATTCACAGGTTGATCTCCTGCTCGAAAAAGGCGGCTGCCGGATTGCTGATCTCTTGGGCTTGGCTTATGAGAAAGGTTTTTTGCAGATTTCAGGAGAAGTTGATGCGAAAGCCTTAAGTCCTCAAGCGCGATTGCGCTTTGTCGAGCCCGAAGAAGACGATTGCAGTGACGCTTTTCACCGGGTCAGACTCGACAACCCTTTTCTGGTCATGGCCAACGCCATCGAGCCGTTGTCGGCTCTGCAGCGCCTTTTACAACGTCTCTCTTTGACTCCGGCCTGGCGTTTGCGCCAACTTACGGCCAAGCGCCTTTTGCAACTTATGGAGCAGGCTTATCTGGATGATCGCAAACCTTTTCAGGATGATCCGAAACTCTGCCCACTTACTGCCGGGACTGCTTATCTGGTTAAAAAACACCGGGCCCAGGTCGGGATTGTTTTGATTCATGACTGGCTGACAACTCCCCGGAGTCTGAAAGGGTTGGCCGATTATCTGGGGCGGCGCGGTTTTCTCGTTTTAGTGCCGCGTCTGCCGGGTCATGCAACGGTCGCCGCTGATCTTGAAAATCGAAATTATGAAGAGTGGCAGAGAGCGGTTGATGAAGCCTATGTTTATGTTAGCAGTTTATGTCGCAAAGTCGTAATTTGCGGGGTGGGCAGTAGTGCGGCTCTGGCTTTGTCTCTGGCGGCTCGTGGTCATGAGATGATGGCTCTGGTAGCGCTTTTTCCGGTTTTTGGGGATGCCCGTCAAGCTCTTGCGGAGTTATCGGTTGATGAGGATGAAGCGGCGGATGAGTTGATATCTCCTCTTTCCGCCTCTTCTCAAGTTGATTGGTCCTATAAAAGTTTCCCCGCTTTTTCGCAGCGGCAAGTAAAGAAAATGCTGGTTCAGGCCGCCAAAAGTCTGCCTCTGGTCGAAACTCCGCTGTTGCTGTTGCAGGCCGCTGGCGCCGCTAAAGCCGATCACCAAAATGCCTATAAATATCTCGAAAAACTTGCCGGTTCCGAAAAAGAGCTCCTCTTCCTGCCTGTGGCTGATCTTGAATCTCTGACCACCGAGACCAGTCATGGCGGCCAGGCTCTGGTCGATTTTATCTTGCGTTATTGCCAATAGTGCCTTACAGAAGATTTCCTTGTTAAAAAAAATGGTAACTATTCTGAGGCTTTAAAGGAATTATCTATGTCCATTTTAGTTTTAATGCGTCACGGTGAATCGCTCTGGAACCGGGAAAATCGTTTTACCGGTTCTGTTGATGTGCCGCTTACGGCGAAAGGCCGGGCCGGGGCGGCGAAAGCCGCTCTTAAATGTTCGGGGCAGAGGTTCGATGTGGCTTACTGCTCGCCGCTTTCCCGGGCCAAAGAGACGGCTGAGCTCTTTCTTGAAGCCTTAGATTCGGCTCCTCCACTTATCCCTGAACCCCTCTTGATCGAGAAAAATTACGGCATCCTTCAGGGCTTGAATAAAGATCGGGTTAAAGCCATTTATGGGGATGAAACTTACAATCTCTGGCATCGCAGTTATGATATTGGGCCGCCGGGAGGGGAGAGTCTTTATGAACTCGGTCTCAGGGTGCAGCCATTTGTCAAGCAGGTGGTGGGCGAAGACCTGCGCCTGGGCAAAAATGTTTTGCTGGTCGCGCATGGTAATGTGATTCGATCACTGGTCATGTTGGTTGAAAAACTTGAACCGGCTGAGGTTGTCAAGCTTGAAGTGGGTACTGCCGTTCCTTTGATCTATAATCTCGATGAAAATTTTACTTAAAAAGTGGAGGGGAACCGCCTGAACGCCCGGTGGTGGTTTAAATCTCAACAGGCCCCTGAACAGTTACAATTTTACGATAGATTTTTTTTGGTTCCGGTTAGGTCGGGTTAAGCAATGAAAAAACGTTTACACATTATTGTCAGCGGCCGGGTGCAGGGGGTTTGGTATCGGGCCTCAACTCGTTCTCAGGCGCAAACTTTAGGTTTGGTTGGTGAAGTCTGGAATCGGCTTGATGGCCGGGTGGAAGTTGTCGCCGAAGGCCTGGAAGAGGGGTTGCAGCAACTTCTGCTCTGGTGCAACGTCGGGCCTCCCGGCGCTCGGGTAGATGGTCTTGAGAGTCGTTGGTCTTCGGTTACCGGTGAGTTTGATGAATTTAGAATTGGCTGATCCGATTACTGCCCCAGACTCTGATTTCGGGTTAGTTGAAGAGACTTGCGGCCGGGAGGCGGATTGCTATCTCCACGCTGATGTTATAAAATTTATGCGTCAGGAGATTGCTGCGGCCGGCGGCAACGAAGTTTTTTTTCGCGGTCGTTGTGAAGAGGCCAAAGTCGTACAGGTGCTGGTTTTGGCCCGGGGTAACCAGACGATGACGCCGGCCCTTTCGGGGCAGGTTAAAGCGGGGGAGGTGGTTATCCATAATCACCCTTCCGCTAATCTCACGCCTTCCGATGCCGATTTGCGGGTCGCCTCCCTTTTTGGGGCTGAAGATATCGGCTTTCTCATTATCGATAACCCGGTGACCCGGGTCTATGCCGTGGTCGAGCCGGTTGAACAGGTGGTCGTTGAACCTCTCCCTTTGGATCTGGTCGAAAACTATTTCTTTGCCGACGGGGCTTTGGCCAAGGCTTTACCCAGTTTTGAATTCAGGTCGGAGCAGGCCGATCTGGCTCGGGCCGTAGTTGAGGCTTTTAATCGGAAAAGTTTTCTTCTTGCCGAGGCCGGGACCGGCGTGGGCAAAAGTCTTGCCTATTTGATCCCGGCGGCGCTCTGGGCTATTCGACATGAGCAGCGGGTCGTAATTTCAACCAACACGATCAATCTTCAGGAACAGCTTCTTGATAAAGATATCCCACTTTTGACTGAGCATTTGGGCTTGCCGGTTAAGGCCGCACTGATCAAGGGGCGCGGTAATTATCTCTGTCGACGTCGGGTTAAGGAATTTACCGAGGAGTTGTCGGCTGATGCAAATTCACTTGATGATGAACTGAAAGCGCTGGTCGCCTGGGCTCAAACCACGGGCGATGGCAGTCGGGCTGATTTTCCCTCTCTGCCCAGTGCCGCAGCCTGGGAGATGGTCGCCAGCGAAGCCGACGCTTGTCTCTCTTCCCGTTGTGCCGAATTCGGTCACTGTTTTTTTTATAAAGCCCGCCGCGAGGCGGCTAAGGCCCAACTCCTGGTAGTCAATCATCATCTTTTGATGGCCGATTTGCAGTTTCCCTCCGATTTTGGGGTTCTGCCACGTTATGAAGCCTTGGTCATGGACGAAGTTCATCACCTTGAAGATGCGGCAACCGGTTACCTGGGCGAGAATATTTCGCAGATTGGCCTGCTCATGCAGCTTAATCGTCTGGCTCATCAAAGACGACCGGAATTGGGCCTCTTGCGGCGTTTAAGGCGGCGTTTAGGCCAAGGGGCCGGGTCGGGGTCGCCGGGAAAAAGTTCGCCCAAGCGGCAGAATAAGGTTCAGCACGATTTTTTCAGCACACTGGCGGCTCAGGTTGAAAGTGAAGCCGAACCGGCGGTTTTGATGCTCTTGCAGGATTTGGCTGATCATTTTGAGGCTTGGCGTGAGATTTTGGCCGCAGCTTTTGTCCCCGCCGCCGAAATTATTGATGGTTCATTCAGATTGCGGGTGACCGACAAGGAGCGGGGCAGCGAGAGTTGGAAACTTAACTTGGTCGATAAGGTTGAGAATTTTATCGAAGAGGCTCGAGTCGTGATCAAGGCGCTGCTGCTCTTGGGCCATAATATTGAGGAAGGTTTACTCGAAAAACGGTTGCCGGAGGATTTTTTTGTCGCCTGGGCCGGAGAGTTTAAGGCGGCGACCGGCCGCCTCCAGACTCAGGTCGATTTTATCGGGCGTTTTTTTCTCAATCTGAAGAGCGAGCCCGGAATTATTGCTTGGGTTGAGGCGGTCGCCGGCCGCCGCCGTAATTTCAAATTAGTTATGGCCCCGCTTGAGGTCGGCTCCCTGCTCGAAGAGATGCTCTATCAGCGTCTAAAGACCTTGGTTATGGTCTCGGCAACGATTGCGGTTGAGCGCTCTTTTGATTTTTTTATGACCCGGGTCGGACTTGGCGAACGGAGTCGGAATGGGACTCTGCACTCGTTAATTTTGGCTAGTCCATTCGATTATCGTCGTAATGCCTTAATCATGGTGCCCAGAGATCTGCCTCTGCCCAATGAGGCCGCCTATATTCACGCCTTGAGCCTTTTCCTGGATACCTTGATTGCCCGGGTCGGGGGGCGTTCGTTGGTGCTTTTTACTTCATACCGGGCGATGAAACAGGCCGCTGCAACCTGTCGTGATTCTTTGCAGAGACGAGGGGTGAGGCTGCTTTTGCAGGGTGAAGGTCAGCGCCAATGGCTCCTTAATGAGTTGAAAAACAGTTATAATACAGCTCTCTTTGCGACTGACAGTTTTTGGGAGGGGGTTGATGTCAAGGGCCGGGCTTTAGAGTGCCTGGTGATTGTCAAACTGCCTTTCAAAGTACCGACTGAGCCGGTGTTGATGGCCCGGTTAGAATACATTGCGGCTTGCGGTGGTAACCCTTTTTATGATTACAGCCTGCCGCAAACGGCATTGAAATTAAAACAGGGGGTTGGCCGCTTGATCCGCAGTCGTGATGATCGCGGTATTATTGTTGTCTGTGATCGCCGCTTGGTTGAAAAATCATATGGGGCTCGCTTGCGCTCGGTTCTGCCCGATGCCGAATTTCTGGTGCTTCCCGGCGGTGAAGTGATCAGCCGTGCGGCTGAATTCATACCTAGTGTTTAGTGAAAATACTGAATAAAAACTTGACAACCATGAAAAATTATCGTATTTACACTTAGCAGTGTCCGTATTAGATCTTGCGACCCGGGATATCGGGTCATTTTCTTCCACTTAAGCAAAGTTCTAACCGGACAGTACTGATTTACACTGAAATTAAGTAAAAATATTGGTAACTATTCAGCGTAACCACCTTAAATCCACTATAAATGGCGCGAACATTGGCTTCGCCCGGCTTCGAGGGGTACACAGCTCAGATCGGCATAAAGACTTGGCAGTCGCCGCCTGGAGCAATGTCCCCGCACCGAGAGAGTTTGTGGACTATGGACTACATTACGCTGAATAGTTACAAAACATTACGCTTTTGAATTCTTTTTGAGATTATTCGTATGGAGGGACACTCTTTTAAGCAATCTTTGCTCTTTGGCAGTGCCATTGCCGTTTCTGTTTTGCTCGTTATTGATCTTCTGTTTATGGCTTTTCTTCTGCATCAGAGTGACACGGCTGAGTATCAGTTAAATCTGGCTCAGAGAATATTGCTATGTGCCGAACGGGATCAGGAGCTTGAAGATGTGAAAGCTGCGAAGTTGTTGCCTGATGTTGTTGAAAAATGTAGCTCATGTGAATGGAGTGAGAAGATTGGGTTGCATTTGCTCAGTGAAGGGGGAAACTTTGCCGGTAAAGATATTCCAGGTATCGAAAACCCTGAAATCGTTCTTTTGTTGGATTCGATGGTCAGCATCCGGCAGGCTCGTGAAAATAGTGAATTGAAAACCCCCTCTCGTCTCTCTTTAACCCGGCTTTTTCACCGGAAAGCTCACACTCTTTCGGATGTCCTGGCTTTTCGGGCGATGACGGCCAGAGATCGGGTCTGGATTGCTTTTCGGTTTATGGTTGCGCTGGTCGCGTTCGGGTTGTTTGGCGGGTTTTTCGTTGTTCGAATCTTTTTGGCGAAAGAGAGGGGATTTCAGCGGGATAAACACCTTTATGGGCTTGGTGGTCAGCTTTTGACGGCTCTGCCCGAAGCCCTTGTTTTGTTGGACAGCTCTCTTACTCTGAAATTTGTAAATCGTCTGGCCGAGAGCTATTTTGGGCGATTGTCCGGTTCTTCGGAAGAGCGCAATTTTGGCCTTTTTTGTCAAGATCAATCCCTGTTAAAACGTTTAAGGGGCTCTTTAGATGAGGTTTCTCCGAGTTCTTATGAAAAAGTTTTTGCAGAGCCTGATGATGTTTCGCTGCAGTTGGGCCCCGGTCGAAAACGTTCGGTTGTTATTCAATGGTACCGACTTTATCTGGTTGAACAGAACTATCTTTTAGGGGTGATTTATAATCCAGACGAGGATCGTCGTAAAGAGCTCAATATCGAGATTGCGCAAGAGCAGTTGATGGAGCTTTCCGGTAATCTCTTTAAGGTTCAAGATGATGAACGGCAGCATTTGGCCGATGAACTCCATGATGGTCTATGTCAATCGCTGGCCGCTTTGAAAATGCAGGTTTTCGGGATTGAGCGGAATCTCGATAAAGTTGAATTGCAGGAAGAGTGTCGTCAGGCGCGTCAGTTTATTGCGCAAATTATTGAAGATACCAGACGTCTATCGCATGATCTTAGTCCGGTGATTCTTGATGATCTTGGTTTAAGTGATGCTTTGGCCCATCTCGTAAATAATTTTACGGCGTTAAACAATCTTAAATCATCAGTCGCCGTGCCGGATATTGATGATTTCTTTACTCAGGAGACATCGCGCAATATTTATCGCATAGTTCAGGAGGCAATTAATAACGTCGGTAAACACGCGAAAGCCTCGTTGCTGGTGCTGGAGGCTGAAATTATTGCTGATACAGTTCGTTTCTCGGTTAAAGATGATGGGGTGGGTTTTGATGTTGATCCCACGAAACGAGGTCGGGCCGGGGTTGGTGGTTTGGGGTTGGCAAGTATGGCTCAACGGGTTCGACTATTAGGCGGGGATTTCGAGATTGTCAGTCAGAGTGGTGACGGTTGCGAGATTAAATTTACGCTCCCGAAAAAATAGTTTTGATTTACGTAACTATTCAGCGTAAGTAGAGAAGCACCAAATATTGATGGTTTTCAGTAAAATCCGGGGACATAACCCGATTCTCCGAAGGAAATCGGGATTGTGTCCCCGGAATTTGCGGGTTAGCTGAATAGAGACGGATTTACTTGTAAAAAGTATTGTTTTCTGTTAATAGATACTCGTTTATTGATAGAATAAACATTAAATTTATTAAGCTGCCTCTGGCGCTAAACAATAAGGTTTGTAAAATCAAGGAGTTAACAGATGTTTAGAGATGAAGATGGTATCTGTAAGATAGTGCTGGCTGATGACCATGCAATGCTGCGTCAGGGGATTAAGAAAATCATTGAAGAGGAAGATAACCTCAAGGTTGTCGGCGAGGTTAACGATGGGTTAGAGCTGATCGATTTTCTTAATAATAATCGAGCTAACCTGGTTTTGCTTGATATCTCGATGCCTAATGTGCGTGGTATTGAAGCGATAACTGAAGTGCGTCGAGCCCAGCCCGGGGTAAAAGTTCTGATGCTGACGATGCATAATAATAAAGAGTATCTCTATGCTGCAATCGCGGCCGGAGCTGATGGTTATCTGCTCAAAGAGAACAGTGATGATGAACTGCTTTCGGCAATTGATCAGGTGATGCTTGGCGAAACCTACATCTCGTCCACGTTGGCGGCCGACTTTTCCGAAGATCTGATGAAGTTCTATCGGAAAAACAAGAAACTGCCTTTCGAGCATCTGACTAATCGTGAGCGCGAAGTCTTGAAAATGGTTGCTGAAGGTAACACCAGTCGTGAAATTGGTGACCTGCTCTATATCAGTCTGCGGACGGTTGAGCATCATCGCGCCAATATCATGCGCAAGATGAAGTTCCGTTCGGTTGCCGACTTAATCAAATACGCTCTCGATAAGGGTTATGTTTGAGATAATTGTTTTATGAAACCGTGATTTTTTATTAGAGGGCACTCCGCAAAAGGGTGCCCTCTCTTAATGTTATGGGATATTGAAAGCCTGTTGAGTATTTTTGATTAGGAGAAAAAAATGAGTTCCAAAATTGATCCATTTGCTGATTTGCCTTGTCTGGTTGCTGATCCCGGTTTGACCGAATGGGGTCGGAAAGAGATTGAAATAGCTGAACATGAGATGCCCGGCCTGATGGCGATTCGAGAGAAGTATGAAGAGTCAAAGCCGCTTAGCGGGGCGCGGATCATGGGGTCGCTGCATATGACGATCCAGACCGCAGTTCTGATC
Organism: Pseudomonadota bacterium; assembly: GCA_034659215.1. Lineage (GTDB taxonomy): Bacteria > Desulfobacterota > Anaeroferrophillalia > Anaeroferrophillales > Tharpellaceae > Tharpella. The sequence goes on along the minus strand of JAYEGS010000228.1, from coordinate 1,595 downwards.
GAGACCCTGACCGCTTTGGGCGCTGATGTGCGTTGGGCTTCCTGTAATATTTTTTCGACCCAGGATCATGCAGCGGCGGCGATCGCCGCTACCGGAATCCCGGTTTTTGCCTGGAAGGGCGAAACCCTGGAAGAGTATTGGGCTTGTACATACCAGGCTCTTCGTTTTCCCGGAGGCAAGGGGCCCGACCTGATTGTTGATGATGGTGGAGATGCCACCATGATGATGCATTTCGGGGCTCGGGCCGAGGCTGACCCGACGATTTTAGATGGTGATTTCGAGTCTGAGGATGAGATCGAACTGGTTGCCCTTTTACGTGAAATCAATAACCGTAAAGTCGGCAGTTTCAAAACTTGGGTTGCTGATTGCCGGGGTGCTTCCGAAGAGACCACTACCGGGGTTCACCGCCTCTATCAGATGATGGAGAAGGGCGAACTTAAATTTCCGGTTTTTAATGTTAATGATTCGGTGACTAAATCAAAATTTGACAATCTTTACGGTTGCCGTGAATCACTGGCTGATGGTATCAAACGGGCAACTGATGTGATGGTTGCCGGTAAAAATGCCGTGATTTGTGGTTATGGTGATGTCGGTAAAGGCTGCGCTCAGTCGATGCGTGGTTTCGGAGCCCGGGTTCTGGTGACTGAAATTGATCCAATTTGTGCCTTGCAGGCCTTGATGGAAGGTTTTGAGGTGACTACACTTGAGGATGCTCTGGCTGAAGGTGACATCTATGTGACGACTACCGGCAACCGTGATGTAATTACGGCCGAGCACATGGCGGGGATGAAAAATCAGGCGATTGTCTGTAATATCGGCCATTTTGACAGCGAGATCCAGATTGCCCTTTTGAATCAATGGCCCGGAGTCAAGAAAGAGGAGATCAAGCCCCAGGTAGATCGTTATACGTTTACCGATGGGCGTCAGATTTTTGTTCTGGCTGAAGGTCGTTTGGTCAATTTAGGTTGTGCCACCGGCCATCCTTCATTTGTCATGTCGGCATCTTTCGCCAACCAGACTTTGGCGCAACTCGATCTTTGGAAGAATTGCTATGAGGTTGGTGTTTATCGTCTGCCGAAGATCCTTGATGAAGAGGTTGCCCGCTATCATATTGGCAAGTTGGGCGCCAAGTTGACGGTCATGAGTCAGAGTCAGGCGGATTATCTTGGTATCCCGGTTACCGGGCCCTACAAGCCGGAGCATTATCGCTATTAATTGATTTTAACGAGCAACGTAACTTCTAAGTAACTGACGTTAATTTGGCAGTTCGCTTCGCCCTCATAAACGGGGTCACATCTTGACAAAGGCTATTGAAAATTCCCTGTAAACGCGAATATCTTGATACGCCTTTCTCAAGAAATGACCCCAACCCCGGCAGTTTGAAACAAATGCCGAATAGTTACGAGGCCAGCAGAATATTTACCGAACAACAAAAAAGGGCGGTAAATTCGGAACATAATTTATGTCTCGAAGTTACCGCCCTTGATTTTTCTCTTTTCATGGTCGGGATGAGAGGATTTGAACCTCCGACCCCTGCGTCCCGAACGCAGTGCTCTACCGGGCTGAGCCACATCCCGAATGAAATGATGGGCTCG
>JAYEGS010000227.1:0-38504 GCA_034659215.1 Pseudomonadota bacterium | reverse complement strand
TATAGAGATGCGGCACATCTTCCAATGGTTGACCGGCTATCTCTTCCGCAATCCGGCGACACCAATTTTTAAAACTCTCCAGATTACTGAGTTGGCGGCGCTGCCAGGCGTCACTTAGAGCCAGTGAGCTCTCAACAAAAGCTGCATAGCGTCTATCAAGTAAAAGTTCTTCAACCGGAGCCAGTAAACTCGAAACCGCAACCCCTTTGTTTATACGACAAGCCTTAAGAAAACTGTAAACCGTAACCCGGCGTTCTTGCAAACGGTGAAAAAGTGAACGTTTTTCGGTCAAAGCATTCTGCCGCCGCACAGCTTCAATGACCCCCTCATAAACAGCGCGGGCAATCAACTCGCCCATCTTGCTGTGACCACCGGTATGCTTGATAGTTTGGCCCCGCCCCTCAACAACAAGCACATTGTCGGTTCCGGTTCCGGTCGCCTGCAAGAAAGCAGGCCTGACGGCAGAGCGAATATCGAGATCCTGGAGGGCTGCAGATTTTCCTTCACAGGCACTGATAACAGCCCGGCTCATGGCCCGGGGGGTCAGACGCATATTTGTCAAAATAATAATATTGATGGTTCCGGGCTTTGCTGAATCTCCAACCTCCTCAAGCTCGTAATAACGCCCCTCTTCCGCCCCCATGCGCACGGCATTAGAGCAAACCCCGGCGGTCACCAGGGCCGTAACTTTCATCTCTTTAAACGCTGTACTTTGCTGAACCAGATGCTTCATATCGGCCCCGGTAAAGAGCAGAGAGGTGGCCTCCGATTGCCGTTCAAGCAGGTTTACGACCCGATCCTCAAATCTTACAGAACCAAGACGGTGAACAAAGTTCCAGGTCGACGGCGGCAGATAATGGTTGCCGACCGTCGTAACCCCCTGACGAGGACCTTCCAAGGTTGAAATGATTTGCATGGGCTCGGCCAGATCGACGACCAAAGTACGGTGCTTAAAATCGGCAATTATGGTCTCGACAACTTCGGCCTTTTTTACATAATTAAAATCAAGCTCCAGGGCTCGACGCTCTCTGACCTCTTCACGCAACACCATATTTCCCGGGCGACTGAAGTGGTCAGGATAGATTGTGGCGGCGAGCCAGGCAACAAAATCACCGAAATGAGTCGCGGCCCTAGAGGTCAGAGCACCTGGAAAGAAATGAATATCACCGGTTTTAACTGCCGCCATTTCAGCCCAGACAGGCTGGTTGAAGAAATTCATGATTTCTTGACGATCAACACCACCGGCATAAATAAACTGAGGGTTAAAGTCCAGAACTGCCGCCTTATCGGGGCTGACGACCACACCCTTCTTGCCCCACACAGGTGGAATACCGCCGGCGACCGCAATTAATTCATTTTGAAATGAGTCATCGCCGGAAACCAGAACCTTATCCATTCCCAGCATCGGAATAACCCGCCGCCTCTCGCTCAAAGGGATACGCTCCACCTTACGTCGGATCAACGCCAATTGCGCTTGCAGATTTTCTATCAACCGCGCCGCTTCCTGATCTTTTCCCAGCAGACGGCCAATCAGCTTAATACCAGCATAAGCATCGGCTAACGACGTGATTGTAAGCTCAATCACCCGACATCTTGAACCGGCCAATTTATCACGCAAACCCTTATGCATGGACGAGATAAAAACCAGATCCGGGTGAAGCCCCTTAATCCGCTCCAATGAGGGAACCATGAACCCACCAACCACGGTGCAACGACCAAGCCGAGCCGGTCTGGTTGTATGGTAAGTAATTCCGACCAAGGCCTGATCGGCCTTAAGAGCAGCAATAATTTCAGTAATCGCCGGAACCAGAGAAACAATCCTGGAGGGCGGCGACAGTGGAACATTAGCATTATTTTCGCTGGAGGAGGCCGCATAAGTGCCCCCGGCACCAAGTAACAAGAAGCCTAATATGACAACCAGTGTCAGCCTGAAGGATGTAAAAAAATGTCGCTGTTGTTGATTGATTTTCTGCACCTGTTTCCTTCTCATCAAGTGGCGGCGGCAAAACCTTTTAATCTAAGGTCGAGTTTACGCCCCAGCTCGCGGGCTTCTTCAATTTTTTCCGGCTGTTTATCAAGACTCGGGGTGGTCTCTTCGGTGATTTTGGTTCCCGGCCCGAAAAACATATGGACGGCCCCGACCTTACAGGTTTCGCCGTAACCACAGATAAAACAGTTTGCAACACCCTGGGCTGAAACCGAGCCAACACAATCGATCTGATTATATTGAAAAAAGGTCTTGATGTTATCAACCACCGGATCACCGTTACGACCGCCAATGCCGACGGCAACCCCGAGTTTGCCACTGACCCCCTTGCCTTCCTGATGTCTGAATTGATAGAAGCGTTCAAGAAAACAGTGCGACAGAGCGTTAATAACAGAGTAGTAGTTAGCGGCTCCGATAACATAGGCATCGGCCTCGACAATTTTTTGCCGCAACCCCTGCATATCATCTTTAACTTTACAGATATTGTCCTCAATACATCCCAAACAGGCGATACAGGGGCCGATTCTCTTACCCGCCAGGGAGATAAATTCAGTCTCAACCGTAATCGTACTCAAAACTTCCTTAACCATACGGTCGGTATTATAGCCTTTCCGCGGACTTCCCGATATACCTAAAACTTTCATAACCAACTCCATAATCCGGCGTCGCCGGAAATTAAGGTAATGTCAACTTAAAATACTCGTATTTATTATTAACAAAAACAATCAACTTTAGCCAGCAAAAAATTCCGGCAATGGCTGATTTCAATATATCATCACAAACACGGGAAGAATCTCGACAAACAAACATTGATATAATTAACAATCTACATTATTTAACCAAATCAATATCAATCTCGATCTCAAAAAAACGGAAAACAATTACTAAAATATGAATAATTCTCATTTTAAGACAATCGCCACCGAACTTAAGATAAACCAACCCCAAGTTAAAGCTGTAGCTGAACTTTTTGCAGATGGGGCGACCGTCCCTTTTATCGCCCGTTATCGTAAAGAGATGACCGGTTCGCTTGATGAACTGTTTATCGCTAAGATTCAGATCCGGCTCGAAGAGTTGGCAAATTTAGAGAAACGCCGCCAGGCAATCAACACATCTCTAACGGAACTTAAACTCTTAAGCCCGGAACTGGAAAAAAAGTTACTCGCCGCAACCAGTCTGACCGAGCTTGAGGATATCTATCTACCCTACCGTCCGAAACGAAAAACCCGAGCTTTGGTGGCGCGGCAACGGGGCTTGCAGCCTTTAGCTGAAATATTACTCAAGCAACAGGAGACGAATCCGGAAGCCGCCGCCCGGCCCTTCATTAATCCGGATAAAGAGGTCAAAGACACCGATGATGCCCTGGCCGGAGCCCGGGATATTTTGGCCGAGAAGATCAATGAAGACTTAGGCGCCCGCACATCTTTGCGCCGGATCTTTAAACATGAGGGTGAAATCAGGGCCGTCGTCATCAAGGGAAAAGAGTCGGAGGGGGCAAAATTTCGGGACTACTTCGATTGGCAGGAGAAGAGCGCAAAAATCGCCGGTCACCGCCTCCTGGCCCTCCTCCGGGGTGAAAAAGCCAAAATTTTACGCGTCAATATCCGGCCGCCCGCCGAAAAAGCCCTGGCCCTGCTCAAGCAACGTTTTATCCAACAAAACAACCGTAGTGCCGCACAGGTTGAGCTGGCGCTTAGTGATGCCTACAAAAGATTATTGGCCCCGGCTCTGGAGACTGAGATCAGGCAGAAGTTAAAGGAGCAAGCCGAAGGTGAAGCGATTGAGGTTTTTGCCACCAATCTCAAACAGCTATTACTGGCCCCGCCTTTGGGACAAAAGCGGGTGCTGGCCCTGGATCCGGGCTTTCGCAGCGGAGCTAAACTTGTCTGTCTCGATGCCATGGGTCAACTTTTGCAACACGGCGTCATCTATCCGACCATGTCCAAAAAGCAAAGTGAAGAGGCGGCAAAGGTGGTTAGAGATCTCTGCCGACGTTTTAAGATTGAAGCGATTGCCATCGGCAACGGTACCGCCGGTCGGGAAACTGAAAGTTTTATTAAAGAGCTTAAACTTCCCGAAACCATAACTGTCGCCATGGTTAACGAAGCCGGAGCCTCAGTCTATTCGGCCTCAGAGATTGCCCGCCAGGAGTTTCCCGACTTAGACCTTACGGTACGCGGGGCGATCTCAATCGGCCGCCGACTGCAAGACCCGCTCTCCGAGCTTGTCAAGATTGATGCTAAAGCGATCGGTGTCGGCCAGTATCAACACGACTTAGACCAGAACCGTTTGCAAAATCGTCTCGATGAGGTCGTTGGCAGTTGCGTCAATAGCGTTGGTGTCGAAGTCAACAATGCCAGTGCCCAGCTTCTGGCTTATGTTGCGGGTTTAAACCGGACTCTGGCCCAAAATATCGTTAACTATCGCAGCGAAAATGGCTCTTTCCGCTCTCGCCGGGAAATTTTAAAAGTACCGCGCTTAGGCCCTAAGGGCTTTGAACAAGCCGCCGGTTTTCTGCGCATTCAAAACGGATCCAATCCACTTGATGCCGGTGCCGTCCATCCCGAAAATTATGATCTGGTAAAAAAGATGGCCCAAGATTGCGGGGGCTCGCTAAAAGATTTGCTGCAAAATGAGGAGTTACGCAAAAAGATTGTTATCGAAAACTATATCTCATCAAACGTTGGCCGACCGACGCTCGATGACATCATGGCGGAACTCGCCCGTCCTGGCCGCGACCCCCGACAGGAGTTTGTCCAATTTTCTTTTCAAGAAGGAGTTAATAAGCTGGAAGATCTGAACCAAGGGATGCGCTTGCCCGGCCTGGTCACCAACACCACCAAATTCGGCGTTTTCGTCGATATCGGCATCCACCAGGACGGCCTCGTCCACATAAGCCAACTGGCTGACCGTTTTGTCCGCGATCCGGGGGAAATCGTCAAGCTCGGCCAGGCCGTAACCGTAACCGTCTTAAGCATCGATCAAGAACGCCGCCGCATCGCGCTCTCAATGCGGGAGAAATAGTAAAATGAGAGATATCCAACCATCAACACACATAATTCTCAACACTTCTGAAACGCAAGAACTACTTTTATGTCAAATCAAATCATAACTAATCAAACACTTATTATCTAGTTAACTATTCAAATATTTATACTTTCTTGCTCCGGTCGGCGCGTTTGCGGTCAACTTCCGTGAGCAATCTTTTGCGCAGACGGATAAAATTGGGCGTAACCTCGACGAGTTCGTCATCGTTGACAAACTCCAGGGACTGTTCGAGAGAAAGCTTGACCGGCGGCGTCAAAACAATATTCTCATCCGTACCCGAAGCCCGCATATTGGTAAGCTGCTTACCTTTAGTCGGATTAACGGCAAGATCATTACCTCGGGAGTGAATACCGATAATCTGGCCTTCGTAAACTTTAACATTGGCCTCGATCAGCAGACGACCACGCTCCTGCAGATTAAAAAGGGCAAAGCCCAGAACCTTACCGGCCAACATCGAAATCAGGACGCCGTTCTGCCTGACGCCAAATTCTCCAGCCAGTTTGGGGCCGTAATGGTCGAAGATATGGTTCATAATCCCGCTGCCGGAGGTCAACGTCATAAAATGAGAACGAAAACCGATCAGACTCCGCGAAGGAACGATAAAATCGAGCCGTACCCGACCCTTGCCGTCAGGCCGCAGGTTGGTAACTTCGGCTTTACGCTCACCCAGACTCTCCATAACCTTACCCTGGTGCTGCTCTTCACAATCGATAACCAGAACTTCAAAAGGTTCCTGTTTGATTCCATCAATCTCCTTGATAATAACCTCGGGCCGGGAGACGCCCATCTCATAACCTTCGCGCCGCATCTTTTCAATCAGCACCGAAAGATGAAGTTCACCGCGCCCGGAAACGATAAAACGATCAGAGCTGCTCCCCGGCTCAACCCGCAAAGCGACATCGTGAATAAGTTCTTTATCTAAACGATCTTTGATATTACGGCTGGTAACATATTTACCATCAAGCCCGGCAAAGGGTGAATCATTAACCTGAAATGTCATACTGACCGTGGGCTCGTCAACGGTTAACGGCGGCAACGCTTCGGGAACGTCGGGAGCACAAAGGGTATCAGAAATCTTTAAACCTTCAATCCCGCTGATACTGACAACATCTCCGGCCTCAGCCTCTTTAATTTCACTTCGCTCTAAACCAAGATGCCCCATAACCGAAAGAATCTTACCCGGACGCTGGTTTCCATCACGATCAATAACAACCACCGGCATCGGGGTACGCACCCGGCCCCGCTGCACCCGGCCAAGTCCGATAACCCCAATATAACTGCTGTAATCAAGTGCACAGATCTGCATCTGAAAAGGGCCGTCGGGATCGACTTGAGGAGGTTTAACTTTATCTATAATGACTTGTAATAAAGGTGTCATATCGGTACCGATTTCATCCATCTCCAATCCCGAAACACCATCTATTGCCGAGGCGAAGACCACCGGAAAATCAAGCTGCTCATCACTGGCCCCGAGACGGCTGAAAAGGTCAAAAACCTGGTCAACAACCCAGTCGGGCCGGGCCTCGGGACGATCAATCTTATTGATAACCACAATCGGATTAAGCCCCGCCTTGAAAGCCTTCTGGGTGACAAAGCGAGTTTGCGGCATAGGTCCCTCAACGGCATCAACCAGGAGCAAAACCGAATCCACCATCGACAAAATTCGTTCGACCTCACCGCCAAAATCGGCATGACCCGGTGTATCAACAATATTAATATGACAGTCGTGCCATTTGATCGCCGTACTTTTGGCCAGAATGGTGATACCGCGTTCGCGTTCCTGGTCGTTGGAGTCCATAATCCTCTCTTTACCGGCATCGCGCCGACCCAGAGTTCCGGATTGTTGTAAAAGACAATCAACCAGCGTCGTCTTACCGTGATCAACATGAGCGATAATCGCAATATTTCTTAAATTTTTTCCAGTATTCAAAACCGTAAACCTTTTAAACTCTAATGAACGAGCCTTGTTTAGTACCTGAGCGAAAATCTGACAATTTTCTTGAGTGCAAGGCAGGCGAGGATTTTAACCTCAGGCATACACAAAGTATTCCGAGGATTAAAATTTGAGCCTAACGCCGCAATCGAGGAAATTGGCGGTTTTCGTTCCTAAAAAAAGCTGGGGACAGATCTTTGTGACCTGTCCCCAGCAGAGAAAAACATAATTCTTGTAAAAGTGTGGGCGCTGGTAACACCTTACAACGTAATTAGTCAAGCAAAATCGCCAGGAGTTTCATTCAAACCCAGTAAATATTAATGACGGAATTTGCAATAGGGATGAATATTGGTTACATTGGAGAGATAACCATGATGCACAAGGAGAACGCTATGAAAAGATGTATAGACAAAGCTCTGTTGTCAACCATTATTTCGGTTTGTTTTGCTCTCCCCCTTCTTTTGTGTAGTAATGTTGGTTGGGCCGCACCCCTCGAAACCGGCTCCCATTACCACTATTTCTATGGCGACAAGAAAATCGTGTTACACTCCAGTCCAAATCTCCTGGTTGTTGACAGCGATAAAAGTTCAAAAGGCTTGAACGAGAAAGCTCTGAAACAGATCGGCGTGGTTCTGGATCCGCTTAGTAAGCAAGCGGCATTACGGGATAACGGGCTTAAACTCTATCGCCGAGTCAGCCAACCGACCGGCGTCCGGGAGAAATCACTGAAATCGCTGGTAGAAAAAAAGTTTTCCGCTGAAAATGTCGTGCACCAGCCGGTCTTCGAGCAGGGCCAGGCTCTCTTGATTCCCTCAGCCGAAATTATTGTCGGCTTCAGCAGTGCCGATACCATCGCCCGGCAACGGGAGATACTCTCATCTTTAATCAAGGTTCTGGGAATCAGTAAATTAAAAGAGCTTGGAGGTAAAAGCCTGCTCGTAACTATTTATAACCCGGGAGACGGGCGCTGCTATCAGGTCTGCCATGAACTTGCGCAGGTATCCGGAGTCACTTTTGCCGAACCCAACCATCTGGTAATCATGCTGGATGAACATGATCAGCTTGAACTCGTTGCTGACATCAAGATTGAAACGGATCCGGAAAAACTAACAGACCTGGATGTTTATCATCATGAATCACTACCCAGACAAACCAATTCAGGAAACGACCTCCAGCGTAACGGCTGGCAGTTACTGGCCGGTCTGGATGCGGAAGATGAAAAATACCCGCCACCGGGTTGGAGCCTTAATGGTGTTCGCGGCAAAGCCGCCACAGCTTGGGGAAGAACCGATTATCGTGCGTTTTCGGGCCGACATTCAATCTATTGCGCTGGGGCCGGACCTCATGCGGTTAACGCGCCGGGGCCGGTACCGGTCAATATGAGTGGGCGCCTCTACTCACCAACCCTTGATTTAAGTTCTTTCGATGAGGTCTATATCGAAGTCTGGTTTTACAGCAAAAATGAGGTAGTCATCAACCAGGGAAAACCGGAGCTCCGGGATCTGCCGATCCTCGCTATCACCGACGGTAAAACCGCTAAGATGAAATACCTCACCGTTATCCATTCCGGCGGCGATTGCACCAACGATCCAACCACAAAAAAGGGGTGGCGCAGATGCCTCTACAGGGTTCCCCCAGCCTACCGCACTAAAACTGCCCGAGTCTGTTTTTACTACCGATCTGACGGTCAGAACCCCAAGGAAGGCTGCTATCTTGACGATATTCGTATCCTGGGACGTAAAGGCAGACAAGAGGGCTCTAAACTGGGTAACGATCCCTACGGCGACCAACAGTATGAGTTAATAAATCGAGGTCAAGTAGCAGGAATTGGCGATCAAGATAGTGACATGGATGTTCCGGCCGCCTGGTCCCTGGTTAAAATCTCTCCGGATCTGGTTGTCGCTGTCATCGATGACGGCGTTGAGCTCAATCATCCCGACCTTAACCTGACAGAAGGTTATCGACCGAACGGCACCGTCGGCGGCGGTCCGCCATCGGAAAACAGTAATCACGGAACCAGTGTTGCCGGTAACATCGGAGCCATCGGCAACAACGGCATCGGGGTTATCGGGGTCGCACCGAATGTCAAAATTATGCCGATAAACGGGGGTAACTCTAAACTTGCACGGGCTCAAGCGATCAGGGTGGCCGTCGCTAAAGGGGCAAAAATCATCAATAACTCCTGGGGTTGGGTCGGGGCACCTTCGAAAGAGATCGAGATGGCCGTCACGAAGGCCCTTGAATCCGGGGTTATTGTTCTCTTTTCGGGGGGAAACGGCCCGGATCGCCCCCCTTTCACCTATAATATTATATTTCCCAGCAGCCTGACGGAAACCAGTGCCGTAATCTGCGTCGGGGCCACAAGTCTAAGCGATGAACACAAGTCAGCCTCCAGTAGCGACGGCCAATTCGGTTGGGGCTCAAGCTTTATCGGCGCAGGGCCCGACATTTGTGCTCCGGGTCCCTGGAGCTATACCACTGACCGTCTGGGAAAAGCCGGCTATAATGATGGAAGCAGCGGAGTTGATGCCAACTATCACCACGGTTTCAGCGGTACCTCCTCATCCTGTCCCAAGGTCGCCGGAGTCGTTGCCCTGATGCTTTCGGCCAACCCGCAGCTGACCCCAAAGGAGGTTAAAAGTATTTTACAAAAAAGCGCCGATGATATCGAAGAACCAGGCTATGATGACAAAACCGGGGCCGGTCGGGTCAACGCCTACAAAGCCGTGCAAATGGCCCAGGCTAAAACCAAAACACAACGCCATCAAGAACAGCCTGCAAACCATAATCGCCAATATGAAGCCTTCGATACTCCCGGCCGCAGCCCCAACCAACCCACCCCTTTCCCACCGGCCTCCGGTAGCGGCTGGCAGAGTGTCGTTGAGTAAATTCTCTGTCTTAAAAGCTAAAAACAACAAGTAGCCCCCCTCCCTCTACTCCGGCGTAACCAGTACGCTTTTTTCCAGATTATAAAGTTGAACCTTGATATCGTAGAGTTCGGAGAGGTGTTTTTGGGTCATCACTTCGAGGCTGCCGAAGGCTAAGATTTTTCTCTCTTTCATGAGCAGGAAACTTTCGGCAAAGCGTAAGGCGAGATTGACATCGTGGAGCGTGATGATGGTTGTCAGGTTATTGGCTACGGTCTCCCGGACGATTATCTCCATCACTTCGTGTTGATTTTTAAGATCGAGACTGCTGGTTGGTTCATCGAGGAGCAAGATTTCAGGTTCCTGAACCAGAGCTCGGGCAATCGCGGTTTTTTGAAGTTCGCCGCCGCTCAATTTATGCAGTGGGCGGAGAGCCAGATGATTTAAGTGAAGTTTTTCGAGAGTGGCGAAAACGATCGATTCGTCGGCGCTGGAGTTGAGCCAACGCAGATGGGGTTTGCGGCCCAGCAGAAGATAGTCGCTGACGGTCAGATCGCTGAGTTGCTGTTGTTGGGGAACATAGGCGATACGTTTGGCGATCTGGTTTAAAGAGAGGTCGTTCAGATTATCATCGTCTAAAAAAATCGAGCCGCCGACCGGTTTCAGGAAACCGGCCAACAATTTGATCAGCGTCGATTTTCCGGCCCCATTAACCCCGAGAACGGCATGAACCCTACCAGCCGTCAATTGGCATGAAATCTTCTCCAAGACCGGCCGGCCGCCATAATCAAATGACAAATCTTTAAACTTAACCCCCACCTCAAGAGCTCCTACGGCCAAAAAGAAGGAGCAAAAAGACCGGCGTCCCGAGAAAAGAGGTAATCACTCCGGCCGGCAGGGCCACCGGATCAAGTAGGAATTGACCTAAAATATCAGCAAAGAGAAGAATCAGAGCCCCCAAAATCGCCGACAAAGGCAGAAGGTAGCGATTATCAGAACCAACCAGACGGCGGCCAATATGCGGGGCGATGAGGCCGACAAAACCTAAAATACCAAAGAAAGTAACGGTTACGGCGGTGGCCAAAGTCGCTACCGACATCGAGATCAGGCGTAAACGTACAACATTAATGCCTAAGCTCTGGGCCACTTCATCGCCCGCCAAAAGGGCATTATAGTTGAGCCGGTTGGCGAAAAAATAGATCATTGAACAGATTGTGACAACGCCCATCAGGTAGAGTTCCGGCCACGAAGCCCGAGCCAGATCACCAAAAGTCCAGTGCACGATCATGGCGAGCTGGGTCTCATCGGCAAAATATTGAAGAAAAGTGGTTCCGGCCATAAAAAGAGAGCTCAAAGCAACTCCGGCCAGGATGATCGACTCTTTTCCGGCGCGCCGCAGGCGGGTCAAAAGAATAATGATAAACGTGGTCAATAAAGAGAAGGAGAAAGCAAATAAACTGACTAAAACGGACTCATCAAGACCGCTGAAACCACCCTGCAGTATGGGCAATGAATCCCGCAGACCGGAACAGGTAATCCCTAAGGCCGCACCAAAGGCGGCACCTTGAGCGATTCCCAACGTGGTTGGCGCGGCCAGCGGATTTTTTAAAACAGCTTGTAAAACCGTACCGGCCAGAGCCAGACCGGCTCCACCCAACAAGGCCCCGACCAGACGCGGCAGACGGATCTGCCAGATTACCAAGTGGGCGGAACCCTCTTTACCGGCCAATAAATTCTGCCAAAGTTGCTGACCGGAGATTTCGGCCGCACCACTCAGCATGATAAAATAAGCCGCCGGCATTAGCAGCAGTGCAAACAATCCCAGCCAGAGAAGTCGCCGCTGCCGATGCTTTTGATAGAGTCGGCTTATTGAGGGCATTTAAGTTCCGTAAGTTTAGTGAAACCACCAAAAATTTCAGCCATCTCTCCGTAGAGTGGTCGGCCTACGAAAAAAGTGTAGAGCTGATCGGCCGTATCGGCGATCTCAATATCCTGAAAACGATCCGGATAAAGAACTTTGCCGACATACCAGGCTTCACTTAAAACGGTTGCCGGATCGGCACCGTAATAGTGTGGCATGAGCAGATAGATCTGATCGCTGCTCCGAACTTTAAGATTTTGATAAAGGGGCTCGTCAAGTTCTTTACCAACCATGCTTAAACCGCTTTCACAGACAAAAAGTACGTCGGGATCAAGCGTGATAAAGGTCTCCTTCTTGATCGTAAAACGGCCCCGAATGAGTTTACGATTAACCGTCAGTTTATCGACAACATTGTCGGCATTGACCATCTCAAAAGGGGGATAGCTGCAACTGGTACCCAGGATTCCGTGAGCAACCTTAAACTGAAGGCCGCCGACATAGACCCGTTTTCGTTCGGCTGGAGATAAATTTTGCGTCCGGCGATCCAATTCGGCGATTTGCGTCTCAATCTGATCACAAACCGCCTGACTCCGTTTTTCGACCCCGCAAAGTTTGCCGATTAACTCTAAAGAGTGATAAAACCCAAGTTTACTTCCACCTAAATCACCACTCTCAACAACAACTACCGGAATTGCGGTTTGGCGTTCAAGTTGTTCAGCAAGACGCTTGCCGCCGCTGCCCAGAAGAATTATATCGGGCTTTGTCCCAATAATTTTCTCCGGCTGCGGTTTGTTGCGGGAACCGATAATCGGCAAATCACCAAGACCGGGGTTAGCCATGCGATATGAGCGCCCCCGAGCTCCGACCCAACTCGTTTGGGTCGTTTCATGATGCTCAACCCCGACCACCCGGTCGGCCAAATTCAGGTAGCAGACCAGACTCAAAGCCCCACGCAAGGCGACAATGCGCTCGATTTTATCCGGCACCTCCAGAGTCCGGCCGCCAAGATCAGTAATCGTCCGGGCAGCCAGAGGGGAAACAGAAAAAAAGAGGAGAAGCAAACAAATAATTGGTAAAATCTTTTTCATATTTAAAATTCTCGTTAGAATGAAAATTTCAGGGCGGTAATCACGTTTAAACCGGGATCGTTATAGAAATCCGCCGCATTTAAGTGATCGCGGTACTCTTTATCGAAAAGGTTCTCAACATTCAAGGTTAAAGTGATATCCTTGAAAGCGGCATAGTCAAATTTCACCCCGGTGCGCAAATTGAAAAAAGAGTATCCCGAGGTCTCTTTTTCGCCCTTGGCGGGATGGTTCTGGCGATCAAAAAAATTGCCGCTGAACTCGAACCAGTAGTTTAGTCCATTCGCCAGTTGCTCGTGCCAGCGGGCTCCTAAGATGCCATTGAGCGGCGGAATCATATTTAAGCGATCATGACTTTTACGGTCACGACCAAGAACATAAGCCATGTTGCCAAATAGAGTTAACTCTTCAAGCAGATCAAATTCCACTGAACCATCAGCCCCATAAAGTTCGGCATCGTCCACGTTGACATAGTTACGCGCCTCCATTCCGGCAAAATCTTCACCTAAATTGGCAAGCTCAATATAGTCCCTGACCCGATTATAAAAACCACTGCATGAGGCTCGCAGACGTCGGTAGTTGAGCTTGAACCCGAGATCGGTATTGTAGGAGTATTCGGGGTCAAGACCGGGGTCACCGATAATCATATAAGTGCTGCTTCTGGTTGAATAACGCTCAAACATATCGGGAGCCCGGAAGCCGGAAGAGAGATTGCCGGTCAAATGAATATTTTCATTCAAAGCATAGAGAAGGCCGAGATTAAACGTAACCGCATCATCACTTTTTCGACTGAAATGGTTGATTGTGGTCTTTGATTTTATAATATTTTCGCCGCTGGGGTCGTAAACATCAGTCGTAAACGGCGCATCATCGGCATCGGCAACAAAGTAGTCGTAACGGAGACCGGCAAGCAGCGTCAAACGTTCGCCAAAAATGATTTCATCCTGGACAAAGAGACCAAAATGATCCCGATCACAGTCCGGTATCGGTTTAAAGGTCAACTCTTTGATATTGATATCTTTATTGTTTTTCTTGACCGTAATATATTCATCGCCGTCGGCATCCTCGGCGACAAACTCACAACCGAAAATCAGGCGGTTATTTTGACCAAAATCAACCTGCCCCTGAAGTGAAGCGCCCAGAGCCGAGGTTTTAAACTTGTTGCCCTTTAGTTTGTAGATCGGTTTTTCCAGGCTCGGAATGTCCGCCTTATATCTGCGTTTCTGATCAACATACCAACTTCTTACCTGGAGATCTTTGAGCCATCCCAAATTACGACCATGATAAGCAAGCTTATAGGTGTCAGTATCAAATTTATCAAAACGAGAATATCTGGCTCCCTCCTTTTTCGGCACCCCCATATCATCGATGTCATTGACTCTTATGGTCATATTCAGATCGTGATCATCATTGATGAAATAGCGGCTCTTAAAATCTAAAGCCTGGTTCTTAAACTGGCTGTTCTTGACATGATCTCCAGACCCGTCTTTGTAGTCATCGGCATCTCGACCGCTGAGCGCAAGTTCAAAATCAAAACCGTAACCACCACCGCTTAAGGCGTAGCGCCCGAGCCAACCCTTATCGACTGATGAGTAACGACCTTCGGCGGTATTTAAAAATGACCATTTATCGTTTTTAGCAAAATCGGGCATTTTGGTTATAACATTGATAACCCCGCCCAGAGCATCGGTACCGTAAAGAACCGAGGCCGGCCCTTTAATAACTTCAATTCGTTCAACATTACCGACATCGATAAATGGCGTCAATGGTGAACGCCCGGCCCAAAGATTATTTTCACGGTCACCATCTATCAAAACCAGAACCCGGCTGCCGCCAAGACCGCGAATTATCGGAACCGTATTCCAGAAACCACCGCTGGAGAGTGAGACTCCGGGCAACTCGGCCAGAGGCTGAGCCGCAGTCGCCGGACTGTTGATCGTTAAAGTTTCAGACGATACCGCCTCAATCGGAGTCGGAACGTCAAAACCTTTCTCCTCCATCCGCGTTGCGGTCACCACCAGTTCATCAATGGTCGTCGCCGCTTTTAACGGATTTACCATGAAAGTTAAAATTGCCATACCTGCAACCAGCAAGACGATCCAGATTTTCGCGCAACTCATTTCTAACCAATTACCACTCATTTTTTCCTCCCTTTTTGATAGTCTTAAGTTAAAAAATCCCCAAAACCAAAAAATCCCCGCATCGAAACCAATGTTTCGACCCGGGGATTCCCTTTTTTATCCGACAGGTTCTTTTAACGCATAACTCTGTCCACGAGGTATGGCGTTATCTGTTCAGGCAGGTCTTCTGACTTCCGGATCATCCGACTAACCACCCCTTCCCGGAATTTAAAAATCCCAGTGGTACATGATGGCGTTTGTCCCCGGTTACAGCGGCGGGCCCGTCCTCGAATCACACGAGGTTCCCGATTAAGCTCTTCAAAAGACGGCCCGAGAATGCTGTTTTTCCCCAGCTCAGCGTTATTTTTTAAAAATAATGCTCGGAATACTAAATGTATGCCTGCGCTTATTTTTAAAAAATGCCTCGATCTGAGAAAAAAAACATCTATTCTCGGACACTCTTTTGGTGAGCACCTGAACAGTTATAGTATTTTAATTAGCTTTTGAAAGCGGAGGTTATCTAGTCTATCCGATTCCGGATGTCAATACGATTTTACTTTGTAATACCCCTTACCCGATCGATAGTCTCTTTAACCTCGCTTACGAGGTACGGTTTAGCGATTACTCCGGCAAAACCATAATCGGCATAATTTGCCATAACCGGATCGGTTGAGTAACCACTGGAGACAATGGCCTTGATTGCCGGGTTTAACTCTCGCAATTTTTCAAAGGTTTCCAGACCACCCATCCCTCCGGGGATGGTTAAATCGACAATAATCAGATCAAAAGCTTGATCATTTTTAAAAGCCTCAGTGTAAATTTTAACTGCTTCCCGACCATCACCAACCGGAACTACCGAATGCCCCAGCAGAGAGAGTATCTCAACCGCAATCTCCTGGAGCACCGGTTCATCATCCATCACCAGAATTTTCAGCGAAACGGCACAATCCCCCTCTTTTTCAATTTCCGCGACCGGCCCATCCTCACTTGCCCAATTTTCCGTTTCGATCTCGACAACGGCCGGAAGCTCAATCGTAAAAGTTGTGCCGAAGCCAATTTCCGACTCTACCTGGATAAAACCCTGGTGCTTACTGATAATGGAAAAACATAAAGCCAATCCGAGCCCGCAACCTGTGGGTTTGGTCGTAAAATAGGGATCAAATACTTTTTCCAGATGTTCGGCACTAATCCCTGAACCCTGATCAGAAATTACGATTCTGATATATTTTCCCCTCTCCAGTCCCGGCTCAAGGCCGGAACCGTTGTCGAGATTTTTTATTGTAATAGATACCTTCCCCCCTTCGGGCATTGCCTGGTCAGCATTAATCACCAGGTTGGAGATGACTTGATCCATCTGCCCCTTATCAACAAAGACCCGCCATAAATCGAGATCACAGTTAAATTCCAATCTCACATTGCTGCCGTGAACCGCAAATCCGGCACTCTCTCTGACTAGTTGAGCCACATCAACAGCGTTTTTAAGCGGTTCTCCACCTTTGGCAAAAGTCAACAGCTGCCGGGTCAGAGCCGTGGTGCGTTGCATCGATTTTTCGGCCCGTTCAAGGTATCCGTCAACCTTACTTGCTACTGGGACTTGCTGACGAGCCAGGGAGATATAGCCAAAAATTCCGGAAAGAAGATTATTGAAATCATGGGCTATGCCACCGGCTAACAAGCCCAAGGACTCAAGCCTGGATACCTTCTGCAACTCGCGCTCGTTTTTCAGTTTTTCCGTAATATCGGTAACAGTAGCAATAATAACCCCCTTTTCATCATAAAAATTCCGGGAAAGATTTACCAAAACATCGAAAGAACTGCCATCCCGATAGCGTTTGGCCTGCCACTGAAATTCCTGAGGCGTGCCCTCAAGAGCTTGCTGTAACAGTTCAGGTACGCTCGCAAGATCATTATCGGAAGTTGAAAGGTCATCGGTTATCGTGAGGCGGCAAGCGGTTTCACGATCAGGAACCTGAAACATGGTCAGCATCGTCTGATTAACATCGATGATCCGTCCCTCACTATCATGAACAAAAATCGCAACTTTGGCACTATCAAAGAGATCACGATAGCGTTTCCGGTTTCTGACCAGATCCCTGGTTCTCTGGTTAAAATGATAAGCCAGTCGCCCCAATTCATTATTGGATGAGATGTTGAGTTCTAAAGAGCCCGTTTGGGAATCTTCTTCAATTCGTTCTAATTGAGCCGTTATCTCTTTTAATGGCTGCAGAAGTTTAATGCGCAGAAGAAAGAAAGCGGCAAATAAAATAACCAGTAAAACAACGGTGAGACAGAAAATCATCTCCCCCATAATCTGGCCGACGACCGCATCAACCCGGCTCTCGGGTACGACAACGGCAATCTTCCAGTAGGTTGCCGGCATGTGGAAAATTGTTACCGTAACCGGTTCGTGCAGGACAATATCATCAGTCATTCTAAAACTGATCAGTTTTTTTGACAAGCCCGTCTCTTTTTTCAGAGGATCACAAAAAAGAGCCGTGAGAAATTGAGCCTGACGGTGGTCGATCTGGTATGATTCACGGACCAACGCCGGCACCACATCACTTTGAAACTGATGGCTCTCTTTGGCCTTTTCAATAATTTTCCGGTTGATTTCGGCAATTGCCTCGCACACCGGGCCAAAGCGTTTGTCTCTGTGACAAAGCGAATTACTGTCGATAAAGCCCAAAGTCGGCCTTACCTCTCCTTGAGCACTCTTTTTGCGAATCAGTTCAGGGTCGGGAAAAGCGAGAAATTTGTCATTACGATCAAGAGCAAAAAGATAACCGTTCACCTCCCGGCCAGCCTCAGCAAAGAGATCGGCCAAGCCCTCAAGCTTCAAATCAACCGTGCTGACCCCGACAAAATTACCCTCCTCAACCAGAGGCACCGTACAGGTTATCATGGGTTGCAGGGAGTGGGGATCGACGTAGGATTGAGACCAGATACTTTTTTGGGTCTGAGCGTAACGAGCCGGTACATACCACTCCTCATGATGGTATCCGACTCCGGCAGGATCATTGTAATCATCAAAATATTGCAATCGATTATCAGCCTGACGACCCCAAAAAAAGCTTCGCCGGGAACACTTTTCAGCAAAAAGAAAAGGTTCCGGCCAAAGCCCGCCCCCGGCAATAAGATGAGATTTTCCCGGCAGATTAAGGAGGTCGGGAACCATATCATTAATGGTTGATACCTTTTTTTCAGCCATTCCCGTATAGAAACTTGCCATTGATGCCGCAATCGTTTCAGCCGCGACGATGGGATTGCTCAAGCGGGCAACAATCTTGTTGCCGAGAGACTCCACCCGCTCTTGCTGATTTTCAATCAGTACCGGCCGGGCGACCCCGATCATCGTATAGCTGACGACCAAAACGACAATAACCAGAAGCAGCAAAAAGCTTCCTGAAATAATCTTTTGCAGGTTTTTTTTGAATCGTTTCTTTGGCATCATTTAAGTCCGCAGAAAAGCGGCCCAGTTTGCGGTAATTTCACGATTGCTGCCGAAATGGGCATGAATATAAGTTCCCAAAACCCGGCCCTGACGGTAACCGGCCGCCTGCCACTCAGTCTCGCCGGGTCGGCGGTAACGCAGTGGCGCGTTGGACAAAGATGGTTCAATATCGGGTGACGACCAGTGGAATTCATGTCCACGCCAGGCCGTTCCGGTTGCACCGAAAAGGCCACCCCGAGCACACTCAACTTCAACATAGCCCAAACGATGCCGCCGTTTCTCCATCCGGGTTGAAAGCGGCAAAACCCCGGACATAGCCCACTCTTTACCCTCCTGATCAATTAGTTTTTGACTCAAATACATAAGACCGCCGCACTCGGCATAGATCGCCCCATCATTTTTTGCGAAATCGGCAATCGCTTGACGCATCTGCAAATTAGCGTTCAACTCTTTAGCAAAAAGTTCAGGATAGCCGCCGCCCAGATAGATACCTTGAAGATCTTGCGGCAGACTCGCTTCTAAAAGAGGTGAAAACTCAATTAACTCAATCCCGGCCCGGCGCAAAAAGTCAAGGTTGTCGGCATAATAGAAATGAAAAGCCCGGTCTTTGGCCACGCCCAACCTAACCTTGTCGGCCCTCACGTTCCGGGTTGATACCGGAGGGATAAGCAACTCTTGTCCCTCATTTTTAACCGGCATTTCCGGAAGCCGAAGGCGACATTTGCGGGCCAGCAAATCAAGATCAAGATACTCCTCAACCACTTCCCCGAGACGCTGATAGATCGCGGCGTCACGCTCTTGATCGGCGGTTACCAGACCTAAATGGCGCTCCGCCAAAGAGGGTACCACGCCCCGCGGCAAAGCCCCAACCAGAGGCGGCAACGCCGCCGCAGCCAGGGCTTGTTCTAAAATCTCACGATGACGTTCGGAACCGATATTGTTAGCAACAACCCCGGCAATTTCAAGTTTCGCTTCAAAATCGACAAAACCTTTGACCAAAGCCGCAATCGAGCGCGCCATCGAGCGCGCATCAACCACCAAAATCACCGGCAGTTCAAGCAGCAATGCGACCTCGGCCGTACTTCCGGAAAGAGTGGTCGCCGAGGCCCCGTCAAAAAGCCCCATCACCCCCTCAACCACGGCAACCTCCTGGCTGACAAGTGCCTGCGAAAAAGATTCTTTAACCGCCGCTTTACCCATCATCCAGGTATCAAGATTTCGAGAGAGCCTGCCACAAGCCACCTGATGGTGACCGGGATCAAGATAGTCAGGCCCGCATTTAAAAGGCTGAACCTTATAGCCCCTTTTTTTAAAGGCCGCCAGCAACCCCAAAGTCAGCGTCGTCTTGCCTGCCCCGGAGTGGGTTCCGGCAACACAAAAAGAGATTATTTCGTGCGATTTAGTCAATTTCTCACTCTCACATCTAATCTAAAAATGAAGGTAACTGTTCAGCGTAAGCGAAGAAGCACCATGCATTGATGAACTTCAGTAAATTCCGGGGACATAACCCGATTCTCCGAAGGAAATCGGGATTGTGTCCCCGGAATTTTTAAATAATAGCCGCCACCGTAATATATCGCGCCCCGCTTGTAAAGCAAAGATAATGGTGTAAGCTTTACAAACAGTCTTTATGTGTATATAAATACTGCTATACCATCTTAACTTTACAATCAAAAGATTAAGGAGAATATTATGAAAAAGTTAATCGTTATAATTGCATGTATCTTGTTTCTTACTCCCCCTCTTTTTGCTCAAGATACAATGAAACTGGTATATTATAACGATTTCGCACCTTTTTCATGGGAGGACAGCGAAAAACAGATGCATGGTATCCTGATAGATGTAATTAACGAGGCGATACAAAAACAGATGGACATACAGGTTTCCCATAAAGGCTATCAGTGGGCATTGGCACAAAAAAAAGTCAGGGATGGAGAGGCGGATGCTTTTATTACAGTCCCGACGCCGGCCCGAAGAGAATATACCAAAATTAATACTGAACCTGTCATTGTCGGAAAAATAACAATATTTACGAGTAAAGATAATGCGAAAATGGATGAATTAAAAAAAACCAGAAAACTATCCGATTTAAAGGATTTTAAACTATTGGATTATCAGGGAAATGGTTGGGCAAAAAAGAATTTTTCCGATTTCAATGTAGATTGGTATGCCAAAATAGACGATGTTCTTCTTAAGCTGGCTCAAGGACATGAAAATGTATTTGTCCACACTTCTCAGGTAGCCAATTACATTATCAACAAATTAGGTTTGCAAAAACAACTTATTGAAATTCCGATTATTCTGGAATCAGTTGATTTTAATCTGTGTATCGGAAAAGATTCACCTTACATCAATATTATCTCAGAAGTTGATAAAATAATCAGAAAAATGCGGGATGACGGCAGGTTGCAAAAAATATATGATAAATATCAATAGTGCACGCACTAAATAATTTGAGGTTTACGGAGCCTGAATAGTTACGAATTCGTCAACGCAGATAACATGTTTGAAGCTCTAAAAAAGTATTGGACTTCCACGTAAACGATATGCTACTGTTTGTAAATTAATGAGTTGCCGCTAATAATAACAACCTGATAAGTAAGCAAACAGATAAACTAAAACAGTGAAAATCTTAAGGAGCTAAATTATGAGTAAAGTTTCAGAAAAGACTGAAAACAGTAAAGATGAAGAAAATGTAGAAAAAACTGAAAGCACGGAAAATGCGGAACTGGCCGGCAAGACCGTCAAAAATTATATGTGGTTTTCAATGGGTGCAGGGTTAATACCAATCCCCTTTCTGGATCTTGCTGCGATTAGCGGACTCCAGTTAAAGATGATAGCGGAGCTCTGTAAACGCTACGAGACCCCGTTTAAAGAAGAAAACGGTAAAGCCGTGATTGCCGCATTGCTTGGCTTTATTGTACCGGAATCTCTTTCCCGCGGCCTTATGGGTTCCCTGCTCAAGGCCATTCCGATCGTCGGACCGATCGCCGGAGGTCTCTCAATGCCCCTGTTTACCGGGGCCAGTACTTATGCCATTGGCAACCTTTTTATTCGCCATTTTGAATCAGGCGGTACGTTGCTTAATATGGATCCGCAAAAGATGCGCGATCACTTTAAAGAAGAGTTTGAAAACGGTAAAAAAGTTGCCGAAGAGGTTGGCGCTAAATTAAAATCGTAAACCTTAAAGATCGTTTTTCGAAATCTCTGAACAGGGAGACTTCGTCTTGCATCCTTTTTACCTGCAGGACAAAGTCTCCCCCGTTATTTTTATAAGGGTGTCTATTCGTGGAACTGTTTCTCCTCTACCTGCTTCTAGCTATTATTAATGGATATATCGGCAGAAGCCGGCTTATCGGTTTCTGGGGATTTTTCTTCATCTCGATATTGGTAACCCCAATATTAATTTTACTCTTTTTAATCATCTCCTCCCCGCGTGAAAGGGAGAATGCAGATTGAATGATTTTCTGGTAAGAATTCCATTAGTTGCGTTTGTTCAGCACTACTGTAAATTTCTTGATCGCAAATTTTTTCTGCTCAATCTGCTTTCAGGTCTGTCAAGCACGGCAGTTGTCGCTCTGGTTAACAACGCCGCCGCCAAAAAAAACGCCTCATCATTTGATCTCTCCACTTTTCTGATCTTTGCAATCACGCTTGTCTGTTACATTGTAACTACCAAAACCTTGATGAATATAACATTTGAGGTGACCGAAGACTCGGTTGACTCGGTGCGTAAATCACTTTTCAGGAAATTGCGCCTCTGTGATCTCGAATTTTTTGAGCAGAGAGATCGTAACACGATCTACGACCAGATAATGAAATCGACCGCGACCATTGCTCAGACCGGTGCCTTTATCCTGGCCACCGGACCTGAATTGATCTTGATCGTCATGGTTTACATCTACATATTTTTTCTCTCCAAAACCGCCTTTCTCATCGCCATCGGCATGTTGACGACAGCCTCCTTTATCTTTATAAAAAAAACCAGTGAGGTTGAAAAATACTTTCTCGAAGCGGCCGGCCATGACCAACAGGTCGGCAGTTTTTTAAGCGGCCTCCTCTTTGGTTTTAAAGAGTGCCTGTTAAACAGCCGACGAGATACGGATCTGGCTTCGGAGTTTTCGGCAAGCTCGAACGACCTTGCCGAGAGCCGGATTATGGCGGGAAAAAACTTCTCGAATATCTACGCCTTCGTGCAGATATTTTTCTATGTCTTACTGGCGGTTATTGTTTTTCTGATGCCGGTTCTGGGTTGGCATAACTCAGACGACCAGATGATGACATTCAAGCTCGTCGCGGCTATCTTCTTTGTCTTTATCCCGACCGCAAATGTGGTCAGAATGATCAACTATAACACTCAGGTGAGTGTGGCCATTTCAGGGATTCGGAAACTGGGAAATTTAATTGATGCGCGCCTGCGGGAAAATGGCGTTAAAGTTGACAGCGACAAAGATGAAATTTTCAGGCCGCCGGTTTTTGCTTCGCTGGAGCTCAAAGATATTGAATACTCCTACTACGATGCTGATCGGATGGCGACGTTCTCTGTCGGCCCGGTATCTTTTAGATTAAACAAAGGTGATGTGGTCTTCATCTGCGGCCGCAACGGCAGCGGGAAAACCACCTTCCTGAAACTGCTTACCGGTCTGTACAAACCTCAAAAAGGTTCAATAGAACAAAACGAAAGAGTGGTTTCCTTTAACCGCAATCAAGTCTACCGGGAGACTTTCGCCGCAGTTTTTTCAGATTTTCACCTCTTTCAAAAGCTGCATGGCCTGCATGAAACCGCCCCCGGCAAAACTGCTGAGCTCTTGACTCTTTTTCAACTGGATTACAAAACCGAACGTATCGGTGATACGTTCAGCAACCTCGACCTCTCCACCGGACAGAAAAAACGTCTGGCCCTGATTGTCGCCTTGATGGAAGATAAGCCGGTCTACATATTTGACGAATGGGCCGCCGATCAAGACCCCCATTTTCGTGAATATTTCTACTTGGAACTACTACCCCGCCTTAAACAAGAAGGTAAAACCATTGTTGCCGTAACCCACGATGACCGCTATTTCGATTGTTGTGACCGTATACTGTGGTTTCAGGATGACGGCATAGTTGAAACTGAAAACAACATTGAGCCATAAGGTAGAGATAAATGACGGGACAAGATAAGCCGGAAAAGAGAGCCCGGCGGCGTACTGCAGACGACAACATCATTTACAAGGTACTGGGCTGTTTACTAATAGCAATGCTTCTGGTCGTGACCGTAAAGTACTCGATTATCACCATCGAGGCAGGACACTCCGGCGTGTTATGGCAACGTTTTTTCAAAGGTACCCGCCTCGACCGGTTTTATGGCGAGGGGATTCATCTCATCTTTCCCTGGGATAAAATGCATATCTACAACTGCCGTCTCCAGACCGCAAGAGAGAAAATCACAGCCTTAACCACCAAAGGATTACCCATTAACATTGAGATTGCGATCTATTTCAGATTAGACCGAGATTATCTGCCCCAACTCCATAAAAATATCGGCCCTGACTATACTCAAGTAATTGTCAGACCGATGACAACCGCCATTATTCGCAGTATCACCGGTCAGCTAACGGCCGAAGAGGTCTTCTCTTCGCAAAAGGAGTTTACCAACCGGCTTAATTTAGTTGCCAACATCGATTTTGCGGAAAATTTCATGACCCTTGAAAATGTCTATCTGGTACGAATTTCACTGCCTCCGGCCATTACTGAGGCGATCGAAAATAAACTTGTGGAAAAAGAGCGTATTGCCCGCAAGACTTTTGCCGTGGAATCTGAAAAGCAGGAAAAAATTCGCAAAGAGGTCGAATCTCAAGGGATCGCCATCTACAACCGGACGGTGACTAAATCGCTCACGCCGGATGTTTTGACTTGGCACGGGATTGAAGCTACCCGCAAAATGGCCTTGTCGGAGAACACGAAGACCATTATTGTCGGCAGCGGTAAAGAAGGCTTACCGGTAATCCTGAACACAAAATAACTTTATGAAAAGATTTCTTCTAAAAATCGGAATTTTTGCCGTAGTTGTTATCCTGGCAGCTTTTTTTCACTACCGTCACTATGATTTGGACGGAATGAAAAAGAGGCGGCACAACTACCTGCTCCAGTCGCAAAACAGTTCCGAAGTTCATATCGGAGTAATCTGGCCGCTAAATCAGGATTATCCGGGTTATCTTAACGGTCTTAAACTGGCCATGAAGGAGTTGCAGGAAAACCAGAGCTACCCTCATTTCAAAGTCCACCTTGCCCATGAAGACAGTTCTAAGTCCGCTGCCTGGTCTTTTGCCCGAGACCAACGAATAGTTGCCGTAATCGGAAGTGTTAACTCCGACACATCAAAACGCATCGCCCCCCTGCTTGATAATGCGGGGATTCTTTTCTTACAGTCTGGCACTAGTCCATTTCTGATGAAAAGAAAGATAAAACTAATGCTCGAGAACTCCTCTCCCGATTTTTATCATGCCGAGAATATTAAAAAAATTGTTAAATATCTAAAGTTGAAAAAAATATCTTTCGTCTATAAAAAGACGGTATACTACGAAGGATTGCGATCTCTACTCGCTTATCAGGTAAAAAACGAACCCGACATAAAAATCACATCTGTATATTCATATGATGGGCAGTTCAAGGCCGAAAAGGTATATTCGGCGATAGAGACCAGGGATTATGACGGAATCGTTTTCCTCGGCTACAAAAAGGAGACCCGAGACTTTTTGCGGTATCTGCGCTGGTGCAAGAGTGATAAACCTCTTATTGGCGGAGAGATCTTGGATTATCCAGACTTTTATGATTCAATCGACCCGGAGAGCATGAAGGGAGTCTATTGCAGCTCTTACGACTCACATTTTGACAAAACCCCGGAGTTGCAAGAATTCTATCAACGCTACCAGGAAAATTATAATAAAAAACCAGACAATTATGCCCTCTTGGGTTATTGCGCCATTATGTTACTGAAAAAAGCAGTTGACAACTCTCCCAATTTACTGCCCAATTTACTCCATCACTCTATCCTCTACTCTAATTTTTCCATACTCGGTCTCAAGTTCGAATATACTGATGACGGTATCTTGAAACAAAATCTGACTGCCTGTAAAAAATGGTTTCCCGGAGAGGGTTTTGTTCAGTTTACTCCGGATGTAAAATCAAAATCTAAACTTAAATACGAGTATGAACTCTTTGAATAATTCCACTTCTTCCGACAACCCCCAAAATCACCAGATTAACAATCTGTGCCACCGCCTTTGTCAAATATGCCGAAACCTTCTCCAGCAAGATGATATCGAACCTGAGGACGATTTCTTTTCACGGGGCGGGAACTCTATTTTAGCCATTAAATTCACCATGGAGATCGAAAAGGAGTTCGGCGTCCGCATCAAAGTCAAAAGCTTTTTTGATAATCCAACCATACTTGAACTGGCTGAGCTCCTGCAAGACACCGGCCGACTTCAGCCTGAATCAGTTACTAAAAAAAGAGAGGATAAAGAAGGTTTAAAGGATGAAAAACTTGGCGACCAACCCCTGGTGGGCCGCAGGCTGCCGATCTCCCGCTTTCAGAAAAAATTCTGGTACAAGTGGAAGATCTGGCCGGAAAACGTGGAAGATAATTACTGTTACACTTATGAGGTAACCGGAAAGCTAAACCTTAAGCTCCTGGTTCAAGCATTCCTGCACCTGGTAAAATCGCATGAAACGTTTTCATCAATTTACGCTGAAAACGAAAATGGTCAAGTCTATCTTTTTCCCGACACCGGAATTGAACCTGAAACAGAGATCATCAATGGAGAAAATTTTTCCGAAGATAAATTACAAAACTTTATCTCTAATTTCAATAGACGCCCTTTTGAACTAAATAAAAAACCAGCAATCAGACTCAACCTGGTAAAAATCTCTGACCAGCGCTATGTCGCCGTCCTAGGCCTGCATCATATAACTATCGATGGTACGTACGGAGCGGAGATCCCTAAACAGTGGGCTTTGACCTACAATGCCTTATTACAACTCAAGCCCCCTGTGCTGCCACCAGCCCCCTCTTTTGCCGAATATATTAAGGAGGAACCATCTCTCTTTACAGCGGAAAACGAAGATAAATCATCTGATTTCATGATGGATTTAGCAAAAGGCGTCTCTCCGTATCTTAAGCTGCCCTATTGTGACACTGGAAAACCCGCTACCCGCAAAGCTGTCTATATTGAACTCGACCGGGAAATTGTTGATCAGGTAAAAAAATTGGCTCGCTCATATAATTCCACCCTCTTTTTTTACTACAGTTCTATCTTTGCGGCCCTGCTGCTTGGATATAGTTCCCAAAAAGCCTGCCTTTTACATTACCAGATCAACCGCAGGCCGGCAAAATTCAAGGGTCTGTTTAATCCTTTTGTTGACAGCATGCCTTTGCGCGCTGAGATGCAAACCCATACGACCACTAAAGATATAATTCTGGCAGTATCAGAACAAAGAAGTGCGTCAAAAAAATATACCGGATCTCTTTTCGAAGATTTTCTGACTCGTTTACGTAGTGAGAGATGTGAAAAATTTGACGCCAACCTTTTTAATATCGGTGTCAACCAGGCTGCGCTGCTTACCAATACCCCCCTGCCTCTTGATGGTGTTAACACCCGCCAGCTAACCCCTCCAGAAAGCGAAATGAGCAACGACCTGATACTGGAGATTGAGATTGTGGATGCGGCCCAGTGCCGTCTTTCATATAACGGTAAACGTTTCTCCCCCGAATTTGCTGAAAAAATAGCTGATGAGTTCAAAAAACTGGTCGAGCTTACAGTAAAACATCCCGAATCGGCCTTAATTGAACTTTTACAATTTCGCGACCAAAGAAAACCAGGAATCGGAAGCCAGAAACCGGAAAATATTATACCAGCAAAACCGGATCATAAAGAACAAAAATCAGCTGCCCCCAAGCTCTCCCCAAGCCACATGCAGAAGAGACTCTGGTTTCTCCATAAAATGGAGGGGGATCAGGCCCATGCCTACAACTCACCACTTTTTTGGGAGATCACGGGAGAACCAAATATCAAGGCTCTGAAATTTGCTCTTGATAAATTACTTGAACGGCATGAAAGTTTACGGACAATTTTCCCCGATAACCGGGGAGAGCCCTTGCTGGTGGTTCTGCCGCCGCAACCACTCTCGCTCCGGATTGAAGAGATAGCCGAAAACGGTATCGAAATTTTCATGGAAGGTGAGACCAAACGTGCCTTTGATCTGGAACAGGGCCCCCTCTTCATCCCCCGCCTGCTCAAAATAGAGGGAGAAAAAGCACGCTACTTTCTCTCCCTTAACTTTCATCACATAATTACCGACGCCTGGTCTCTCGACATAATCACCCGCGAACTGGTCGAATTCTACACGGCTAAGGTCGAAAACCGGCCAGCCCGACTGCCGGAGTTAACTATTCAATACAGTGAGTTCAGCCGCCGGCAAAACCGGATTATCGAGAGTCAGGAGATGGGCCGGAAAGTAGCTGAATGCGCAAGCTGCCTTGAGGGCAGTTGTAACGAACTTACTCTGTTCCCGGATAAACCGGGCTCCGACATCCAGACGTTCGCCGGTGCGGCGGGAGCTTTTTTTATTGAGCCGGAACTTACGCAAGAGCTCGACATTTTAAGAAAAAGCACCGGCATTACACCATTTATAGTTTTTCTGGCCGCCTTCGGCACTCTCTTACGTCACTATACGGGTGAGCAGGATATCCTCATCGGGGTTCCGGCCGCCGGACGCGAAGAGCTGGATCTGCAACACCTGACCGGTTTTTTTGTCAATACCATCCCGGTTCGTCTCAAAATGGCCGGTGATCCCTCGTTCAGAGAATTTCTAAAAGATGTGCGAGCTGCGATGGCGGAAGCGTTAGATTATCAGGATGTTCCCATCGACCGTTTAATCCGAGAGCTGAAATTGGAGCGCAGTTCCAACCGCTCGCCGCTGATACAGGTCATGTTTTCGTTACAGGAGAGATTAAGGGAGAGTCTTGAGCTGCCGGGTCTGACCATGAACCTGGTTCTGCCGCCGCGCCACATCTCGATATTTAATCTGACTATGGAGCTGATTCCGCTGACAACCGGTATGCTCGGCCTTCTCGAATATAATACCGACCTTTTCAACAGTGAAACGATTAGTCGGATCACGGCCCACTACGTCAACCTGTTGCAAAGGATTGTCAAAAATCCCGATGCCAGACTTTCGGCACTGCCGGAAATGACGCAGGAAGAGCACCGTCTCGTCTGCGGGAAAAATATGAGCGGGGAAAGTTTAGACGAAGTAAAGCAAAGGATTGTCCAGGAGATATTTCTGAAACAAGCCGAGAACCCGCACAAACCGGCACTTATTTTAGACGATTTCTCACTGACCCGGGCCGAACTTGAAAATCGGGCCCGGCAGCTGGCTGCTTATTTCCGGGAGCGCGGTCTCAAAAAAGGGGATCATGTTGCTATCGCCTTGCCCCGAACCATCGATATGGTGCCGGTTCTCCTCGCCCTGATGAAGATCGGAGCGGTTCTCGTGCCGCTTGATCCATTAACCCCAAAACCCCGCTGTCATCACATCTTGAGTACGGCAAAACTTAAATTACTGATCACTGAGGGGACCGGTTACGCCATCTCCGCCGCCTGCCGGGAAGATGGTATCTCAATTGTCGAGATTGAGAAAGAGGCAAAAAATATTGCTCAAAGTTCATTGTCAGCAGAAGCGGTTATGGTGGCGGCCGACGACCCGCTCTACATTATCTACACCTCCGGAACCACGGGAAAACCGAAAGGGGTTCTGGTCTCTAACCGGGGTTTTGAAAAGCATTGCCAGGCCTGCATAAAAACCTACGGTATCACACATGAAGATCGGATTCTGCAATTTGCGCCAATCTTTTTTGATGCCGGTCTGGAACAGATTTTTCCGGCCTTAATCGCTGGAGCGACCCTGGTTATGCGCGGAGAAACACCGTGGGCGGCGACAGAATTTCATCAAAAGGTGGCCGAATTCGGACTTACGGTTTTAGATCTGCCGCCCCTCTACATCAAGGAGCTGCTCAACTACTGGAATCGTCATCCCGAATCAACGCCCCGGGGGTTAAGGCAGGTTCTGACCGGCGGCGAAGCCCTGCCGGTGGAGGTTGCCAAACAGTGGCTCGCTTCACCGGTTGGCGATGTTCCCCTGTTAAATGTTTACGGGCCGACGGAGGCGATTGTTACAGCCACTCTTTTTCGGGTGCATTCAAACAATGTTAATGCCTGTGCTACCGCCGCAGTTCCCATTGGCCGGCCGCTGCCGGGCCGCATCCTGCGAATTCTCGATGAAAACGGTAAAGCCGTACCGCCGGGGGTTCCCGGTGAACTCTGTATTGGTGGTGAATGTCTGGCCGAAGGCTATTATGGCGAACCCGAACTAACCGCGCAGGCGTTCTCTTTTTGGGGTGAGGAAAATCCTCTAAAACTATATCGAACCGGTGATCGTGTCCGTCTGACCGATTACGGCGTCATTGAATTTCTCGGTCGTCTTGACCGCCAGATCAAACTGCGCGGTTTTCGTATCGATCCCGGCGAAATAGAATCGGGGCTCTGTGAGCAGACGGAAGTTTTAGATGCGTGCGTCGTTCTACAAAAAGATAAAGCCTCCGGTGAAGCTTTTCTTGCAGCTTATATTGTGGCCCCGGAAGCTGAAAACAGATCTGGACAAACCGAACTTGATGAGATCCGCATCCGGCTTAAAGAGAGATTGCCGGGTTACATGATTCCGCAACGCTTTGCCTTTATCCCGAAAATACCGGTGACGGCGGCGGGTAAGATCGACGAAAAAAAACTGCCCAAAATCTCGATAACAACCACGACAAAGATCTTGTCCGAACAACAGGAACCGCTCTCTGAAATTGAAAAAGCGGCAGCCGCAATCTGGCAAAAACTTTTAAAATGTGATCATGTCGGCCGACACGACAATTTTTTTGATTTGGGCGGCCACTCCCTGCTCCTCTTAAGGCTCCATGCTCTTTTGGGTGACGAACTTGGTTCGGAACTGGAGGTGGTCGATCTTTTTCGTTATCCGACGGTCGCCGCCCAGGCCCGGGCGATTTCTGGGAAAAGTACGATTAGCGAAAAAATTTCCCCTGTTCCAGCAAAGTCCGAAGTCAAAGATATTACCAGCAACGAGATTGCCGTAATCGGCATGGCCGGCCGGTTTCCGGGAGCCGATAACATTGATCTTTTCTGGAAAAACCTGGAAGCTGAAACCGAATCGATCACCTTTTTCTCGCGCAAAGAGCTTTTAGGCGCCGGTTTTTCTGAAGCTGAAATCGACCAGCCGGGTTTTATTGCCGCTCACGGTATCCTCCAGGATATTGAGACGTTTGATGCCAAGCTCTTCGAATTCAGCCCTCGCGAAGCGAGTGTGATGGATCCCCAACACCGGATTTTTCTAGAAACCGCCTGGCATACTTTAGAACATGGCGGCTACGATCCATTTCGTTATCCCGGTAAAATCGGCGTTTTTGCCGGCTGCAGTATGAACAGCTACCTGATCAACAATCTCGCAGCTAATAAGATGTTTACCAACGCTATGGATGGCTACCAACTCTCCATGGGTAATGATAAAGATTTTCTGCCGACCAAAACCTCTTATAAATTAAACCTGCGGGGACCGAGTATTAACGTCAATACGGCTTGCTCCACATCTCTGGTTGCCATCCACACCGCCTGTAAAGCGCTGCTCGCCGGAGAGTGTGAAATGGCTCTGGCGGGCGGGGTCTCGATCAACACGCCGCAAATTTCCGGGCATCTGCATCAACAAAACGGCATCGCCTCAGCCGACGGCCACTGCCGCGCCTTTTCCGCAGAGGCGGCGGGTACGGTCGGCGGCAGCGGGGTCGGAATAATTCTCCTAAAACCTCTTGCCGATGCCGTTCGTGACCGCGACACCATTCACGCGATTATCAAAGGTTCAGCCCTCAATAATGACGGCTCAAACAAAGTCGGTTTTACGGCACCCGGACTTGAAGGCCAGCGCGAAGTAATTCTTGATGCTCTCGCGGCAGCCGGAGTCTCAGCGACAAGCATCAGCTATGTCGAAGCTCACGGCACCGGCACAGCCTTAGGCGATCCGGTTGAGATTAAAGCCTTAAGTGAAGCGTTCAGAAAAGAGACCGACAAATGTGGTTTTTGTGCCATTGGCTCAGTCAAAAGTAATATCGGCCATCTTGACGCGGCAGCCGGAATGGCCGGTATTATCAAAACCATCGAGGCTCTTAAAAACCGCAAAATACCTGCCACCCTGCACTGTGAAACCCCAAGTCGGCAGATCAATTTTGCCAAAACTCCTTTTTACCCGGCAACCCGAAGCAAAGATTGGGATTTCGGCAGCCGCCCGCGCCGGGCCGGTCTAAGTTCATTCGGCATGGGTGGCACAAACTCCCATATCATAATCGAAGAGGCCCCGGAACCAACCCCCACAACCACCGCAAAAGGCCCCTGGATATTCCCGCTTTCAGCCCGCTCGCAAACAGCTTTAGCCGAACTTGGCGAACTGCTGGCGCAACATTTTGCCGAAAACCCTGATCTAAATCCGGCAGATATCTCTTACACCCTGGCTAAAGGCCGCGCTCTACACAAATACCGCAGTGCAATAATCTGCCACACGCTCTCTGAAGCGGTCACGTTACTAGGCCAAACCGACCCGCAAAAACCGAATTTCGATGATGGTTTAAACCCTCAATTAAAGCGCTGCCGGGAAAGCTGGCTGGCTGGAGAAGAGGTTGATTGGCAAACTCTCTTCATAAACCAAAAAAGAGCCCGGCTCCCCCTCCCCCTCTACCCTTTTCAGCGGCAACGTTACTGGATTGAGGCTCCGCCACAAAATTTTAATGGGGTAAAAGTAAACCATGCCCCGGAAGAAGCAAGTAAACTAGATGGCGGTTTATTTTACTCTGACCCCATTAAAAGAAAGAGTGATATTTCGCGCTGGTTCTCAGTTCCATCATGGAAACGAACCCCGATTCCAAACTCTTCCGGAAAACCTCTTCTGCCGCTAATAATTTTACATACCGGAAGTCCGCTTGAACTGGAGCTTGTCAAGAAACTTGAAAATCATCTGATTGAACCTATTGTTTATGAATACGCTTCGCTCCACAATAACCACGCCGCAGAGGCTCTCGACCCTCTCTCGGCAGCCGGACTGACGGCCATATTTAATGCTTCGAAAAATCTTTCCAAAAACGAACCATTAACCGTACTCAATCTGGCTCTGCTGCCCTCTCTCGCTTCCACAGAGCCACGTTTGCGCCTGCAACATGTTAAAAAGATGGCGCTTGCGGCCCCAATAACCCTGGCTCAAGCTTTAAGCCAATGTGACCACATTGAAAAAGCAAAGATTCTCTTTATCGGTTCTGAACTCTACCAGATAGATGAAAATGATCTTCCGGTTCCTGAAAAACAACTCATCTCCGGCCCCGCCCAAGTCATACCCCAGGAGTATCAAAACCTTGAATGTAAAATTATTGATCTGAAAATTAATAGAGAGGGAAAACTTTCTGAAAAAAGCCTGGAACTTTTGCCCCTGGAGCTAAAAAGCAATGGCCGGTGCCCACGAGTAGTTTTACGCAACTGGCGCTGGGAAGAGGATTTTTCCAATCTAAAACTTGATCTTAAGACGCCGGCAAACGGCCTGAAAAATCGCTTAAGAGATAATGGAGTCTATCTCATCAGCGGCGGGCTTGGTGGAATCGGGATAACCCTGGCGGGCTTTATTGCGACCCACAGTCGCAATCCCAAAATTGCCCTGCTCTCTCGAACCCCGTTCCCGGAACGAAACCGGTGGCAAAATATTATTGAGAATAATCGCGAAGAACTTCAACCCCAGGAACTGCAACAAGCCGAAATCATAAACAAGATTTATCAGTGGGAACAACTTGGTGCAACTATAATCCTTTTGACCGCTGATGCAGCCGAGTCCCAACAAATTAAAGCGGTGGTCGATGAATTGTGCGGACAATTTGGTAAAATCGATGGCGTTATCCATGCGGCCGGGGTCGCCGGCGGAAAACTACTGCTGCAAACCGATGCCCAGGAGCTTGACCGAGTTTTACGACCCAAGGTTGATGCCATATTGCACCTGGCTCAGGTTATTGATCTGGGAGAGCTTGATTTCGCCGTTTTTTGCTCATCTTTAAACAGCGTCCTAGGCGGTACCGGACAGCTCGCATACACTGCCGCCAACGCCTTTTTAGATGCTCTGGCAATGAGCTACAGAGGCCGGGGTCAGGTAGTCAGCATCGCCTGGGACACTTGGAAAGAGGTGGGAATGGCGGCCAGAGCGGCAACCGTGAGAAAAAAAACCATCCGCTCCTATCCGATGAACGAAATTGTTAAAACCCGCTCCCTCTCCCCGGCGATTAACTGGACACTTGGCGAGCATCAAATTGACGATAATTACGTTTTGCCGGGAACCGCCTATCTTGACATAACCTATACCAGCCTCAAAGAGGCCGACTTTAACTCGGATTTCAACTCAATCAGGCTTGAAGATTTCACCATTTTGGCGCCTTTGGCGATAGCTCAGGAGAGAGGCGGGAGTGCGGCAAATTTACGAATTGGTATCTCTGACAGTTCCGCCGCCGACACCTCAGCCTTTGCCATTCACAGCGCCAATCGTGAAAAGAGAGGCGATTGGATTGAACATGCCCGGGCTAAGGTTCACTCTCCGGCAACGCCTCCGGAAAAAATTGACCTTAAGGACATAAAAAAGCGCTGCACCAAAATTATCCCCGAACAAACCATCAATCTAGAGGATGGCATTAAAGTTAAGGCCGGAAGACGCTGGGACTTTCCGGTAACCGCATATTTCGGAGATCAAGAAGCGCTTGCCTTTATGGAGCTTCCCGCTGACCTGCATTATGATTTCAAACAGCATCCCCTGCATCCGGCCCTGCTTGATCGAGCCACCGCTTTTATGCTCGCAGATATTGAAAATGCCTGGGATTTTATGCCCTTCCAGTTCGGGATTGTCAATATTTATGCCCCGCTTACACCCGGCATCATAAGCTATAGCCGTCGGTTAAAAGAGGAAAATTCTTCCGGCCGTCTCCTTTTTGATATCACGATTATGAGCTCTGAAGGTGATATTTTACTGGAGATCAAGCGTTATACCATGCTCAAAGTCGCCGAAGCCGGCAAACGAGCCGCCGTACCATCCATCAAAACCAATAAACCCGTTAATTTAGCCCCTAAAACCGAAGACCAGGCGATATCTCCGATCCTGCGTTCGATCATCGCTAACGGAATTTCTCCTGCAGAAGGAGCCGACATTTTCGCCGGAAGTCTCAGCTCCAGAGGAGAGCCGGTTATCTATGTCTGCACCACTGACCTGGCAACGGAGAGAGAATCGGCCCGTTCCCACGACCAAAGCCTGGAAATCTCCGCATTGATCGCGAGCCATTCGATCCCTAGAGCGAGCAACAAACAACCAAGACCGCACCTGACAACTCCTTTTAGAGAACCTCAAGGCAGGGTTGCAATTTTTATGGCAAAAATCTGGAGTGATCTGCTCGGGATTGATGGAATCGGCGCTGATGATGACCTGTTTGAACTGGGAGCCGATTCCCTGGTGGCGATTCAGGCCATCGCCCGTTTCGGCAATGAATTTGGCACCCAGCTTTCGATTGACCGTTTTTTTGCCGCCCCGACGATTGCCGGGCTTGCCGCCTTTATAGCTCTGCCTGAGGATAATAATAACCTGGCCGAACCGGTTCCCGGAAAACCGGTAACCGGGGGCGGGAAAGGGAGCAGAAAAGGGGAGCAAAAGCTCTCCTACGCTCAACAAAGACTTTGGTTTTTATCCCAGCAATTAGGCCCTAATCACGTCTATAATTTGCCGGTGGCCCTGAAACTTCAGGGAGAGCTCGATATTGAGGCTTTAAAAGAGGCACTTAAAGCCCTGGCCGAACGTCACGATGCTCTCTCCACAAGTATCCGGGAGCGTGATTTCGGCCCGGTAATGAGGATACATAAAAATCTGGAGATCCCCTTTCGCATTGAAGATATCAGTAACTTCCCGGAAAATGATCGTCTCAGGGAACTTAACTTAAGATTTAAAGAGGAAGCCGGCACCCCATTCGAGCTTAACCTGGCTCCACTCTTTCGCTCTCTGTTGATAGTGCTTGGCAATAACGAATATGGTCTGATTATAACCTGCCACCATATTATCGCTGACGGCTGGTCCATAGGTATCATTATCGAGGACTTAAACCAACTCTACAACGCTAAAACAGAGAATATTCCGCTCTCTCTCCCGCCGCTTTCGGCAGGCCATAGTGATTTTGTCAATTGGCAAAACCGCTCGATTGCAACCAACCTCAATGAGGCAACAATTAAATTTTGGCGAAAAAAGTTTCAGGGAATACCGGCAATATCATCAATGCCGACCGACAAACCTCGGCCCTCAATGCAATCATTTGCCGGAGATTCACTTTCGTTCAAAATTTCACCGTCTTTGACCTCACAGCTCAAATTGCGGGCGAAAACGCTGAAAACCACGCTCAATGTTCTGCTGACGACAGCCTTTGGGCTTTTGCTCTCCCGTTATTCGGGACAAAATAGTATTACAATCGGCACGGCTCTGGCCAATCGCTCCCGACCGGAGTTTGAACCGGTTGTCGGTTTACTTGCCAACGTTATGCCCTTAAGGCTTGACCTCTCAGACCGGCAATCTTTTGCGGAACATGTAAAACGAACGGCAAAAGCCGGAACTGAGCTCCTGCAACACGCCCAAATCCCGTTTGAAAAACTGGTCAAGGAGCTCAACATCTCCCAGGATATGAGTCACCAGAGTGTATTTCAAACCTACTTCACCCTCCTCCCTCCATTAGACGACCCTCCCCAAACACATAAGCTGAAACAGGAGTGGGTCGAGTTTAAGTCCGATATCGCCAAATTTGATCTTTCACTCTATATGGAAGAACGTGATGGCGGGCTGACCTCGGTTTTGGAATTTGCCACCGCATTGTTTGAACGTGAAAGTGTTAAGAGCTGGATTAGAAGTTTTTTACGCCTGCTTGAAATAGTTGCCGAGCGAGCGGATAGAGCAATTACAGAGTCTGATCTGATCTCGACCCGGGATCAGGCCAGGCTAACAAAATGGGGCTCGGGCAAGAGTGTGAACTTTGCCGAGTTCCCCTTAATCGAACAATTTAATCGCCAGGTAATCGATCAACCCGAGGCCATAGCGATTATCGGCAGTCAACAATCTCTAACTTACGCTGAACTTGACGTACTTTCCGAAAAGATCAAAAAAACTCTGCAAAGCCCTAAAAAAGATAATATCATAAAAGATGATTTCATCGGCATCTGCATGGAAAAATCTCCAGCTGCGATTGCGGCCATGCTGGCCGTACTGAAAAACGGTTCGGCCTTTATCCCCTTAGATCCCGGCCAACCGGAAAAACGGCTTAAATTCATGATCCGGGATGCGCGTCTGAAAAAAATTCTGGTGGCGAAAGAGACCCTCGATTTAGTCAAAAATTTTTCCCAGGATGAGCTTACCCAGACAAACAGTATAGGTGAGATAAAAATCATTGATGTCAGCACCCTGCCGGCAGCTCCGATTTCTGAAAGGAGGGTGGCCGGCCCGCAATCAGCTCCGAAATACGCTCTGGAAAATCCGGCGTATGTAATCTATACATCGGGCTCAACCGGTCGCCCAAAAGGTGTGGTTATTCCCCACCGGGGCCTGCTTAACACTATGTATTGGCTTAGCAATACTTTTTCAATATCGGCCAATGACACGATCTCACAGTTTTCATCACTCTCCTTTGATGCCTCAATCATGGAAATATGGCCGACTCTATGTTCAGGAGCATGCCTTCACCTGGTTCCGAATGACCTTATGTTTGACCCCCTTGAACTGCGTGACTGGATTATCGCCAAAAACATAACCGTTCATTTCTGCTCCACGGCAATGAGTGAGATTTTATTGCAATTAGAGTGGCCCAGGAGTTGCCGGTTACGCATCCTCTACACCGGCGGCGACAGCTTAAGAGTCCGGCCCACCGACGGCCTGCCCTTTATAACCCACAACATGTACGGCCCAACTGAGAATTCCGTTGCCTCCACCAGCGCCGTGATCTCAACGACCGGCAATCTTAACCCGGAGATCGGCAAACCTCTAGATAACGTTAACTGCCACCTGCTGCGCCAAAACAAAGACCTTCTCACTCCGGTCCCCCCAGGCGCTCCAGGGGAGCTCTATCTCAGCGGCAGCGGGCTGGCTGCCGGCTACCTCAACGATCCTGAACGGACTGCGACAAGTTTTTTACACTGGTCGCCGACAACCTTTCGTACAGATAAAGAGTTACCTGATACGATACGTATCTATAAAACTGGAGATCTGGTCAGATATCGCCATGACGGTAATCTTGAATTTTTAGGACGGCTGGATAATCAGGTTAAAATCAGAGGATTTAGAATTGAACTGGGCGAAATTGAAAATGCTCTTAAACTGCATGCCGACATTTTAGATGCCACTGTTATAACTCATGGCAACGCGGCCGACAATAAACGTTTGGTCGCCTTTGTCGTAAATAAAGGGAAGAAGCCGACCCTTAAAGGTGAGTTAACAGCCCATCTGAAAACAATTCTACCGACCTATATGCTGCCAACAGATATTGCTGCAGTTAAAAAATTTCCACTTCTGCCGAGCGGCAAAATTGACCGCCAAGCCCTGGCGGATTCGTTCCTTAAACACGCCCGGAGTGAAAAAAAAGAGGGAACCGTTTATCCAAAAAGGACAAACAAAATCGCCTTCATGTTCTCCGGACAGGGTTCGCAGCCGGTTATTACTCGGGAACTGCTCAAAGAACCGGTATTTAAAAAAAACATTGAGTACTGTACAGAAATACTTAAACCCTACCTGCAACTCGATATCCGGGATATTTTAGCCTCGGATTCCAAGACATCCGAGAGCAACCCCGGGAAATTTTCAGAACAGACTTCGGAACCTCTCTCAACCAGAATCGCCCAGCCGGCCCTCTTTGTCTTCGAATATGCTCTGGCCCAACTCATGATAGA
Organism: Pseudomonadota bacterium; assembly: GCA_034659215.1. Taxonomy (GTDB): domain Bacteria; phylum Desulfobacterota; class Anaeroferrophillalia; order Anaeroferrophillales; family Tharpellaceae; genus Tharpella. The sequence continues at coordinate 80 of JAYEGS010000227.1, read as the reverse complement.
GCAGGAAATCACTCCAACCATAATGATCGGCCATAGTATCGGTGAATGGGTTGCCGCCGCGATCTCTAAGGTTTTCTCCC
>JAYEGS010000226.1:0-2461 GCA_034659215.1 Pseudomonadota bacterium | reverse complement strand
CATCAACTTTAATAAAGGAATTGTTGGGGAGGTTATGGCACAACTTGTGCAGATACCAAATATGCAAATGTATTCAGCAATTCCCGTTTTAAGTCTCAGTGACCAGAAATCACTGAGTCTATAGCTTGTTTTCGCGAGAGTAATATCATCTTCTCGCTATTTCAGTCTTTTCAGTTTCATTTGCTGGGCTGAAATGAGATTTCAATCTCTTTTTAGTGCTATTTAGGCGCAACTATCCTGTCAAGTTGCTAAATTGAAATTATCAACCCGTTATGTTCTTTGGTAATAAAATTAACGTTGCTAAAAAATAGCTACGTTATGCAGACGTCCTTTAGGTCGTAACATTCATAGCCATAAACTATGGCTCGGTAAATTGTTTCCATCGAATCAACCTGATAATGATCGAAAAAACCACGAGTGCTTTCCCATAAACGGTACTTTGCTCCTTTTTCTGCTAGAGCTTCTTTGTAAAGCCAGCAACTAATTTGCTGTACTTGATCAATCAAAAAAGCCAACATCATCAGAATTGATAGTATTGCACCTAAATTCTTTTCTCCGAGTCCGTAATTATGACCTAAATTATATCCCTGATTTTTCAGAGTATTAAATGTTTCATTCTCAATTTTCCACCGGGCACGTCCAGCTCGCATAATGTCGTAAACCGTTTCTTCGGAGAGCGGCAGATCGGTAACCCAACTAAACTTTTTGATTGTTCCATCTTTACCGACCGTCCAATATTCAAGGAAGTTGACCTTTAAATCCTGGTTCGACTCATTTAATGAAACCTGCTCAACATAATGGAAATGGTGAGATATTTCAGGGTTTTCTTTGTCTGGAAAACAAATTTTAGTCGTTTCGCCATTTTCGCTTGCGGTGATTACATGATTGAAAAGAAATTTGTGGTCACCGGGTTTTACCCCCGAGATATAGCGTAAGTTCAACTGATTAAGATCTTTTAGGTGTGGAGCATTACTACTTAGCCCATCTTCGACAACGATAACTTTCAGGTGTGGGTGCTCTCTCCTGAAATCTGTATAAAAACGACTGGCTGCGTTACGTTCACAGTCGTTCTTAGTAGAACCGTCTTTCCTTGTGTAAGCGGCGGCGTGAAAATGTATGAAAATCGCCGGTTTGAAAATGTGGGTAAAAAAACGAGATATTTTCTTGTCACCGGCTAATTCACATAACCGGTGACAAGCCATTTTTAATGGAGAACAAGCTGATCCTTCATCCGGTAACTGGGGCCTTCAATGAGGTTTGTTTCAGAATGGTGCAATAGACGATCAAGAATTGCTGATGTTAAGGTCGCATCATTGTCAAAAATCTTCATCCAATGTTTATAAGCCCGATTTGATGTGATGATTATTGATCCTCTTTCGTAGCGATGGCTAATGACTTGAAACAGAAGGTTGGCCCCATGTTTATCTATGGGCAGATATCCAAGCTCATCGAGAATAAGGATTTCCGGACGCAGGAATCTCTTCAGTTCAGTTTTAAGTCTTCCGGCAGCTTTGGCTGCCGACATGCTATTGATGACATCTATGGCTGTGGTAAAAAGCACTGAGTGTCCTTTAATACAGGCGGCGTAACCCAAGGCGGTTGCCAAGTGGGTTTTGCCAAGACCGACACCACCTATAAAAATGATATTTTCTTTATTGGCAATAAACTTTAGATGAAAGAGATTTTGAATTCCGAGACGGTTAATATTGTGGGGCCAGCTCCATTTAAATTGTTCAACTGTCTTGATGACGGGGAAGCGGGCCAAAGTAACACGCCGTTGGGTTGAGCGATCCCAACGGGCTGCCGCTTCACCCTCAATCAAGCTGGAGAGATATTCAACATGTGACCATTTTTCCTTAAGCGCCTGCTGAACTGTTTCATCGTAATTTTCAGACATATAATGAAGCTTGAGATAAGACATCTGCTGTTCCATTGTTTCAGTATTTTTCAACATATTAACTCCTTGTAGTTTTCAGTAGATACTAAAATCAGGTTCTTTAACATCAAGTTCTAAAAGATCTTTTTTACGGGTCAAATGCAAGGCCCCAGGCTCTTTAACAACTCTTGCCCGTTGCTCCAGAAGATTAGCGACATATTCACAGGAAAAGGCTTCAAAAACAAATGTATCTTCGATTGCCCGACTGACTTCATCGTTTCCGTAAATCTCGCTTAAAGCGACAATTTTATAGACATGCTGAATAGGATTCATGCGGTGTTTTTCAAGTTTTCGGTAATAGTCTTGAGCTCTATTGGTAATCGACAAAAAACGTTTGAGAATGTGTTGATCACGAGATTTTTTGCGTTGAGCCAACAACTCTTTGGGATGGTCTGGATCTTCAAAGTCCTGGTGACGGTCATAACTGCGTCGATGGCGAGCAACCAGCTTGTCATGATCGTAGATACAGAGCCGATCTGCATAGGTTTTTACGGTTAATCTAGAGCCCGCATATTCGGCCGGCAC
>JAYEGS010000225.1:0-2471 GCA_034659215.1 Pseudomonadota bacterium | reverse complement strand
GCGGCCAGAACTCCGCCCGTACCTTGACGATCTTCATAGCGTTTCTTTAAAATATAAGTAAAACTCACGCCACAAGAGACGGCAAAAGCGGCATAACCGAGAAAGCAGGTCACGACATGCGAAATCAACCAGTTACTCTGGAGAGCCGGAACCAGCGGTTGAATAACTTCATTAACATTTGGTGAAATCGTCGCATAAGCCATACTCAGGTAAGCGAAAGGGGTGACAAAGGCACCCAGGATAGAAAACTTATACTTATATTCAATATAAAGATAGAGCATGACGATCGTCCAGGAAAAGAAGACCAGAGACTCATAAAGATTGGACATCGGCGCATGCCCAATCCCCATCTCGTAGGATTCATACCAGCGCACACCGATGGCAACGGTCTGAGCTAAAAATCCGGCGACCAGAATAACCGTAGCCAAACGGGCGACCAAAGGACGGCGAAAAGCGAGATAAGCCAGATAAACCACCATCGCCGCCATGTAAACAAAGGTCACAATACTAAAAATATATGTGTTCATTACTGATCCTCATTTTTTCTAAGGCACAATGGCAGAAGGCACAGAGGCACAAAGTTTTTTTCGATTTTACAATGAATCACTTCCAAGCCTTGACCTTTTCGGCTAACTCTTTAAACTCCAACTCAAAGGAAGGTTGGTTCTTATTGGCATTACCAACCATAACCAGTTGCAGTCGTTCCGGTTTATCCGGATCCCGAGCCAAACGCAGCCATAAACGCCGATGCGACATAAAGAAAGCGACATAGAGACCGAGAATCATCATAATACAACCGATCCAGACAACCCAGACTCCGGGATCTTTATTAACCTGCAAACCGGTATAGTATCGCTGCTCGATATTTTTAAAGGTGCAAAATTCAGCCGTCTTGCCATTCTCTTTACCAAATTCGGGAAAACGCAGAAAGACCCAGAACTGATAAGGTTTAACCCCGTTACCCGGATCCCGCAAAACCATGACCGAGGGCCCCATCCGCATATAGTTCTCTTCAAATTTTAGAACTTCAATCCAACCCCAATTTTCGGGCAGACGCAACGGGCGGCCAACCTCAAGCCGGAGCGGCAACACCATTCCGGTCTCACGAAAATTAAGTTCCAAATCAACCAGTCCACCATAAGCTCCATAACTGGACTGATAAAAAGTAAATCCCTGATAAGAGATCGGATGATTGACCTCAATAATTTTCTCTTTTACCGGTTTCCCATTATCGTAAATTATCAGGTCACTGGAGTACTCTTTAGGACTGCCAGTCTCATAAAATTCAACTTTAAATTTACGACATTCGACCGAATAACCCAGCTCTATCGGAACCCGGTTATCACCATAAGTATAAAAGGAGCTGACTTTTTCACCTTCCGGGATATTAACAAAACCCTTAATTCCAAAAAGAGAACCAATTATACCGCCGGCAAAAATAATAAGAACACTTAGATGAACAAAGTAAACCCCCAAACGCGACCAACGCCCTTTTTCCGCAACATAGTGAATTTCTGAACCATTCTCACCAGCATGTTCCGACCATTCCCATTTTCCCGCCCACAAGCTATTGAGACGAGAGAGCAAAGAGGCGGGATCGTCCGTCCCCAGTTTCCAGGAATGACGCCAAACCAAAGCCGATGCCGTGGCCTTCTCCAACGACTTGTCCAACAACCTGGTAGGGTGAGAAAAAAAACGCCAGGTTCGGGGAAAGTGTTTCCAGGAACAAGCAATCAGATTTATAGTCAAAAGCGTCAAAATCAGAACAAACCACCAGGAATGGTACATGTCAAGAAAACCGACAGCCTGCAAAGTCGTATAAGTTGACTCATCATAGACCTTAAGATAATCTGCACGCAACATATTCTGCGGAATCACGGTTCCGATAATTGAGACCAGAGCCAAGGTTATCAACAGAAATATTGTCAGTTTTAACGACGAGAAAAAAGCCGTCAACCCACTCAGGAACGAACCCTTCTTCTTCAACTCTTTCTTTGCAGTCAATTTCAATACCCTTTTAGTATAGTTTCAACCGTTCTAACATAGCCAGATTTTTACGTCAAGAAAAAAGCTGGGCAAAAAAAACATAAACCGCCCAATAAAAAAGGCACCCCAAAACCGGGGTGCCCCTTTATATACATTCTTACTCTCTTGATCAACTATTTTTTATGACATTTCTTACAACTCGTCGGTCCGGCTGCTTTGCCCGCCGCCTTCCGATCCTTATGACATTTCTTACAACTGTTGTGCATAGCAATTTTAATGTTGGGTTTATCACCCTTTTTTCTCCCGGTGTGGCACTCGCTACATTTCTTCGGAACCGCTTTACCATCCCAGTCATGATGACAGGTTTTACAATCAGGGACTCCTGCCGCGTGTTTTTCATGGCTGAACTTTACCGGCGGTTTCTTGTCGCTTTTCATCATCGGAGTAACTGTAAGCTCACCCATAGGTGCTGCCGGAGTTGCAAA
>JAYEGS010000224.1:0-2479 GCA_034659215.1 Pseudomonadota bacterium | reverse complement strand
TATGCCTCCGAAATGTGTTATTTGCGCTTTAGATGCAAAAAAGGAGGCGTAAATGGAATCGGTGAGTCGTTTTTTTCGGGCGCCAAGGCAAAGTTTTTTTCTCTTTGGGCCAAGAGGAACCGGAAAATCAACTTGGCTTAAGCAGTATTATCCGGAATCTGTGGTAATTGATCTTCTTGCACCTGAACTATTTCGTCTATATTCAGCCAGACCTGAACGTTTGCGAGAGGTGGTGAGCGGGTCAAATGAAAAAACCATTATTATTGATGAAGTTCAGAAAGTTCCTGAACTTCTTGATGTGGTGCATGAACTTATTGAAGAGGGCAATGGGTTTCAGTTTATTCTTACTGGTTCCAGCGCCCGAAAACTAAAAAGAACCGGGATCGATCTCTTGGCCGGTCGCGCTATTGTTAAAACAATGCACCCGTTTATGGCGGCTGAACTTGGAGATACATTCTCTTTGGTCAAGAGTTTGCAAATTGGCCTGGTGCCCTTAATTACCAACGCTCTCAGTCCGCAGGAAACTCTTGATTCATACGTTGCCCTCTACCTGAAAGAAGAGGTTCAGATGGAGGGGGTTGTTCGTAATATTGGTGCTTTCAGCCGATTTCTAGAGGCGGCGAGTTTTTCTCATGGCAGCACCATAAACGTCTCTGAGATTGCAAGAGAGTGCCAAGTCAAACGAAAAACCGTGGATAATTATCTTGCGGTTCTTGAAGACCTGTTACTCTCTTTCCGGGTACCGGTTTTTTCCCGGCGAGCCAAAAGACACCTTATTTCTCACCCTAAATTCTACTGTTTTGATAGTGGAGTTTTTCGCTCCCTGCGACCGGCCGGGCCTTTAGACAGCTCTCATGAAATTGATGGGGCTGGATTTGAGGGGCTTGTTGCTCAACATTTGAGAGCTTGGATTGCATACAGCAATAAACCCTGCAACCTCTATTACTGGCGGACAAAATCAGGGGTTGAAGTTGATTTTATCCTCTATGGTCAAGAGACCTTTTGGGCTATAGAGGTGAAAAATTCCGCCAAAGTCAGCCATGCGATGCTTAAAGGTTTAACTGCCTTTCAAGAGGATTATCCGGAAGCGCAGACTCTTTTTCTCTATCGCGGAAATGAACGGCTTCTGATAAATAACACCATTTGTCTTCCCTGTGAGCAATTTCTACGCAATCTGGTTCCAGGGCAACCGATAGAATGACAGGTTAAAGGAAATATAAATTGATTATTACCGACATGACGATGCCCGAGTTTTCGGCCGGGCTTGTACGGAGCCGAACGATTTTTCTGCCTTTTGGTTCGACGGAAGAGCATGGTGAGCATCTTCCGCTTGATACTGATACGATGCAGGTTTATGCTTCGGTCAAGGCGGCGGCGGCGATTTACCCGGTTTTTGTCGCCCCTCAGGTGCATTACGGGATTTGCCGCAGTACTTCCGAGCATCCTGGAACGGTGGGGATCTCTCCTGATACGTTCCGGGCTCTGGTTCGGGATCTGGTGAAGGGTTATTATAAGCAGGGCCTGCGGAATTTTATCTTGATCTCCGGTCATGCCGGGAAAACCCACATCGGGGCTCTGATTGAAGTTGGCGAAGAGATGCTGGCGGCTTTTCCCGACATCCGTTTGGCGGTAATTAATGAATACGACTTCTGTTTTCAGGCCGGACGTGAGATTATTGAAGTTGAAGGTGACTCGCATGCCGGTGAGGTTGAGACGGCGCGGATTCAATATCTCTTTCCCGAGCTGGTCAAGGGTACGTCAGAGCGTGAGTTCCCTGATTTTCCCGACTATATTTTAGTTCGTAACAAGCAGGCCTATTGGTCCGGCGGGGTTTGGGGAGACCCGGCTTTTGCTTCAAAAGAGAAGGGCGAAAAACTCTGTCGTTTGACAGCTGAGGCTTTAGTGGATTTTGTCAAAGAGTTTGAAACTTTTGTCGAGAGATAGTAGAAGGTAGTAGTAAATATGCAACTAATTGATTCACATTGTCACTTAAACTTAAGTGCCTTTAACGACGATGTCGGCGCTGCGGTTGAGCGGGCTCAGGCGGCCGGGGTTGAAAAGATGATAGTTATCGGTACTAATGTTGCTGATTCAATCAGAGCGATTGAACTGGCGTACCAATATCCGAGTATTTATGCAACGATCGGTATTCATCCGCATGACAGCAAAAAGGCGGATGAAGCTGGATATGAGCGGTTCAAGGCGTTGGCGGCCGATCCTAAAGTGGTGGCGTATGGAGAGATCGGTCTCGATTTTTACCGTGATCATTCACCTAAACCGGTGCAACGGCGCGAATTTGCCCGGCAGCTGAATCTGGCGGGAGAGTTGGGCCTGCCGGTGATTATTCATGACCGGGATGCTCATCGGGAAGTTTATGATATCATCCGTTCCGAAGAGGGGTATCGGAATGGCGGCGTTATTCACTGTTTTTCGGCTGACTATGAATGGGCCAAGCGTTTTGTTGATTTAGGATTTGTCA
>JAYEGS010000223.1:0-2483 GCA_034659215.1 Pseudomonadota bacterium | reverse complement strand
TTTTGTCGTTTTTCCCAGCGAATGAAGCCATGAAATTGCGACTGTCTGAGTGAGGTACGAACGAGTTTCGCAATTTTGGCGTAATGAGCGTTGGAAAAACAAAAATTTTGCGTAAGAAGTGGAGGGAAATGACCCGATATCCCGGGTTGCAATTTCCTGACCGGACAGCACTGATAATTATTGTAAACTTTATTAGATTATGGGTAGCTTTTCAGGAACTTACACTTTAACTTATCTGCAGCCGTTTTTCAGGAGGGTGAAAATTTGGTCGGCAATAACTTCTGGGTCGTTATGGGAGACCTGAAAACCGGGCAGGAATGGACGGATTGGGGTGATTTGGAAATGGTAAAGTACCAAACCCAAAATCGATATAGCCATCAGGTGGGAATCCCGATCCGGGTTGAGTGAGCGGCAGAGTTCATTCATATCTTTAAAGAAATTGCCGAAAACCTGGTCGGCAAGCAACTGCAGGCGTTTTGTGTCGCCATCGAGAATCTCTCTCTGCATGAGTCTTCTGAAATTGTTATCTTCTTTAACCTGGGTGCAGAGTCCGCTAATCAGATGATGCAGGCGCTCTTCCGGGCTCGCTTGCAAAGTGAAAGAGTCGTTCATAAAATCAGCATGTTTGCTGAAGGCCTGCGTCAGGGCTTCGATATAGAGGGTCTGCTTATCGGGAAAATGGTGATAGAGAGATGCCGCCTGAATGCCCACGGCCCGGGCGATCTGACGCATACTCACCCCGGCATAGCCGCTATCGGCAAAAAGCGGGATGCTTAAGGCCAATATCTCCGTTTTTGTATGTTGCTTGTCGGCACCCACTATAAACTCCCGGTTGCATAATGCAAGCGAATGACAGCCAGCACGGCATCATTATTGGCCTTATCGTAGTTGACAAAATTTATCGTCCGCAGGGTTTCTGCGTCAAGAACTTCGGTGTTGGTGCCAATCCCCTCTTTGTAGCGGTCACGGGTGACCTGCAGATTTTCCTCCGCTTGCTCCAGGGTTTTTTTAGTAACCTCTATCCGTTTGCGGCTCTCCTCCAGATCTAGCCAGGCTTGGCGAACCTGGAGCTGGATCAAGGTTTCCAGGTCTTGTCGTTGTTCATTAAGTGATCTAGATTGGGCCTCGATGGCGCGGCTTCTGTTTTTAGCCACATTCCCGTCAAAGATGTCCCATGACGCCATCACCATCGCCTGCCAGACTCCCTCATGTTGCTGGTGGGAATTTTCCCGGTAATCATAGCCACTCCTAAGCATAACCTTAGGGCCGGTTTCAGCCCTGGTTGATTTTGCCTGCCATTTCAAGGCTTCTATCTGTTCGGCCCGGGCGGCGAGCTCAGGCCGTTTTTTGAGGGCATCCCGGCTTAAAACGGGCAAATCGATGTCCGGAAAATGGAGCGGGATTTTTACAATTTGAAACTTGTAATCGAGAGGCCGGTTTAAAAGCCGATTGTAGGCGGATTGGGCAATGTCGAGCCGGTTTCGACTCCTTAGAGTGAGCTGCCGGGCATTGGCGAGTGCGACTTTTGCCGCCAAAAGGTCGTTTACCGGAACCATGCCCTCTTCATGAAGATTTTTGACATCTGCCGAATGGGCGGCCAGGCTCTGTTCCTGGCTGATAGCCACGTCGGTTTGCTGGATGCTGAGTAATATTGCGATATAGGCTTCGGCAATTTTCAATTTCACCTTTTGCCGGGTGGCTTGTTCGGCAAACTTACCGGCAGAGAGGCCGGCCATGGCCGCATCGATTGATGAACTTATCTGGAAATGGGTGTAAAGTGGTAAAGAGACCATCGCCTGGTAAGTTAAAGATGTATCATCGGCTGTCGTAAACTGAATTGTTTGGGCATAGGCACCCGGTTCGTTGTCAAGAATGGTGTATCCCGCCCCGACATTTACGGTCGGCAGGCGCAGGCCTTTGGCGGCGGCAAGTTCCGCCTGCCGGGAGATAATATCCTGGCCTGCCGCTTTTAAGAGGTGATCGGCTTGTAAACCGATCTCCCAGGCATCTTCGAGAGTTTCGCCAAAACTAATCCCGATCGGGAGGGAAAACTGCAGAATCATACAGCCTAAAATTAAAATAAAGATTTTTCTCATGATCGTCTTCCTTTTCTACTGCCAAAACGGAGAGTTCTGATCAATCTCAGCCTTTCGATGCCATTCTCAACCAGAGAGTAGGCTGCCGGGACGACCAGCAGGGTAAGTACGGTTGAACTTAGCATCCCGCCGATAACCGCTACCGCCAGCGGGCCGTTGGTGTCGGCCCCGGCACCGTAGCCTAAGGCGGCCGGTAACATACCCAAAATAAGGGTTAAAGCGGTCATCAGTACCGGTCGCAGCCTGACCGGACATGCCTCACTTAAAGCCGTGTCGATGCCTTTACCTTCAGTTCGGAGCTGGTTGGTAAGATCGACTAAAAGAATCGAGTTTTTAGTCACCAATCCCATCAACAAGACGAGGCCGACCATCGAAAAGATATTGAGG
>JAYEGS010000222.1:0-2484 GCA_034659215.1 Pseudomonadota bacterium | reverse complement strand
GTTATTGAAAATTAACCCAACTACAAAAAGCTGGGGTTAGCTCCCTCTCCCTTGGGGAGAGGGTTGGGGTGAGGGGAACACTGTCCCGTCTTAAGTTGGTAGCCGTAAACTGTAAACTGTAAACTGTAAACGCCAAAAAAAGTGGGCAAAGAAAATTGTCCACTTTAGACGCCCTACCCCAAGGGGTACTAAAAAGAGTCCAGAACCTTAATTTCCTTTCCAGTTTATCAGGGCGAGGTAGTTTCCGGATGATATTTTTTGTTAATAAAAGGTTCTCTTAAGAGAGCTGCATGTAAAGGAGTTGTTAGATAGTGAATAAAGGTATTGTAAAATGGTTTAATGCGTCTAAGGGTTTTGGTTTTATTGAGCAAGAAGATGGATCAGATGTTTTTGTCCATCATTCTGCAATTCAAGCGGATGGCTACAAAACACTTGACGAAGGTGCATCGGTTACTTTTGAAGTTGTTGACGGTCCAAAAGGTCCTGCTGCCGCCAATGTGGTTCAGCTTTAAATAATTTTCACTTGTAGTATTTCGAATGCCCTGCACATTGCAGGGCATTTTTTTGATCAGCCTGTCCTTATTGCAATTCCCCAACTTACTCCTCAGCTCGAAAGAAAAAATATTATGAAAACATTTGCAGACATTGGCATTAATAACTGTATCCTTAAAGGGTTATCATCCTTAGGATTTGAAGAACCAACCCCCGTTCAGGAACAGGTCATTCCTTTAATGCTCGAACGACAAGTAGATCTGGTAAGCCTGGCGCAAACCGGAACAGGCAAAACAGCAGCGTTTGGCGTTCCATTGATTCAGCTGGCAAACGCAAAGAGCAGGAAAATTCAAGGGTTGGTTCTGTGTCCTACGCGGGAGCTTTGCGTGCAGGTAGCCAGAGATATAGAAGCCTATTCCCGCCATGTTAAGGGCTTAAGGACATTAGCCATTTATGGTGGCGCAAGCATTGAGCAGCAGATTAAGGCCCTGCGTAAAGGTGTCCAGATTATTGTTGCTACCCCAGGCCGCTTAAATGACTTAATCAACCGTGGTCAGGTTGACATGTCCGCTGTGCGTTATGCTGTGTTTGATGAAGCTGATGAAATGTTGCAAATGGGTTTTCAGGATGAATTAAACTCCATCCTTTCCAAGACACCCAAAGAAAAAAATACCTTGCTGTTTTCTGCAACAATGTCGAAAGAAGTTGCCGCTATAGCCAGCAAGTATATGTCAGATCCTGTTGAGGTTACAATCGGTAAACGCAATGCCGGTGCTGAAAATGTGAGCCATGAGTATTACATGGTTCATGCCAGGGATCGCTATCTTGCCTTGAAGCGAATTGTCGACAATTGTCCCGAAAATTATTCAATTATTTTTTGCCGTACTCGGCGGGAAACCCATGAAGTCGCCAATAAGTTGATTCAGGACGGTTACAACGCCGATGCTTTGCATGGAGATTTGTCCCAGGCCCAGCGCGATCAAGTAATGAGGAAATTTCGTTGCAAAAATTTGCAAATACTTGTGGCAACCGATGTTGCTGCTCGTGGTCTGGATGTTAATGATCTGACCCATGTCATCAATTACAATCTTCCTGATGATATTTCTGCTTATACCCATAGAAGCGGTCGTACCGGCCGGGCTGGACGTACTGGCGTATCGGTTGCTATCGTTCATATGAAGGAACGATACCGGATCAGGCAAATTGAGAAGAATCTTAAAAAGAAATTTAAGCAATGTCGTATTCCTTCCGGGGTTGAAATTTGTAAAAAGCAGCTGGTTAACCTGATTGATGTTGTTACGAAAGTTGAGGTGGATCACGCTCAGATCGATCCGCTCTTTGCAGAAATTTCAGAAAAGCTTGGGGCCCTGGATCGTGAGGAGCTGATAAAGAAATTTATTTCTTTGGAGTTTAATAAGTTTTTAGAATATTACAAAAATTCTTCTGATCTCAATGTAAGTGATCGGGAGAAAAAACAGCATGGTAAAAGAGATCATCAGCGTGGGGCGTTTACTCACAATTCTAACCGCCAGCAGAAGTTTGCTCTTTTTTCCCTTAACGTTGGTCGGCGTCAGGGCATACTGCCCCAGGGGCTGATTGGCAAGATTAATGGAATTCCTGGTGTTGGCCGTATTAAAGTCGGAAAGATTGAAATTATGCGTAACAAGGCTTCCCTTGAAGCAGATAGCAGATATACCCCCCAAATACTTGACGCTTTTCGGCATATTAAATTCAATGGCAAAGAGGTTTCCATCCAGGTTTCTCAAATTAATCACGGCGCAAGTCATTCTAAACATGGCGGAATGCGTCACAATAAAGGGCGCAAGTTCAGGGCTGCATAAGCTGTAGCGTTAAAACGGCCAATGTGTAAGGAACGAGGACAAAATAAGTTCCCCATGTAGGCGCTCAGGTTTAGGTTATATTTGCTTGATCTGAAGAGCTAAAAACCGGAGCATAGCTGGGCTCTGTGAGGATTTTTCGCTCTTCAGAGCA